>DASXTR010000222.1:0-18266 GCA_036505325.1 Gaiellaceae bacterium
AGGTTCGCGACGAGATCCTCGGCGCCGCCGAACTCGAGGCCGCCCGTGCGCCAGACGGCGAGGTCGGCGCGCTTGCCCGGCTCGAGCGAGCCGAGGTCGCCGCGCTTCAGGACCGCCGCTCCGCCGCGCGTCCCGAGCCGCAGCGCATCGCGGGCCGTCATCGCGTCCGGCCCGCCGCGGCCGCGCGCGACCATCAGCGCCTGCTTCACCTCGACGAACAGGTCGCCGCGCTCGTTCGACGCGCTGCCGTCGACACCGAGGCCGACGCGCACGCCGGCGTCGAGCAACTCGCGGACCGGCGCGACTCCGGCTCCGAGGCGGAGGTTCGACGTCGGGCAGTGCGCGACGCCGACGCCCGCGCGCGCGAACGTCTGCACGTCCTCGTCCGAGAGGTGGACACAGTGCGCGCACCAGACGTCGCCGTCGATCCAGCCGACGCGCTCCAGATACTCGACCGGCGTGCAGCCGTAGAGCTCACGGCAATACTCGTCCTCCTCGACCGTCTCTGCGAGGTGCGTGTGCATGACGAGCCCGAGCCGGCGCGCGAGCTCGGCCGACGCCTCCATCAACCGCGTCGTCACCGAGAAGGGCGAGCACGGCGCGACCGCGATTTGCACCCACTCGCCGTCGGCGAGCGCGGCCAGGCGCTCGGTGTCGGCGAGCACGGTGTCGACGTCCTCGACGAGCGAGTCGGGCGGCAGGCCTCCGTCGCTCTCGCCGAGGTCCATGGAGCCGCGCGAGGCGACGATCCGCACGCCGAGCTCACGCGCCGCGCGCACCTCGGCTTCGACGAGCCCGGAGACGCCGCGCGGGAAGACGTAGTGGTGGTCGAAGACGGTCGAGCAGCCGGACAGCGCGAGCTCGGCGAGCCCGCAGCGTGCGGCCGCGTACTCCATCTCGTCGTCGATCCCGGCCCACCTCGGATAGAGCTCGCGCAGCCACTCGAAGAGGTTCGACTGCTGCGCGCGCGCCCGCGTCAGCGTCTGGTACAGGTGGTGGTGGCTGTTCACGAGGCCCGGCGTGACGACTGCGCCGCGCAGGTCCTCGCCCGGCTCCGGCGGTTCGCCCGTGCCGACCTCGGCCACGACGCCGTCCTCGACCCGGATCCAGCCCCGTTCGTGCTCGGTGCCGGCCTCATCGCAGGTGACGACCCAGGCGTTCGCGAGGATCATCCGGCCTCCAGCGGCACGAGCTCGAAGCGGTCGACGTCGACGAGCCCACGGTCGGTCAGCTTCAGGCTCGGGATCACGCTCAGCGCCAGGAACGCCATCAGCTGGAACGGCGCCTCGACCTTGCAGCCGAGCCGCTCGGCCGCGGCGACGATCGCGTGCGAACGCTCGACGACCTCGGCGAGCGGCGCGTCCGACAGGATTCCGGCGACCGGCAGCGGCAGCTCCGCGAGGACGTCGGCGCCGTCGACGACGACGATTCCGCCGCCGATGTTGGCGAGAC
The DNA here is from genome assembly GCA_036505325.1 of Gaiellaceae bacterium. Classification (GTDB taxonomy): domain Bacteria; phylum Actinomycetota; class Thermoleophilia; order Gaiellales; family Gaiellaceae; genus PALSA-600. The sequence continues at coordinate 1,453 of DASXTR010000222.1, forward strand.
GCCGCACCGCGTAGGCCATCGCGCCGTCGCTCATGCCGACGACGACGAGGTTGTGCGCGTCGTGCGAGAGCGTCGACCCGAGCGCCCCGCGCTGCAGGCCGAAGCCGCGCACGAACCCGCGGCCGACGCGACCCGTCCCGAGATGCCGCTCGATGACCGCGATCTTCGCCAGGTCGCGCTCGGGATCCGCAACCGCCTCGCCGCCGCGAACGGCCGGCTGGTCGACGAGCGACTTCGTCACGATCTGGCCGGGGACGATCCCGATCACGCGCGCCGCGTCCCCGTCGGTCCAGGGGATGCGGAAGACCTCCGGCCCGAGCGCGCCGACGCGGACCGTGTGCTTGACCCACTCCGGCACCTCGGAGCGCGGGATGTCGACGACCGGCCGCCCGCGCTTCAGCACCGTCTCGGGGACGAAGCGGTCCAGGTCGGGTAGGACGAGCAGATCCGCCTGCCGGCCGGGTGCGATCGCGCCGAGGTGGTCGAGCCCGTGGTAGGCGGCGGCGTGGTGCGACGCCATCACGAGTGCGACCTCGGCTGAGATGCCGAATGCGACGGCGTCGCGCACCATCGAGTTGATGTGCCCGTCGTCGGCGATGTGCTCGGGCTCGCGGTCGTCCGTGCAGAACGCGATCCGGTTCGGCCCGAACTCCTGCACGAGCGGCAGCAGCGCCTCGAGGTTCCGCGCCGCCGATGCCTCGCGAATGAGCAGCCACATCCCGGCGCGCAGCCGCTCGCGACCCTCCTCCGCCGTGAACGCCTCGTGGTCGGAGCCGATCCCGGCGGCCGCGTACGCCTGCAGCGACTTGCCGAGCACGCCCGGCGCGTGGCCGTCGACGTGGCTGGCGAGCGCGAGCTTCGCCAGCTCGCGGGCATCGCCCGAGATGACGCCCGGGAAGTTCATCATCTCCGCGAGGCCGATCACGCGCCGCCGCCGCAGCAGCGCGTCGAGATCGCCGGGCGAGAGCCCGCGGCGCGGCGACTCGAACTCGGACGCGGGGACGCACGACGACGCCATGAAGTAGACGTCGAGCGGGACCGCCGCGGACGCGTCGAGCAGCCAGTGCACGCCGTCGGTTCCGAGCACGTTCGCGATCTCGTGCGGGTCGGCGACGACCGCGGTCGTCCCGAGCGGCAGCACGAGTCGCGCGAACTCGTCGACGAGCAGCTTCGACGACTCGAGGTGCACGTGCGCGTCGACGAAGCCGGGCACGACCCACTTCCCGGTCGCGTCGAGCGTGTCGCGGCCCTCGTACTCGCCGAGCCCGGCGATCCAGCCGTCCGCGACGGCGACGTCGACCTCCAGCCACTCCTTCGTGAAGACGGAGAGGACGCGCCCGCCGCGGATCACCAGGTCTGCCGGCTCGTCGCCGCGGGCGACGGCCAGGCGGCGCGAAAGGGGTGACTCCATTGGAGGAGAACCGTACAGTTCGCGCCGTGGACGTCCTAACACCCCGCACGCTCGACGAGGCGCTGCGCATGAAGGCCGAGCAGCCCGACGCGTGGCCGATCCAGGGCGGCACCGATCTGATGGTCGCGCTGAACTTCGACCGCGGCCGCCCGCCGGCGCTCCTGAACCTGAACGAGGTGCGCGAGCTGCGCGGGTGGTCGCGCGAGAACGGGGCGCTCCGGCTCGCGTCGGGGCTGACGTACACCGAGGCGATGCGCGACGACCTCGCGGACGCCCTGCCTGCGCTCGCCGAGGCGTCGCGCACGGTCGGCTCGCCGCAGATCCGCAACCGCGGCACGATCGGCGGCAACCTGGCCACGGCGTCGCCCGCGGGCGACGCGCTGCCGCCGCTGCTCGTGGAGGGTGCGGAGGTCGAGTGCGCGTCCGCCGCGCGCGGTGCGCGCCGTGTCCCGCTGGGCGAGTTCGTGACCGGCGTGAAGCGAAACGCGCTCGAGCCCGACGAGCTGATCGCCGCCGTCTGGGTGACGCCGTCGCGCGCGCCGCAGACGTTCATGAAGATCGGGCCGCGCAACGCGATGGTGATCGCGGTCGTGTCGCTCGCGGTGTCGGCAGGCGAGGAGCTGCGCGCCTCGTTCGGCTCGGCGTCGCCGCGGCCCGTGCTCGTGACCGCGCCGCGCGAGGAGGCCGAGTCCTTTCCCGAGCGGGTCGCCGAGGCGGCCTCGCCTATCGACGACGTGCGCGGCACTGCGGCCTACCGGCGGCACGCGCTGCGGGTGCTGACGGCGCGCGCGCTCGAGAGGACGCTCGTGGCATGAGGATCTCCGTCCGCGTCAACGGAGTCGACTGCGAGGCCGATTGCTGGGAGGGGGAGTCGCTCCTCTTCGCGCTGCGAGAGAAGCTCGGGTTCCCGGGGTCGAAGAACGCGTGCGAGCAGGGCGAGTGCGGCTCCTGCTCGGTGCTGCTGGACGGCGAGCTCGTGTGCGCGTGCCTCGTCCTCGCCGCGCAGGCGGACGGGCACGAGGTCGTCACGGTCGAGGGCCTCGCGGAGGACGGCAGGCTGCACCGCGTGCAGCAGGCGTTCGTGGAGGCGGGGGCCGTGCAATGTGGGTTCTGCACGCCCGGGCTCGTCGTCGCGACCGCCGACTTGCTGCGCCGCTCGCCCGATCCGTCGGACGACGAGATCCGCGAGGCGCTCTCCGGCAACCTCTGCCGGTGCACCGGCTACGCGAAGATCTTCGACGCTGTGAGATTGGCCGCGGCCGAATGAGCGTTACGCGGCCGGAGACGAAGCCGAAGCCGCTCGAGCGCGGCCGCGTCGGCGAGCGCGTCCAGCGCGTCGACGGGGTCCCGAAGGCGAAGGGCGAGTTTGCGTACTCGTCCGACCTGGTCGCGCCGGGGATGTTGTGGGGTCACACGCTGCGGTCGCCGCACGCGCACGCGCGCGTCGCCGCGATCGACCTGTCCGAGGCGCTGACGATGCCCGGCGTGCACGCCGTCCTCACTCACGCCGACGTTCCGGGCGAGAAGCTCTACGGCCTCGAATTCCCCGACCAGCCCGTGCTCGCGATCGACCGCGTGCGCTACTTCGGCGAGCCGGTCGCGCTCGTCGCGGCCCAGCACCCGGAGCAGGCGCGCCGCGCCGCGGAGCGAATCCGCGTCGAGTACGAGCCGCTCGAGGCCGTCACCGACATGGAACGTGCGACGGAGATGCCGCCGCTGCACGACGAGAGCCCCACGCGCGGGCACGGCTACTTCGAGGACTCGCGCCCGAACGTCGTCCGCCACATCGTGATCCGCCACGGCGACCCCGACACGCAGGGCGACGTCACCGTCGGCGGCTTCTACGAGGTCGGCATCCAGGACCAGGCGTTCCTCGGCCCCGAGTCCGGGCTCGCGGTGCCGGACGGCGAGGGCGGCGTCGACATCTACGTCGCGACGCAGTGGCTTCACGTCGACCGTCAGCAGGTCGCGCCGTGCCTCGGCCTGGCGCTCAACCAGGTGCGGATCCACCTCGCCGGTGTCGGCGGTGCGTTCGGCGGCCGCGAGGACCTGTCGATCCAGATCCACGGCGCGATGCTCGCGCTGCACACCTCGCGGCCCGTGAAGATGGTCTACAACCGCGAGGAGTCGTTCACCGGCCACGTCCACCGCCACCCGGCGCGGATCTGGTGCGAGCACCGCGCGACGCGCGAGGGGAAGATCGTGAACGTCCGGATGCGGATCCTCCTCGACGGCGGCGCGTACGCGTCTTCGTCGACCGCCGTGTGCTCGAACGCCGCGTCCTTCGCCTGCGGCCCGTACAACGTGCCGAACGCATTGATCGAGTCGACCGTCGTGTACTCGAACAATCCGCCGTGCGGCGCGATGCGCGGGTTCGGCGCGGTGCAGACGTGCTTCGCCGCGGAGGCGCAGATGGACCGGCTTGCGCGCGAGCTCGACATCGATCCCGTCGAGCTTCGGCTCCTGAACGCGATCGCACCGGGCGACGTGCTGCCGACCGGTCAGACGATCACCGGCTCGCTCCCGGTCGCCGCGGTGATCAAGCAGGCCGCCGCGCTGAAGCCGCCGGAGCCGGAGGAGTTCCCGCGCGACCCGCTGCGCCTACCGGGCGGCGCCGGCAACACGACGCGCGGCGAGGGGATCCGCCGCGGCGTCGGCTTCGCGCTCGGCTACAAGAACATCTGCTACTCGGAGGGCTTCGACGACTACGCGGCCGCGCGCGTGAAGCTCTTCGACGACGGCTCCGCCGAGGTGCATTGCGCGGCCGCCGAGGTCGGACAGGGCGTGACCAACGTCATCCTGCAGGTCGCGCGCACCGAGCTCGGGACCGACGACGTCGTCATCGCGCCGCACACGACGGCGACGGTCGACTCTGCCGGCTCGGCCTCGGCGTCCCGCATGACGTGGATGGCGTCGGGGGCCGTTCGCGACGCGTGCCGCGCGGCGCTCGAGGAGCGGCTGCGCCGGCCGGTCGGCGAGATCGACGTCGAGCGCATCTACCGCCACCCCCGCACGTCGCCGCTCGACCCGGAGACGGGGCAGACGACGGGCGATCGCTCCCACGTCGCGTTCGCCTGCTGCGCCATGCGCGTCGTGACCGAGGTCGACGTCGACCTCGGCCTTACGCGCGTCGTCTGGATCGGCGCCGCGCAGGACGTCGGCAAGGCGATGAACCCGCAGCAGGTCGAGGGCCAGATCGAGGGGGGCACGGCGCAGGGGCTCGGGCTCGCCCTGATGGAGGAGATCCAGACCCGTGACGGCCTGATCACGAACGCGAGCTTCACCGACTACTTGATCCCGACGGCGCTCGACATGCCACCGGTGGAGTCCGTGCTGATCGAGGACCCGGAGCCGGACGCGCCGTACGGCGCGAAAGGCGTCGGCGAGCCGCCGACGGTCGTCTCGACCGCGGCGATCCTCAGTGCTTTGCGCGACGCGACGGGTCTCGAGCTGAACCGAGTCCCGGTCCGGCCGGACGAGCTCGTCGGCCTCGAAGGCCCGGCGCAGCCGCGCGTCCACAGCACTCCGGAGTAGGGCCATGGCCGAACCGGTCATGCCCGGGGTGGACATGACACGACTCCGGAGTGAGGCCATGTCCGAAACGGACGGGCGTCAGCTGACGACGGTGCCGGGCTCGACGTCGCGGTCCGGCCGCAGCAGCACCCGTCCCGCATCGTGCGAGTGCGCGCCCACGACGGTCGCCTCGTCGCCCTCGAGCGCGACGACGACCTGACGCCCTGCGAGCTCCTCGGGCGAGTACGAGCCGCGTTCGACCGACGCCTCGACCTCGCGTCCGCCGCCGACCTCGATCCGCAGCAGGTACGACGGCGCGCGCGCGCCCGGATGATCGTCCGCGGCCAGCACGGTGCCCACGACGTGCTCGGTCACGCGGGGCACGCTAACGCACGCCCTCTTCGGGCTGCGTCGCCGCCGGCGGCTCGCGGCGCACGGCGATCCCGACGGCGAGGACGACGATCGCCGCGCCGATGAGGATCTGCCACGTGAGGTGCTCGCCGCGGAACGCGACGCCGAGCACGATCGCGACGACCGGGTTCACGTACGCATAGGTCGCGGTCGTCCCGAGCGGCGCGTGGGCGAGCAGCCACGTGTACGCGGTGTACCCGACGACGGAGCCGATGGTGACGAGGTAGAGCCAGGCGAGCGCGGACGACCACGACGGCGACAGCGAGTCGGCTGTCGCAAGCGCCAGCGGGAGCATCACCAGGCCGCCGCCCAGCATCTCGTACGCCGTCGCCGCGAACGGGGCCGGCGGCAGCGGCAGCCGCCGCGACAGCACGGATCCGAGCGACCACATCACCGCGGACAGGACGCACATGAAGACGCCGACGACGGTCGCACCGCCGGACGGCCGCAGCAGCACGGCCACCCCGGTGAAGCCGAGCACCACGGCGCCGATCGCCGTCCCGGGCAGTCGCTCACCGGTCGCGAGCCGCAGGACGATCACCCACAGCGGCACCGACGCGATGATCAGCGACGCAAGCCCGATCGGCGTGTCGCGCTCGGCGAAGAACAGCACGGCGTTCGCACCGGGGAGCAGGCAGCCGATGAGCACGCACGACGCGATCGAACGGAGAGAGGCCCGCATCGACCCGCCGCGCAGGAGCACGACGCCGGCCATGATGGCGCCCGCGGCGATGAAGCGCGTCGCCGCCGCGAGCAACGGCGGCAGGGTGTCGACCGTGATCGCGATCGCGAGGTACGTCGAGCCCCAGATGATGTACACGGCCCAGAGCGCGGTCCAAACCTTGGCCTGGTAGCTCAACGCATCAGCGAGAGTCCCGCGCCGGCGCCGAGCAACAGGATCCCGGCCGCCCGCGGCCAGGAGATCGCGATCTGCTCGACGCCGAAGAGGCCGAAGCGGTCGATCACGGTGCCCATCACGAGCTGCCCCGCGATGAGGATCCCGATCGTCGCCGTCGCGCCGATGCGCGGCTGCGCGAACGTGATCGTGCCGACGACGGTCAGCCCCATTACGCCGCCGATCCACATCCACGCCGGGACGCGGAACGCGCCGCCGAGCCCGCCGAAGCCGGCGCGGCCGACGAGGAGGATGGCGAACGCGAGCAGAAGCTGCACGGCGGTCGAGAACACGAGCGCTTCGACCACGCCGATCCGTTCGCCGAACCTCCCCATCACCGCGACCTGCACCGAGCCGGCGAGCCCGGCGAGAACAGTGAGCGCGACGGCGGCGCCCGTCACGAAGGCATCGTCACCGACTCGTCGCTCTGGAAGAAGCTGAACTCGTTGCCCTCGGTGTCGCGCGCGCGTGCGAACCACCCGACGTGCGGGATCGGCTGCTTGTCCTCCGCGTGCCCCCCGAGCTCGCGGGCCTTGGCGATCGATGCGTCGATGTCGTCCGTGTCGAAGTAGACGATCGGGCCGCGCATCGACCCGTCCGAGGGGTAGACGGCGCCGCCCTGGTCGTCACCGGTGCGCACCATCTGGTAGTCCATGTCCGGCATCCCGGAGTCCTTGAACTTCCAGCCGAAGACGCCGCTCCAGAACCCGCGCGCGCGCGCGGTGTCCTGCGCCGGCAATTCGAAGTGAACGAGCTTTCCAGCCATCGTTAGGCTCCTCCAGTCTCGACGAAAGGAAGCGATGATCAGAGTGTTCGTACTCTACGGTGAGGAGCCCGACCCGCAGCAGTTCGCGGAGCACGTCGAGGTCTGCGAGCGCGTGCCGGGCGGCACCTTTCGCCACGGCAGCGTCTTCGGCTCCCCGATGGGCGAGCCCGAGCATCGCTACTTCGCGGAGTGGGAGTTCACCGACCGCAACGCGTTCGACGCCGCCGTCCGCAGCGACGAGTTCATGGCGACGGGCCGCGACGCGCGCGACCGCGGTCTGCCGAGGCCGACCGTCGAGTTCGCCGAGCTCGGCTAGTTAGAGGCTCAGCCGAAGTCCGGCCGGCGCCGCTCGCGCACGGCCGCGACGCCCTCGTGGACGTCGGGACCGGTCATGTCGAGGAACTCCAGCGCGAGCGACGCGTCGAACGCAGGCCCGGCCGCGCGTAGCCAGTTGTTGAGCGCGAGCTTCGTGTGGCGGATCGCCGGTTGCGACGCCTCGGCGAGCCGCTGCGCGATCGCGAGCGCGCGCTCCTCGAGTTCGTGCTCTGGCACACAAAGGGAGACCAGCCCGATGCGCTCGGCCTCCGCGCCGTCGAGCGGCTCGCACAGGAGCAGGTGGTACTTCGCCTTCGCGAGCCCGCAGAGCAGCGGCCAGACGATCACGGCGTGGTCGCCCGCGGCGACGCCGAGCTTCGTGTGGCCGTCGACGATCTTCGCCTCCGGGGTTGCGATCGAGATGTCGGCGAGCAGGCCGACTGCCAGCCCCGCGCCGACCGCCGGCCCCGTAATCGCGGAAACGATCGGCTTCGGGCAGTTGACGACGTTGTAGACGAGGTCGCGCGCCTCGTGGAACACGCGGACGCGGGTCTCGAAGTCGTTCGCGATGTCGAGCACGAGGTCGAGATCACCGCCCGCGCTGAACGCGCCGTCTGCGCCCCGGACGATCACCGCGCGCGTCTCGTCGTCGTCGCCGATCGTGCGCCAGACCGCCGCGAGCTCACCGTGCATCGCGGCATCGACGGCATTCAGTCGCCCTTCCTTGCGGAGGGTGATGCGTAGGACGTGCCGCGCCGGCCGGTCGAACTCGAGGTTCGGATACGCGTCGTAGGGGTCGGCCATCGGCGGGACTCTAAGCACCGCGACCCACTTCCGTCACACCCGCCTCACGTTTCCACAACGGTGCCCGGCACCGGGGGTTGTCCCTCGCGGGGCCTGTCTTTTGGACAGGTCAGAGTTCGAGCTCGGCCGGGACGAGGCGGAGCGCGAGGCGGCGGCCCTCGCGGATCACGTCGAGGGAGACCTCGGTTCCGATCCGGTCGCCGACCATCAGGCGCTGCACGTCGTCGACCTTCTCGACGACGGTGCCGTCGACGGCGACGATCAGATCCTCGGGCCGCAGGCCCGCGTCGGCGGCGGGCGAGTCGGCGACGACCTCGACGATCTCGACGCCCGCGGTGCGGGCGAGCTCGCGCGCGAGGCGCGGAGGCAGAGGGCGCGAGCCGCCGGCGATGCCGAGGTACGCGCGCCGGAACCGCCCCTCGCTCATCAGCGCCGCGACGATCGCGCGCGTCGTGTCGTTGATCGGCACCGCCAGGCCGAGCCCGATGCCCGCCACCGCGGTGTTGATGCCGACGACGCGCGCCCGCCCGTCTGCGAGCGCGCCGCCGGAGTTGCCGGGGTTCAGCGCCGCGTCCGTCTGGATCACGCTGTCGACGACTCGCCCGCCGCGCGTCGGCAGCGACCGCCCGAGGGCCGACACGACACCGGCCGTCACCGAGGACGTGAACCCGTGCGGATTGCCGATCGCCACGACGAGCTGCCCGACGCGCAGCCGGCCGGCGTCGCCGAGCTCGGCGGGCACCAGGTCGCGCGCATCCGCTCGCAGCACCGCGAGGTCCGAGAGCGGATCGGCGCCGACCACCTCCGCCGAATGCTCCGTCCCGTCGACGAACGACGCGCGCACACGCCGCGTCCGCTCGACCACGTGGGCGGAGGTGACGATGAAGCCGTCCGCCGAGATGACGACGCCGCTCCCGCCGCCGCGGCGGCTGCGCAGGTTCGCGACGGACGGCGCGAGCCGTTCGCTGACCGCGATCACCGCCTGCGAATAGGCGTCGAGCGCTTCCCCCTCGTCGACGACGAACGTGAGCTCCGCCATGGGCCGAGGGTACCGCCGCGGTTAAGGTTGCCGTCGTGGCGGACGTGGAGGTGACGCGCGAGGGCGCGGTCCTGACGATCACCCTGAACCGGCCGGACGTCCTGAACGCCCTCAACCGGTCTGTTCACGCGGGCATCCACGCCGGCCTGCAGGAGGCCGCCGCCGACGACGGCGTGCGCGCGATCGTCATTACCGGTGCGGGACGCGGCTTCTGCGTCGGCCAGGACCTGCAGGAGTTCCGCGGCGGAGCGCAGGACGTGGCGGGCAACCTCCGCGAGAACTACCACCGCAACGTGCTGGCCATTCGCGCGCTCGAGAAGCCGGTGATCGCCGCCGTCAACGGCCCGGCGGCCGGCGCGGGCCTCTCACTCGCGCTCGCGTGCGACGTGCGCGTCGCAGCCGACGGCGCGTCGTTCGTGCCCGCGTTCATCAATATCGGCCTGATCCCCGACTCCGGCGCGACGTGGCTGGCCCGCCGCCTGCTCGGCACCGCCCGCGCGCTCGAGTGGCTGACGACCGGCCGCCGCCTCACGGCCCCCGAGGCCCTGCAGTGGGGCGTCGTCTCGGAGGTCGTCCCGACGGAGGAGCTCGCCGCGCGCGCCCAGGAGGTGGCACAGCTCTTCGCGGCGATGCCGACGCGCGCCGTCGCGGAGACGAAGCGCCTGCTCGACGCGGCCGAGACGTCGACCCTCGAGGAGCAGCTCGAGCTCGAAGCGCGCACCCAGGCGGCGATGACGCGCACGCACGACTTCCGCGAAGGGGTGGCTGCGTTCCTCGAGAAGCGCGAGCCCGAGTTCACCGGCGAGCAGTACGTGCGCCCGCATCCGATCAGCATCGAGGTCAACGACGATCTGCGGCGCTGGCGGCTGACGACGCTGCTGCGCATCCCGCTTGCGCTACCGCATCTCTACCTCGCGCTCTACTGGGGCTACGTCGCGGTCGTCGTCGCGATCGTCAGCTGGTTCATCACCCTCTTCCGCGGCCGGACGCCGCGGGCGTTGCACGAGTGGATGGAGCGCTACGTCCGCTACCAGACGCACGTCCTCGCGTACGTGCTCCTCGCCGCGGACCCATACCCGCGCTTTCGCGGATGGGAAGGGACGTACCCGGTCGATCTGCACATCGAGCCGCCGCGACCGCAGAACCGCTGGAAGACCGGGTTCCGGATCGTGCTCGCGATCCCGTCGCTCGTCTTCGCGTACGTCCTGGCGATCGTCGCAGGCATCGTCGCGTTCGTCGGCTGGCTCGTCGCGCTCGCAGTCGCGCGCACGCCGCGCGGCTTCCGCGACCTGCAGGCGTACGTGCTGCGCTACAACGCGCAGACGCTCGGCTTCGTGCTGCTCCTCACCGACGAGTGGCCGTCGCTGGCGGCGGAGCTGCCTACGCCGGCCAGTTCGTCAGCAGCTGCTCGCAGAACGTCAGACCAAGACGGGACGCCTGCTTCTTGATCGACGTGTCGTCGTTCGTCGCCCGCCGCTGCGCCTTCTGAGCCTTCGCGACGTCGCCGGCCGTCAGCGCGTCGCGCACGTCCGCGATTGCGGTCTTCAGCTTGCGCGCAGTGGCGAGCAGCCGGTCGAACTGCTGCTGCCGGTCGGCGGGTGGGCGCAGCTCCGCCATCTCCTCGATGCCCTTCTCCGCCGCATCGACCGTCTTCGACCACCCGGCCGGATCGGCGGAGAGGTCTCCGATCTGGAAGACGCGGCGGTCGGAGCGGATGCAGACCTGGTTCGCCTGCTCGACGAACTGCTTCTGCGTGAGGCGCGGCTCCTCCTTCGACTCGGAGCCCCCGCCGCAGGCAGCGGCGAGCGCGGGCACGACGAGGGCGAGGAGGAGGAGGGCTCGGCGCACCGTGAGATGGGACGATGGAATCGTCAGGAAGTTTCCGGCAGCGCCTCGAGAATCTCTGCGATCTCCGGGAAGCGGCCTTCGCGCTGCTTCGAGAACACGACGTCGCCGTCCGCGATCACGTCGAACTGACTCTTCTCGCCCGGCTCGATCTCGGCGGTGTGGCTCGTTCCGTTCAACTCGGCCGCGAGACTCGCGGCCCGGCGGTCGTAGCCGTTTCAGACCGGGCAGTAGAGGATGCGAACGTGCGCCATGGGCGCCGACTCTACCGTCCGGGGCTCCAGTCGCGCGTGAGCGACGCCGGGAACCGCGTTCCGTTCGCCACGACGACTCCGAGCTGCTCGGCGACGCGCCGCTTCCGCCCACGCGCGTACACGGTCAGGGCGTGCGGCCCCTCCGTCTCGGCACGGGTGTCCCACTCGAGCCGGTAGGGCGACGAGCCGTCGCGGCTGACCGCGCGACCGTCCACGTAGAGCGCGACGCGGTCGATGCTCTCGCTCGGGCGCACGTCGATCTCCGCGAGCCCGGACATCGGCATGTCCTCGTAGACGCCGGCGAGAGCGAGCTGGATGCCCTCGTTGGCGACGCGCACGGGCATGCGCTTCCGCGCTCGATAGTGGTGCGTCCCGTACGCGCGCACGACGAGCATGTGGCGTCCGTTCGCGACGGTCCGCGTGTTCCACCCCTCGTGCCGGTGGAACGAGAACGGCCACGTGTGGTCGGTGTACTCGACCTCGCCGTCGACGAGGAAGTCGACCTTGTAGATGTGGCGCCGGTGCTTGCGCTCGGCCGTGATGCCGGACCACCACAGCGCGTGGCCGTGCACGACCGCATTGCGATCGACGACCGAGCGCGTGGGCTTCGGCTTCGGCCGCGGCCTGGGCTTCGGCGCGTGCTGTACGACACGCGGAGCGGGCTTGGCCTTCGTGACGACATACACCGGCGCCGGCCTCGGCGCGCTCCGGCCGGCCTGGCGCGCGGCACCGGAGATCACCGCGCCGAGCCCGGACACGACGGCAGGCTGCGTCCGCTTCGCCGCCTTCGGGAGACCCGAGACGACCGCCGCGGGACGCGACGGGCGGAGCGTGCCGTGCACGTACTTCGGCTGCTCGGGGTGGCGCGCGTAGTAGCGCACGAGCGTCATGTAGTACGCCCACTTCCAGTACTTGCCGGGATCCTGGTGGCCGTCGACGCCGCCGTAGAAGCCGCGGCGGTACGGGTTCGGCACCTCGTCGTGGCCGATGATGTGGCGCCGGTCGACCGGGATGCCGTAGCGGTAGGCGAGGTACCCGACGAGCTGCGCAGACGCGCGGTACTCCGCGGGCGTGAACCCGCCGCGGAAGGTGAATCCCTCGTGCTCGATGCCGATCGAGTGCCGGTTCCAGTAGTTGCTGCCGGCGTGCCACGCGACGTCGGTGACCGAGACGAGCTGCGCGACCCGGCCGTCGCGTGCGACGACGAAGTGCGCCGAGCCGTGCGAGCGAGGGTTGCGCAGCCACCGCACCGACCCGACGAAGTGCCCTTCGGTGGCGTGGATGACGATGCTGTCGATCGTCGCCGCCGTGCGGTTCGAGGCGGTGTGGTTGCCGGACCGCAGCACGAGGACGCGCAGCCCTGCGGCGGACGCGGCGGAAGCGGCGAGCGCGAAGATCGCGAGCGCGACCAGCGCGAGACGTGTCGGACGAGACCCCATGGCGTCGACCGCACAGGTTTAGCACGAGTTTCGGTCAGATTAGTACCCCTTTCGAGGGGTACGAATGCAGATTTCAACCGATTTTGCGCTCGATCCGCACCAGCGCCTGGATCGAGCGCGAGCTGTCTACTCCGCCTGCCCGGAGTTCTTCGCGCAACTGACGTTCACGCATTCCCGCGGGTCGCCGTTGTGCTTCGCGGCGTTGCCGCCTCCGTCGAAGTCGGGGAAGTCCGCGGTGATGCCGAGCTGTGCGTTGCCGTCGGCGACGTTGTCGGCGATCACGTCGTGGAACGGCGGGGTGTCGTGCAGCACGATCCCGTTGCCGCCGTTGAAGCTCGCGCGATTGCCGAGAATCTCCGTCGTCGAGTTGCTGACGAGGATCCCGTCGCCGCCGTTGTGCAGCACGCGGTTCCCGGAGAACGTGTTCGCGTCCGACGAAGAGACCGACCGGATTCCCTCCCGGTCGTTGTGCGCGACGAAGCTGTCGGTGATCGTCGTCTCGCGCGCGCCGGAGAAGAAGATGCCGGTGCCGTTGCCGAGCACGAAATCGTTCGAGATCCGCCAGCCGGCGACGTTGATGAGCACGATGCCTGCAGCGGTGTTCGCCGTGATGGTGAGGTCGCGAATCTTGACGTCTGGCGGCCCCGGACGGAAGTCGCCCTCGCCGTCGATGCCGGAACTGAAGGACGTGACGGTCCCGTTCTGGACGGTGACGCCGCCCGCGCGCACCTGGATCCCGAAGCCGTTGCCGGTGCCCGAGACCGTGTGACCGCCGAGATCGAGCGTGATGTCTGGGCCGGCCACGATCAGCCCTGTGCCCGCGCAGGCGGTCAGATCGTGCGTGAGCGTCGTGTCCTCGGTCACGACAGATCCGCAATCGACGTCCTCGGCGGACCGCGCGACGCCGGCGCCCCCGCCGGCCGCGATCGTCGCGGCGACGACGGTGAGCGCGAGGTTCAACCGCAGTGACATGCCCTCGTACCTCCTCGTAGGTTTGACCGGGGTCCGTACCCGCGTTGCCGGAACGCAATCGGAGCTCGGCTCAGGACCGGCAGCCGACGACGAGCTCGATCCGTGCCGACGCGGCCAGCAGCTTCACGAGCTTCGCCTCCGCCGCCTCGCGGTCGAACTCCGCGAGCTGAGCGCAGGCGTCGGCGACGTCCTTCTTCAGGAGATAGCCCCTGGCCAGCAGGAGCGGCTTCGCGAGCACGGAATCGTCGAGCGTTCGAAGCAGCGCGTCGACCTGCGCGACGGCGCCGTTCACGGTGACGACGAACGTCGCGGTAGCCGTGTTGAGGTGCGTATCGCTCGCGGCGCACGTGACCGTCGTGGTGCCGATCGCGAACGTCGAGCCGGGCGCCGGCGTGCAGCTCGTCGTGCGCATGGGGTCGTCGGGATCGGTCGCGCCGACGGCGTAGGTCACCGCAGCGCCGGCCGGTCCCGTTGCGTCGACTGTGAGCGCTGCCGGAACGGCGAGCGTCGGCGCGGTCGTGTCCGAGAAGACGAGCGCCTGCGCGACGAGCTTGGCGACCTGCGCGCGCGTCATGTACGCGTAGGGTCGGAAGTACGGGCGTGCGATCGCGTCGCAGGGCTCGGCGGGCGCGCCGCAGCTGTAGCCGCTCACGTCCTGCGCGGCGGCGAGCGTCTCGATGTGGACGTAGAAGGGTGTTGCCGGGGCGACGTCCGCGAACGTTGCGACCGGCGGGTTCGCGAGGGGCAGGCTCGTGGCGAGCGCGACGACCTTTGCCGCCTGGGCGCGCGTGACGTTCGCGTACGGCCGGAAGTACGGCCGAGTCTGCGCGTCGCAGGGCTCGCCCGGTCCGCCGCAGGCGTAGCCGCTCACGACGCCTGCCGCCGCGAGGGTCTCGATCTGCACGTAGAACGGCGACGCCGGAGCGACGTCCGCGAACGAGCCGGCCGGAGGGTTGAGGAGCGGGACGCTCGCAGCGGACGCGACGATTCTCGCGAGCTGGCCGCGCGTGACGCTGACGAACTCGCGGAAGTAGGGCCGACTGAGCGCGTCACACGGCTCGCCCGGGCCGCCGCAGGCGTACCCGCCCATCGAGCCGACTGCGGCGAGCGCCTCGATGTCGGTGTAGAACCCGCTGCTCGGGACGACATCGGCGTAGGTCGCCTGCGCGGGCGGCGACCACGGCCGCGCGACCGAGGGTACGACGAGGACGACGGCAGCCGTCACGACGGCGCCGAGCGCGAGGATCCTGGTCACGCCCAGAGGACGGGGCCAGCGAGCGGATTCTTCCGCTCAGGGATGCGGGCGGAGCTTGTCGAGCACCTTGTCGGCGACCTTCCGCTCGGCGCGGAACGCGATCCCGACGAGATCGAGCTCGTCCGAGGGCACCGCCGCGACCGCGGCGCGGTTGGCGCCGTCGTGGCCCGTGGTGAAGAGCTCGTGCGTGTAGATCGCGAGCGTCACCTCGCGTGCGAGCGCGCGATCGTACGCGCGGCGCATCCCGGCGCGGTCGGCCGCGTAGACGAGCACGGGTTCGCGGAACATCGGGAGGTACTGCGTCCCGGACGCGTCGACGTACGGCTCGCCGACGGTCGCGGGGTCGGTGCCGGCAATGCCGCTGACGAGGAACGCGGTCACGTTCGCCTTCTGCCAGACCTCGAGGTCGTCGCGGAGCACGACGACGAGCTTCGTGTCGAAATGCATAATCGACAGGTTACGAACGGTGCGCCGCAGCCGGAGGGTCGTCGGGTCAAGCGCGGCCTGCGGATCCGGCCGCTCCCGCTCCGTCTCATCCGGACGGTCGAAGACGAGGCGAAGCACCTGAGCGAGATCGCGGAAGCGGGCGAGTCCGCGGAGACGCCGGTGATCATGGTCGGGGTGGTGGCGATGTTCGTCGCTGCGGTCGTCGCCGTCGTCCTCGTGCTCGCCTTCGCCGCGTACTACCTGGTCGGTTAGACCGTCGCCGCGGCGGCGACGCCGGTCAGCGTGAGGACCGTCGAGCCGAGGACGAGCAGGCGCATCAGGGCCGGGCGGAGCGAGAACAGCCGCGACAGGACGAGCAGATGCGCGGCGGCCGGCGTCAGGGCAGCGAGCACGAAGACCGGCGGCACCGACACGCCGAGCGTGCGACCCCAGGCCAGGAGCAGCACGGGCCCCGCGACGTAGCGAATGGCGAGCGCGGCCACGCCGCGCCCCAGCAGGGCGACGTGCGTCGCCTGGAGCGCCAGGCCCGCGACCGCGCCGGCGAGCGGTGGTTGACGCCGCGAGCAGCGCCGTCCGGCGGTCGAGCGGCAGCACCGAGAAGGCGTACAGCGACGTCAGCGGGCCGAGGACGTTGAAGCTCACGGTCCACAGCAGCCGGAGCAGCCGGTCGCGCGCAGGGTGACGCTGCAGCACGGGGGATCTTCCGGAAGAGAGTCCGTTCGCGGTGCGTCTAGCGGTCGACGGTTCCGCAATCCATGAGGAGAATCAGATGATCCGCACGCTGTTCGTCGTCTCCGCTACCGCGGCGGCGGCCGCGGCGCTTCTCGTCGGTGCGAACCCCGCCTTGGCCGAAGTGATCGCGCCGGCGCCGGCCCCCGTCCTGGCCCCGCTGAAGGCCGACCTCGTGATCAGTTCGCACGACGGCAGCACCTTCACGGTGACGAACGCCCTCTGCGGCCCCGGCGAGATCTGCATCGGCGGCTCGGGGTACGCGTCGGCGAACAACTTCCGCGTCAGGGTGACCATCAACTATCTCGTGTTCCACTTCGCGTGGTTCTACTGGGAGTCCTGGACGGGCGACGAGTTCGTCGCGTCGTTGCCCCCGGGCGCATCGCTCACATTTCCGTACGCGTACGGTTACTGCTCATCCGCGAGCATCACGATCGATCCGGATGGGAGCGTCCCGGAGAGGAACGAGGAGAACAACACCGGGTACTTCATCGCCTCCCCGCGGGCTGTCTGGTGCTGAACGGCGCGGGTTAGATCGTCTTGAACTGCTCGAACGGCTGGCGGCAGGACTCGCAGTAGCGGATCGACCTGCACGGGGTCGGGCCGAAGATGTTCTCGAGGCGCGTCTCGGTCGAGCCGCAGTACGGGCAGTGGTGCGTGCGCGACTGGAGCTGGATCAGCGTCGGCGCGCCCGCCGCGCGTGGCGCTGGTGGCGCGAA
>DASXTR010000223.1:0-16927 GCA_036505325.1 Gaiellaceae bacterium
AACTCGTGGAGCCCGCCGAGCTCGTCGATCACGTCCTCGCCAGGGCGGAAGTGCACGTGGTACGTGTTGCCGAGGATGATCTCCGCGCCGAGCCCGCGCACCTCGTCGGGGTCGAGCATCTTCACGGTTGCCTTCGTCCCGACGGGCATGAACGCGGGCGTCCGCACCTCGCCGTGGGCCGTGCGCAGAACGCCGGCCCGCGCTTCGCCGCTCGTAGCCTCGACTTTGAAGCTCACAGGATCAGCATCGCATCGCCGAACGAGTAGAAGCGGTAGCGCTCCTCGATTGCGAGCTCGTAGAGGCGGCGCGTCTCGTCGACGCCCGCGAACGCCATTACCAGGGCGAGAAGGGTCGAGCGCGGGAGGTGGAAGTTCGTCAGCAGGTGGTCCACGCGGCGGAACTCGAAGCCCGGCGTGATGAAGAGCTCTGTTCTCCCGGACAGCGGCGCGCCGCGGGCGAGCGTCTCGAGCACACGAGCGGTCGTTGTCCCGACCGACAACACGCGTGCGGCGTCGCGGATGCGGCGGAACGCGTCGGGCCGGACGTCGTAGCGCTCGCCGTGGAGCTCGTGCTCCTCGAGCGTGGCCGTCGCGAGGGGGCGGAACGTGTCCAGGCCGACGTGCAAGGTGACGCGCTCGACGTCGAGGCGCGCGAGCACGTCGCCGGTGAAATGCAGGCCTGCGGTCGGGGCGGCCGCGGAGCCCTGCTCTCGCGCATAGACGGTCTGGTAGCGCTCCGGATCCTCGAGCGGCTCCGTGATGTACGGGGGCAGCGGCGCCTCGCCGGCCGGCTCGCCCTCGAGCCGTACCCGCCACCGCCCCTCCCCCAGGTGCTCGACGAGCTCGACCCCGCCGTAGCGCCGGCCCTCGCGGAGCTTCCGCGTCGGCCGCGCGAGCGCGAGCCACTCCGTCTCGCCGGTGCGCTCCAGCAGGAGCACCTCGCCGCGCGGCCGCCCGATGCGGATCCGCGCCGGGACGACGCGCGTGTCGTTCACCACGGTGAGCGTCTCCGCCGGCAGCTCAGCCGGCAGGTCGCGGAAGACGCGGTGCCGCACCTCGCCCGTCGCACGCGAGTACACCAGCAGCCGCGACTCGTCGCGGCGCTCCGCCGGATGCTGCGCGATCAGTTCCGGGGGCAGGTCGTAGTCGAGCTCGCGCGATTCCATCCGACGGCGAAGTTACCGTCGGAGACATGGAACGGCTCACGATGCCCGCCGACGTCACCGCCGCGCTCGAGCGCGCGCGCCTGCAGGTGGAGGCGCTCGCGGCGACCGCGGACGAGCTCCAGAACGTCCTGCCCGAAGCCGTCGGCAGCGCGATGCGTGACGGCCTCCGCGAGGAGGCGGCGCCGATCTCTCGCCGGCTCGCCGAGGTGAAGGGGCTCCTCAACGGGACGATCCGGCGCATGGAGCGGCTCGAGACCGATCTGCTGGCCGAGCGCCACGCGCGCGTCGACGACCTTGACCTGCTCGTCGACCTGGTCACCGGCGGCTGGCGCGGGATCAACGCGCGGCTCGACCGGATCGAGGCCGCCCTCGCGCCTCGGGCAGCGGTCGTCGAGCTTCGCCCGGCCGCCGGGGACTAGACAGGCAGGACGAGCTCGAAGCGCGAGCCGCGCCCGAGCTCCGAATCGAGGTCGATGCGCCCGCCGAGCGCCGCCGAGAGCTCGCGCGCGATCGCGAGCCCGAGTCCCGTCCCTCCCGCCGAGTCGCCCGAGACGAACGGCCGGAAGACGCGCTCGCGCTGATCGACGGGGATCCCCGGACCCGTGTCCTCGACGGTCACGCGGACGGCGCCGTTCACCTGTGCGAGCTGGAGCTGGATCCGGCCGCCGTCGGGGGTGTGCTTGAACGCGTTCGAGAGCAGGTTGTCGACGATCTGCAGCACGCGGTCGCCGTCGGACTGGATCACCGCCGGGGCGCGCACCTCGCGGCGGTACTCGATCGACCGGCGGCGCGCCTCCTCGGAGAACGTGGCGTACGCGATGTCGAGCAGCGTCTCCATGTCGACCTCCTCGCGCGTGACCGTGAACCGGTGCGCCTCGAGCTTTGCGAGGTCGAGGATGTCGCCGACGAGCCGCTCGAGCCGCTGGGCCTCGGCCTCGACGATCTCGAGCGAGTGGCTGCGCGAGTCGGGGTCGTCCACCACGCCCTCGAGGATCGCGGACACGTGCCCGCGGATCGCCGTGAGCGGCGTGCGGAGCTCGTGGGAGACCGACATGAGGAAGTTGCGCTCGATCGCCTCGGCCTCGGCCAGGCGCTGCGCCATCTCGCCGAAGCGCTCGGACAGGTGGCCGATCTCGCCGGCGCCGCGGGGGACGTCGACCGCATACCGGCCCGACGCCACCTCGTCGGCCGCCCCCGAGAGCGCGATCACCGGCCGGACCAACCGGCGCGAGAGCCAGAACGCAAGGGCGGCGGCGATCAGCAGGCCGAGCGCGCCCGCGATCGTCAGTCGGCGCACGAGACCGAACACGCGGTCGCTGACGTTCGTCGTCGGCTGGGCGACGATGATCGCGCCGACGGGCTGCTGGCCGTAGACGAGGGGGTTCGCGACCGCGAGGTACTTCCGGTGCGCGCCGGGCGGCGTGAACTCGAAGGAGCGCTGCTTCCCGTCCTCCCACCGGACGATCGTCTGCGGCAGCGTGCGCAGATCGGACTTCTCGCCGGTGAACAGCGGCACGCCTGCGTAGTAGATGCGGTCGCCCGTTGCGCGCTCGAGGCTCTCGCGCGTGAGCTTCGGCGGGAGGCGGTGCTGAGACCCGAACGTCTCGTTGGCGGCGTTGGCGTAGAGCTGCGCGATCGCGTTCGCCTCGCGCGTCAGCTCCGCGACGGCCTGGTCGTGGGCGAAGTCCTGGAACAGGCGGACCGCGATCACCGTCGTCACGACGCCCGCGACGGCGATGCCCGCGAGGAACAGGAGCGGGAGCCGGACGCGGAGCGAGCGGAACACGGTGTCCGCCTTCTACGAGGCCGGCTGCTTGTCCTTCGCGGGCGAGACCTTGTAGCCGACGCCCCACACGGTCACGATCGGCGACGCGTCGCCGAGCTTGCGGCGCAGCTGCCGGACGTGCACGTCGACGGTGCGAGTGTCGCCGGCGAAGGTGTAGCCCCAGACGCGCTCCAGCAGTTGGTCGCGCGTCAGCACGAGCCCGCGATGGTCGAGCAGCTCCCAGAGGAGGTCGAACTCCTTCGGCGCGAGCTGGATCTCCTCGTCGCCGACGTGCACCTCGCGGCGGCCCGCGTCGACGTGGAGGTCGCCGTGGCTGATCGTCTCGCTCTCGCGCTCGCGCCGCTCGGGCGTCGCGCGGCGGAGGATCGACTTCACGCGCGCGACGAGCTCGCGCGGGTTGAACGGCTTCGTGAGGTAGTCGTCGGCGCCGACCTCGAGGCCGATGATCTTGTCGACGTCCTCGTCGCGGGCCGTCAGCATCAGGATCGGAACGTCCGAGCGCTGGCGGATCCGCTTGCAGACCTCGATCCCGTCGATGTCCGGGAGCATCAGATCGAGCACGATCAGCGCCGGCTCGTGCGCGGCGGCCTGCGTCAGCGCGTCGCCGCCGGTGGCGGCGGTGCGCACGGCGTAGCCGGCGTTCTTGAGGTACAGCGCGACGAAGGAGGCGATCGAGCTCTCGTCCTCGACGACCAGAACGGTCGGTGCGGCGGCGGCCACGACTACGGGGACGCGGGCGTCCCGAACGTGTCGACTGTCGGCAGGAGCTGGATCGGCGCGGACTTGTGACCGTCGACGGCGTAGGTGCCGTAGCCGCCGTCGGTGACCGTCGGATCCCCCTTGAGGGTCACGATGCCCTTGCCGACGGCCGAGATGTCGATGCCGCTGCCTGCCACGGTGATCGAATACCGCCCGCCGAAGAACCGGAAACGGATGTCGGTGCCCCTGTAGAACCAGGTCGACCCGCTCGGATTCGCGGGATAGCTGGTCTTCGCATTGTTGACTTCGGGATCGCGCGAGTCGTCCTGGTTGTAGTCGGTCACCTTCAGCCACCCCTTGTCGAGATGACCGAAGATGGTACCCCGCCCGTTCTTGATCTCGACCTTGGCGTTGGCACCGCGGACAACGAGCGTCCCGTCGCCGGCCGCGCGCGCGCCCGCAAGGGCAGCCGCCGGAAGGACGAGCGTGGCGACGAGCAAGCTGAGGCCGAGGCGCTTCATAGCAAAGAGAGTATTTCCCGCTGAAGTATGCCGCCAGTCACGGAAACGTAAGGAGTTTTTGAACGGCTTCGGCACCCCTGGACGGCCCGCGTTATAGCGTCACCGGCCGTGCACGACGTGACCTCTTTCGGAGCGGCGATCCTGCTCGGCGGGACGGCCCTCACCGTCGCCTTGCTCACGAGCAAGCTCACGGCGCGTGTGTCCATTCCAGGGGCAGCCCTGTTCCTCGTCGCCGCAGCCATCGCCTCTGACATCTTCCCCCAACTCGAGGCTTCTATCCAGACCGTCGAGCGGGTCGCGACCGTGGCGCTGATCGTGATCCTGTTCGACGGCGGCTCGTCGATCGGCCGGCGTCGGTTCCAGGTGGCGTGGGTGCCGATCGCGTCGCTCGGCGTGCTGGGGACGTTCGCGACCGCCGGCGCCGTCGCGCTGTTCGCGCACTGGGCGCTCGACTTCGGCTGGACGACCGCGGGCCTGCTCGGCGCCGCGGTCGCGCCGACCGACCCCGCGGTGATGTTCTCGGTGCTCGGCGACCGCGAGATCGGGGGCCGGACCGGGACGATCCTGGAAGGGGAATCCGGCGCGAACGACCCCGTCGGGATCGCACTGATGCTCGGGATGATCGAGCTCGCCACGCACGACGACGCGAGCTTCTGGATCGTCGTGCGCGAGTTCTCCCTGCAGATGTCGATCGGCCTCGTGTTCGGCGTCCTCGGCGGGATCGCGATCGGCGCCGCGGTGACGCGGCTCACGCTGCCCTCGTCGGGCCTCTACACGCTCTCGACGCTCGCCGGCGCGGCGGTGGTCTACGGGACGGCGACCGTCGCCCATGGCTCGGGCTTCCTCGCCGTCTTCGTCTCCGGACTGTTTGTCGGCGATCTGCGCGCGCCGTTCAAGGCCGAGATCGAGGTCTTCCAGGAGGCACTTGCGGCCCTGGCGGAGATCGTCGTCTTCGTCGCGCTCGGCCTGACGATCGCGATCGCGGACATCTCTGCGACCCGCTGGGCCGAAGGTCTCCTAGTTGCGGCGTTCCTCGCGCTCGTCGCGCGCCCGGTCACCGTCGGGGCGCTGCTCACGCCGATGCGCCTCCGCGTAGGCGAGCGGGCGTTCGTCGCCTGGGGCGGCCTCAAGGGCGCGGTCCCGATCCTCCTCGCCGCGTTCGCGCTCGCGCAAGGCGTCTCGCACGCGCGCGAGCTCTACGAGCTCGTGTTCGTCGTCGTCCTCGCGTCGGTCGTCGTGCAGGGCGGCACGATCCAGCTGGCGGCGGACCGCTTCGGCGTGGAGATGCGCCGCGTCGGGGCTACGCCACTCGCCGGACGGTCCCGGTGAGGCCGTTCGCGCTGACCCGCTCGAACGCGTCGGCGACGCGGAGCCACCCGGCGTCGCGCGCAGCCGGCTCGCACACGACGCATACCGTCTGATCGCGCCGCTCGCCGCGCCAGATCCGGAACCGCTCGCCGGCGAGGAGGCTGCGACGGCACACGTGGCAGATCGCCATGCCGCCCCACCGTAGGCGGCGTGCCGGACGTCACCAACCTCAGTAGGAGTAGAAGCCCTCGCCGGTCTTGCGGCCGAGCTTGCCGGCGAGCGCCATGCGCACGAGGCGCGGCGGCGGCGCCATCCGCGGCTCGCGCGTCTTGTCGTACAGGGCCTCGCTCGCGTGCACGTGGACGTCGATCCCGACGAGATCGAGCAGCGTGCACGGGCCCATCGGCCAGCCCGCGCCGTGCTTCATTCCCGCGTCGAGATCCTCGGGCGTGACGGCCGCTTCGTCGAGCACGCGCACGCAGTCGTTCAGCAGCGGGATCAGCACGCGGTTGACCACGAAGCCAGGTGTGTCGCCGCAACGGATCGGCTCCTTGCCGAGCCGTTCGGCGAACGCGTACGCGGCCTCGAACACGCCGTCGGCGGTCCGCTCGGCGCGCACGATCTCGACGAGCGGCATCAGCGGCGCCGGATTGAAGAAGTGCATGCCGACGACCCGCTCGGGGCGCTCGGTCACCGACGCGATCTCGGTCACGGAGAGCGCCGAGGTGTTCGTCGCCAGGATCGCGTCGGGCGCGACGACGGACTCGAGCGCCCGGAAGAGCTCGTGCTTGACGGCGAGGTCCTCGTACGCCGCCTCGATCACGAGGTCGCAGTCGCCGAGGTTGGTCAGGTCCGTCGTGAGACGCAGCCGCGCGACCGCGTCGTCGCGCGCGGCCTGGTCCAGCTGCCCCTTCTCGACCTTCCGCGTGAGGAAGTGCGCGATCCGCTCGCGCCCCGCTTCCGCGCGCGCGAGCTCGATCTCGCGGCCGACCGTCTCGACGCCGGCCTCGATGCAGAGCTGTGCGATCCCGGCGCCCATCGCGCCGAGGCCGACGACGCCGACCCTGGCGACCTCGCGTGCCATCGGCGCGCGAGCCTACAGGCGCGTGGCGAGCGTCCGCGACGCGATGCGTTCGCGACGCGGTGCGGCGTCGTGACGCTCGGCCCACGCCTGCAGGCGCAGAAGGGGGCCGAGCAGACCCAGGCGGCATGCGATTCGGAGCCGGAGGTACATCACAGTCTCTTTATCGGCAGAGTCGGACGGAACTACACCTAGCCATGTGGCTAGCGGGCGGCCTCGATGAGTGTGCGCGCCGTCTCGAACTGCTCCTCCGAGAGCCGGATGTGCGAGTGGCGCCACAGCGACTGCGGGAAGATGCCCGCCGCCTCGACCGGCGGCGCGTCGTGCAGGTCGCGGACCGCCGCGAGCGGGCGGATCGGGAAGCGCCACGCCCAGCGGTCACGCGTCGGGTCGTGCTCGGGGTCACCCGCGATCTCGACGACGGCGAAGATGCACTGCCACACCGACGCGTAGAGGATCGCGAGCTCCCCGGGCGCAACCGACGGGCGCTTGGACGACGACTGGGAGCGGATCTGCGCCCGATCGACGCGGGCGTCGAGCGGCCGGTCGCCCAGGCCGCGAAGGAGAAGCCACCGCGTCAGTTCAGGCGCTCGACGACCGCGGCGATCGCCATCCCGAAGCCGATGCACATGCACGCGACGCCGTAGCGCGCCTCGCGGCGGTCGAGCTCGTTGAGGAGCGTCGCGGTGACGCGCGCACCCGTCGCTCCGAGCGGGTGCCCGAGCGAGATGCCGCCGCCGTTCGGGTTCACGTCCGCCATCCGGTCCTGCAGGCCCGTGTCCTTCGCGAACTGCAGCACGACGGACGCAAACGCCTCGTTGACCTCGATCACCGAGATGTCGTCCCAGGTGAGCCCTGCTTTCGCGAGCGCGTTCGCACACGCTTGAGGGTTGCCGTGCAGCATGCGCGTCGGATCGACGCCCGTGAGTCCGAACGAGACGAACCGCGCGCGCGGCGTGAGACCGAGGCGCGTGCACGCCTCCTCGCCGGCGATCAGAACGGCCGCGGCACCGTCGACGATCTGCGACGAGTTGCCCGCGGTGACGACACCGTCCGGGATGAACGCCGGCTTGAGCGCGGCGAGCGCCTCGGCCGACGTCTCACGCCGCGGCGCCTCGTCGACGGCGAACACCCGCGGCGCAACAGCAACCGCGGTACCGGACGACGCTTGTGACAAGTTGTCACTTGTGTTGTCCGGAGTGGCAACAACCTCGGGGCCCGCCGCGTCCGGAAGTGTGATCGGGACGATCTCGTTCTCGAACCGGCCGGCGTCGATCGCGGCGATCGCCCTTCGATGCGACTCGAGCGCGTACGCGTCGAGCTCTTCGCGCGAGAGGTCCCACTCCTGGGCGAGCAGCTCGGCCGAGATCCCCTGCGGCACGATCTGGAAGCGGTCGGTCACGAGCTCCGACAGGTCGCCGCCGTTCGAGCCCATCGGGACGCGCGACATCATCTCGACGCCCGCCGACACCACGACGTCGAGCTGACCCCAGGCCACCGCGGCGGCCGCGTTGAAGTTCGTCTGCATCGACGAGCCGCACTGCCGGTCGACCGTCGTCGCGGACACCTCGACCGGCCACCCCGCCGCCATGACCGCCATCCGGCCGACGTTCCAGCCCTGCTCGCCGATCTGCGTCACGCAGCCGGTCTGCACGTCCTCGACCACGGCCGGATCGAGGTCGTGCCGGCCAACGAGACCGTTCAGGATCTGGGCGAGCAGGTCGTCGCCGCGGACCGCGGAGAGCGTTCCGTTCTTCTTCCCGATCGGCGATCGGACGGCGTCGACGATGTACGCCTCCACATCCTCACTCTACTCCGGCTCGCAAGACCGACGGCGTTGCGCGAGTGAGACCCCGCGACAGGCCATCCATGGCGCAGTCCATGGCGCAGTCCATGGCGCAGTCCATGGCCCAGTCCATGGCGCAGTCCATGGCCCAGTCCATCGCCCGGGCCATGGCGCAGGCCGATCCAAGGGCCATGTATGGCCCAGGCGACGCAGAATCAGTCGGCCGCGAACACAGCCGCGCTCTCCTGGCGCCGGCGTGCCGGCCACCGCTCGGCGACGGCGTTCACGCCGAGGTAAGCCGCCACCGCGTACACCCAGCCGAGCAGGCAGTCGGAGACGTAGTGCTCCGCCCCGTAGACGAGCGCCCACGACATCGCGAGCGGGTAGACCGCGAGCGGCACGCGCGCCCAACGCGGTACGAGCCGCCATAGGTAAAGGGTGATCAGCAGCGCGTACGCGGCGTGCAGCGACGGAACCGCGGCGACGTCGTTCGCGTAGTGCCGCCCCTTCTCGAACAGCGTCGCGAAGTGCTCGATCGGGATGTGCGACCAGACGATCGGCACGAGCCGCGTCGTCGGCTCGAGGAAGCCGTCCTCGCTCGCGAGCCACGGCGGCACGGCGGGGAAGAGCACGTACGTCGCGAAGCCCAGTGCCGCCAGCGTCGCGACCATCACCGCGTAGCGGAGGAACCGGTCGTGCCACCACAGCCACAGTAGGGCTGCGACGACGAGCGTCGCGAAGAAGTGTGTGAGGTAGACGCCCCAAGCGGCGTAGTCCCACCAGCGCAGGTCGTGCTCGCCGTGCCACATGTGCTGCTGCAGCCAGACCGACGGAACGCTCCCGGCGAACAGCCATTCGTCGACCCGCAGTTGCGGCCACACGTGCGCGGCGAACACCGAGTCGGCGACGCCGCGCAGCAAGTCGTACGCCAGCAGGAAGCCGATGAACGGCGACCACTCGAGCACGAGGCGCGGCAGCGTCCGGCGGACGTCGACGAGCGAGCAGAGGACCATCCCCGCGAGCAGCCAGGCGAACAGACGGTCCTTCGCCGTCGGCAGCCCGGCGAACGCGATCATCAGGGTGGAGCCGGCGGCGAACGCCGCCGGGCCCGCCCAGCGCAGCCACTCTCGTCTCGGTCGCACGCCGTAGACTTTCGCTGATGGCGACGACCGCGGTCGAACGCAAGCTCCTGATCGGCGGTGAGTGGGTCGGGACCGGCGAGTGGACCGAGGTGCGCTCGCCGTTCTCGGGCGAGGTCGTCGGCCGCGTCGCGAAGGGCGGCGCGCAGGAGACGAGACGCGCACTCGACGCGGCCGAGGAGGCGCTCCGCAACCCCCTGCCGGCGCACAAGCGCGCGGAGATCCTCGTCAAGGTCGCGGGCCTTCTCGGACGCAGGCAGGACGAGGCGGCCCGCCTCATCTCGGACGAGGCCGGGAAGCCGATGAAGGCCGCGCGGGTCGAGGCGGCGCGCGCGATGTCGACGTACACGTTCTCCGCCGTCGAGGCACGCAAGCTCGCCGGCGAGATGGTGCCGATGGACGCCGCGCAGGCCGGCGAGGGCAAGCTCGGGTTCACGATCCGCCACCCGATCGGGATCGTCGGAGCGATCAGCCCGTTCAACTTCCCGCTCAACCTCGTCGCGCACAAGATCGCGCCCGCGCTCGCCGCCGGGTGCCCGGTCGTGTTGAAGCCTGCGTCGCAGACACCTCTGTCGGCGCTCTTCCTCGCCGAGCTCGCGGAGGAGGCGGGGCTGCCGCCGGGTTGGCTGAACGTCGTCGCGGGCAAGGCCTCCGACGTCGGGGACGTCTTGGTCGAGGACGACCGCGTGAAGCTGATCACGTTCACGGGCTCCGGCGACGTCGGCTGGAGCCTCGCAGAGCGCGCGCCGCGCAAGCGCGTCAAGCTCGAGCTCGGCAACGCGACGCCGGCGATCGTGTGCGGCGACGCGCCGCCGTGGACGGTCGAGCGCCTCGCCGCGAACGCGTTCTCGTTCGCCGGCCAGAGCTGCATCTCGGTGCAGCGGATCTACGTGCTGCAGGACGCGTGGGACGAGTTCGTCGCCGACTTCGTGCCGAAGGTGGAGGCGCTGAAGGTCGGCGATCCCGCCGACGAGGAGACGGACGTCGGGCCGCTGATCTCGGAGGGCGACCGTGACCGCGTCCTCGCGTGGATCCGCGAGTCCGGCGGCGAAATCGCAACCGGCGGGGACACGACCGACGACGGGCTCATCCGGCCAACGGTGATCGTCGACCCGCGACCAGACGCAAAGGTGCAGCGCGAGGAGGTGTTCGGCCCCGTGGTGACGCTGACGAAGACAGCGTCGCTCGACGAGGCGATCGAGCTCGCGAACTCGACGCGCTACGGACTCCAGGCGGCGATCTTCACCGGCGACCTCCACCCCGCGCTCCAGGCGGCGCAGCGGCTCGAATTCGGAAGCGTCCTCGTCAACGAGGCGCCGACGTTCCGCGCCGACCAGATGCCGTACGGCGGCGTCAAGGCGTCCGGGAACACGAAGGAGGGTCCGGCCTGGGCCGTGCGGGAGATGACCGAGGAGCGGCTCGTCGTTTTGCAGCTGTAACGCGCGGGAACGCCTCCGCCGATGGCGCCCGTCCTGCTCACCGCAATCCTGCTGATCCTCGTCGGGATCGTCACCACGGCCCTCGTACCGGCCGTCGGCTGGGCCGTCCCGCTGATCGGGATCGCGCTCCTCATCGCATATCTGTTCGGCTTCGGCAAGAAGGCCGCCGAACCCCCTGCGTAGAATCGGGCGGCATGTCGCCGCTCTTTCGTCGTGCGGACGGCGCCGCCACGTCGCCCGACGCCGCGGGCGTTGCGCCCCGCCGCGCCCACGCCGGCGTGCTGCGCCGGGAGCGCCGCGCGCTGCTCAAGGCGCGCGAGGCGCGGCTGCGCGACCTCGGCGGGCTGCTCGTCGAGATGTACCGCCGGGGCGCCTTCCGCGACGACCTGCTCCAGGAGGGCTGCGCCGACATCGTCGGCATCGACGCACGCCTAGCAGAGATCGACGATCTCCTCCATGCCCGTCGCCGTGCGCCGCGCTGCGAGTGCGGCGCTCCGGTCCTCCGCGGCTCGCACTTCTGTCCCAACTGCGGCCGTCCGCTCGCGGCCGCATCGGAGAACGGCGCCTCCGACGAGACGGTGATCGAGCCCGCCCGGGACGAGGCGTAGGTGACGACGACGCCGACGCAGGAGCGCGATGCCGCCGTCACCGCGGCCGATGCGAGCTGCCCGCGCTGCGGGGCGCCGCGCACGGCCGACCAGGAGTACTGCGTGGAGTGCGGGCTTCGCCTGCCGGCCGTGACGGGAACCGTCCCCGGTCTGCGGCGCCGCTGGGTTCGGCGGCTCGGCTGGTACCCGGGCGACTGGATCTGGGCGTCGCTCCTTACGCTCCTCGTCGCCGCGGCAGGCGCGACCGTCGCGATCCTCCTCACGCGGCACGAGGCGGCGAAGGGCGGCGAGACGTTCGTCGCCACGACCGCCGTCACGTCGGTGTCGGAGCCCACGACCGCCCCGGCGACGACCGTGAATACCGCGACGCTCCCGACGGCGCCCGAGCCCACGGCCACGAAGCCGGCCGGGCCCGCACCGCCGCCGAACGGACGTACGCCCTGGCCGGCCGGACGCAACGGCTGGACGATCGTGCTCATCTCCTACCCGACCCAGGGCGGCCGGGCGGCCGCCCTCGCCACGGCGACGCGCGCCGCCAGGGCGGGCCTCACGGAGGTCGGCGTGCTCCAATCCCGCCGCTTCTCGAGCCTTCACCCGGGCTACTTCGTGGTCTTCAGCGGCGTCTACGGGTCGAAATCGGCCGCCGACGCGGCCGTCCGCACCGCTCGCGCGAGCGGCTTCGCCGGCGCTTACACGAGGCAAATTACCCGCTAGGTGTAAGAAGCCGACGGCCGGGTACGCGCCCCAGGGCACGATCCCGTTGTTTACAGGAGAGAAAACATTTGTAACAGGGGCGGGGAGCGTGTATTGTCCTCCCGGGGTCGCGCCGGAAACGTCGTTTTAACCGCGCCCTAACACGGTTTGCGGCAAAGTTCCAAGGAGATCGAGTCACAGCCCATGGACGAGCGCATCCTTCAGATTCAGCACTGCATGTATCAGTACTCGCGAGCGATCTATCGCTCCATCAAAGACCTGATCGACCCCTACGTGGACGGCCGGACGCAACTGGAATACCGGCGCGAGGTGCTGGCCGCGTGCGAGGGGACGATGGAGCGGCTCGCCTCGGATCCTCATTACTTCGCCAAACCCGACAAGGCGCTGTTCCAGGACATTCGGCGCTTTTTCCCGATCACGGTGCAGGCGCAGGTCGCCTGGGCGGTGACGCAGGGCGTCGGCGCGGCGGTCGATTTCGTCGAAGTGCAGGTCGAGGCCGGCGCGTTCGACGGCGGGGTCGCCCGCTGCCGGGCGACGACGCGCAAGGGCAAGCCGTGCCAGCGCACGCCGCTGCCCGAGCGCGACTACTGCCCCTCGCACCAGCACCTCGAGCGGAGCAAGGTCGCCGCTTAGCCCACTCGGCGGCGCCGGCTGCGCCGGGCGGAGCCCGGCTCCGCCGTCGCCTCGCGCCGCTGACGGCACGGCGCTCTCCGGCCCCGTGCAGAGCACTGTGACCTCCGGCGCCGCACCGCCAGCGACGCGCCAGAGGGCTAATCGGGTTCGCGCCAACTGTTCGGGTAGGCTCGCCACTCGGTGAGCCACGACACCGACAAGCTGATCCGTCAGCTCTCGCTGGTCGCGTTCCTGATGGCGGAACGGCGGCCGCTGACGGCACGCGACATCAAGGGCAACGTCGAGGGCTACCAGGAGATGAGCGACGAGGCGTTCGCGCGCCGCTTCTACTCCGACCGTGCGGAGCTCGTGGCGCTCGGCGTGCCGCTCGACTCGCACCGCGACGAGTTCACCGGCGAGGAGCTGTACACGCTGCGCCAGGAGCGCTACTTCCTGAACGAGCTCGAGCTCGACAACGACGAGCTCGCGGCGCTGCAGACGTCGCTCTTCCTCCTCGAAGGCCGGTTCGCGTACGCCGAGCCGCTTCGGCTCGCGCTGCAGAATCTCGCGCTCGGGCGCGCTACAGGTGCGCCCGACGAGGCGCCGACGGCGACGGCCGTGCAGGTCGAGGTGCGCGACCCGGACTACACGCCCGAGCTGCAGGGCCGCCTCGGCAGGCTCGAGGGCGCGATCTCGAAGCAGCGCACGGTCCGGTTCCGCTACTGGTCGATCTCGAAGGACGACGAGCGCGAGCGGACGATCAACCCGTTCGCGCTGCTGCCGGAAAACGGTACCTGGTACATCATCGGCAAGGACCTCGAAGACGAGGTCGTGAAGAAGTTCCGCGTCTCGCGCTTCCGGTCCGACATCCGCTTCGCCACGCGGCGCGAGCGCGACTTCCGCGTGCCCGAGGACTTCGACGTCGAGGACTATCGCGGCCGCGCCGACTGGCAATTCGGCGACATCGCGGGCGAGGCGAAGATCGAGGTCGCGCCCGACACGGCGTGGTGGGTCAAGCGCGCCTACGCCGACGGCGAGCGCAACCGGGTCGTCGGCGATGTCTTCATCACCCAGTACGCCTCCCTCCCGCTCCTCGCGCGCTGGGTGCTCCGCCAGGACGGCCGCGCCGTCCCGCTGGAGCCGCCGGCGCTGCGGAAGCTCGTCGTCGGCGGCGCCAAAGCGGCCCGCGAGCGCCATCAGGGCGCACCGGAGACGCCTGCGGCGGAGATCGTCGGCGCCGAGACGGACGGTGCCGCAGACCGCCCCGCCGGCCCGGTCGCGCCCGAGCGGTTCGGCGTCCTCCAGTCGCTGCTCGCGTACCTCCTCGCCGCGTGCGGAGACGAGCGCGAGGCGACGATCACGGCCCAGGAGCTCGTCGAGCGATTCTCGATCCCGCGCGACGCGCTCGAGGAGCACCTCTCACTGCTGAACCTCGTCAACTTCGGCGGCGGCTGCTACGCCGTCTACGCGGAGCTGCACGGCGACGCGGTGCACATCGACAAGGAGCTCTTCGGCGACACGTTCCGGCGTGCGCCGCGCCTCACGCCGCTCGAGGCGCGCGCGATCCGGCTCGCGCTGGAGTTCGTCGGACCGATGGTCGCGGCGGAGGCGCACAACCCGCTCGACAACGTGCGCCGCAAGCTCGAGGAGACGTTCGGCCAGTTCGAGCTGTCGCAGACGCCGGAGCCGCACGTCGGCGCCGAGGAGGATCTCGTCGCGACGCTCACGCGCGCGATCTCCCAGAACCGGATCGTCGAGCTCGAGTACCTGAAGCCGGAGGAGACGGAGGTGTCGACGCGGACGGTCGAGCCGTACTCGATCGAGCGACAGCTCCCCCACTGGTACGTCCATACGTGGGACCTGGACCGGAACGAGGCGCGAAGCTACCGTCTCGACCGGATGCGCAAAGCGAAGCTGTCACGGAAGTCGTTCAAGCCGCGCGAGGGATTCGACCCCAACAAGTTCGGCGACGCCACGAGCGCCCGGATCTGGTATTCGCCCGCGGTCGCACGCTGGGAGATCGAGAAGGGAGCGCGTCCGCTCGCGGACGGCGCGGCAATCGGGGTGCGCGCGGTGGGCAGCGCCGAGTGGCTGGTCGGCGAGGTCGTCGGCTACCGAGGCGAGGCGATCGTCCTCGAGCCGCAGGAGCTGCGCGCCCGTGTCGCGGTCCGCGCGCGCGAGCTCGAGCGCGAGCTGAAGCGTCCGGCGGCGAGAACATGAGCGCCGACGAGCCCCGCGAACGGAGGATGGCCGAGAACGAGGCGCTCGCCCGCGAGGTGAACGAGCGCGTCGGCGACGTCGCCGCCGCGTGGTACGGCGAGAACGAGCAGCTCGAATTCGTCTGCGAGTGCTCGTTCGACGACTGCTCGGCCCGCGTCCGCCTCCGCATGGCCGAGTACTCGCGCGTGCGAAGCTCACCGCAGTGGTTCGTCGTGGTGCCCGATCACTTCGCGCCCGAGATCGAGCGCGAGATCGACCGCATCGGCGACTACGTGCTCGTCGAGAAGATCGGCGTCGCCCGCGACGTCGCCGACGAGACCGCCTAGGACCTAGCCCGGCAGCGACAGCGTGAACACCGCCCCGCGCGCGCCGGGCCCCGGCTCGACCTCGAGCGTGCCGCCGTGCGCCTCCGCGATCGAGCGCGCGATGTAGAGCCCGAGACCGGTGCCCGGCTTCGCGCCCCCGCCCGAGGCACGGCCGAACTTCTCGAAGATCAGCCGCTGGTCCGCGGCCGGGATGCCGGCCCCCCGGTCGGCGACGTCGACGAGGACGCGCCCGTCGATCGCGCTCGCCCGCACCTCGACCGGTTCGCCGTGCGGCGAATACTTGACCGCGTTGTCGACCAGATTCGTCAGCACCTGCCGCAGCCGCTCGGCGTCGCCGCGCACGATGGGCAGCGTCTCCTCGAGCATGGCGACGACCGGCACCTCGTCCTGCCCGATCGTCGCCGCGGCCACCGTCTCCTCGACCAGCGAGCGCACGTCGACGTCCCCGAAGCTGTAGGTGAACGTCCCCGCGTCGATGCGCGAGGTGTCGAGCACGTCGCCGATCAGCCCTGCCAGGCGGGACGTCTCGTCCGCGATCAGCGCAAGGAACGACTCGCGCTGCTCTGGCGAGAGCTCGCGCCACCGCTGCTGCAGCGTGCGCGCGGAGCCGATTACCGCCGCCATCGGACTGCGCAGCTCGTGCGAGACGAGCGAGACGAAGTCGGCGCGCAGCGCAGACAGGCGGCGCAACTCCTCAACCGTGCGACGCTCCGCCTCGTACGCGCGGATGTTCTGCACCGCCGACGCGACGAGCCGCCCGAGCAGCGACACGAGCTCGACCTCCGACTGCGAGAAGCTGTGCGGCTCGCGGCGCCCGATCGTCACGAGGCCCACGGGGCGCGCACCGACGAGCAGCGGCGCGGCGACGCGCGCGTGCATGCCGAGGCGGACGAGCTCCACCTCCTCGTCGTACTGCGGCTCGGTCATGTCCGGGCGGTAGATCGTCTGGCCCTGCGCCAGGACGTCCGCGAGCAAGTTGCGCCGGAGCGAGGCCGTCGAGCCGGGCGGCAGCACGTCCTGCGCGCGGTCGCCGGCGGTCGCGATCACACGCGCGCGCCCTTCCTCGGCGAGCACGATCGCCATCCGGTCGAAGCGGATCAGGCCGCGCAGCTCGCGCACGAACGCGTTGAACGCCTCGTCGAGGTCGAGCGACGAGCTCAGCACCCGCGCACAGCGCGTCGCGGCGTCGAGCAGGTCGACACGGCGGCCGAGCTCGTCGCGCAGCGTCTCCGCCTCGGCGGCCCTGGTCTCGGCGAGCCGCGTCTCGGCCCGGAGACGCCCGACGAGCCAGCCGACGATCGCGCCGACGAGCAGCACGACCCCGGTCGGGAAGGTGACGCGATCCCAGACGTAGCCGGGCGGGCCGAAGCGGTCCGCGCGCCACCACTCGAGGAACGCGAACGCCGGGAACAGCGCGAGCGGCAGCAGAATCCCGCCGGCGAGGCCGAACCGCAACGCCCCCTCGACCACCGGGAAGACGAGCGCCCACCGGGTGGGGCTGCCGTACTCGTACGAGTAGAGCA
>DASXTR010000224.1:0-21437 GCA_036505325.1 Gaiellaceae bacterium
GGCTCGATCCGGATCGACGTCAGCCCGGAGATCCACCAGGACCGGGTCGACTACGAGCGCGGGGTCGTGGAGGACGTTCGGGCGGGCAGGTCGGACCTCGGTGTCGTCGGCGTACGCGTCTGGGACACGCTCGGCGTGACGAGCCTGCAGGCGCTGGTCGCGCCGT
This sequence comes from Gaiellaceae bacterium, assembly GCA_036505325.1. Classification (GTDB taxonomy): domain Bacteria; phylum Actinomycetota; class Thermoleophilia; order Gaiellales; family Gaiellaceae; genus PALSA-600. The sequence continues at coordinate 167 of DASXTR010000224.1, forward strand.
TCCTCGTCGACAGCCTGCAGCTCGAGGGCCGCGTCCTCGAGAGCCCACTCGCCGAGCGGATGCTCGCCGGCGTCGACGGACGCGGCGTCGTCGGCATCGCCTTGCTGCCCGGTCCGACGCGGAGGCCGTTCGGATTCCGGCGCGCGCTCGTCGGCCTCGACACCTACAAGGGTGCGCGGCTGGGCGTGCGCCCGGGCCGCGTCGAGGCGGCGACGCTGCGCAGCCTCGGAGCGACGACGAGGCCGTACCTCAGCCTCGACGGCGCCAGCCGGGAGGGCGCGGTTCTCAATTTCGGGGGGATCGCGGACGGCGTCGGTTATCGAGGGAAGACCGTCGCGGCGAACGTCGTCTTCTGGACGCGACCGGAGACGGTGCTGATGAACCGCCGGTCGTTCGCGGCGCTAACGCCGGCGCAGCAGGACATGCTCCGCGACGCGGGGCGGCAGGCCGTCCGGCCGCGGCTGGCGGAGGTCGAGCGCCTCGAACGGGCCGCGCTGCGATCGTTGTGCGAGCGGAAGCTGGCGGCGCTCGTGACCGTCCCGCCGGCCGACGTCGCCGCGCTGCACGAGGCCGTTCGGCCCGTGTACGCGGAGCTCGAGCGCGACCCGCGGACGGCGGCGTTGATCGCGGAGATCAGAAAGCTCCGCGCGCGCGACGACGAGACCGCGCGCTGCCGCGCGACGGCGAAGCACAGCGTCCCGGCACTCGAGGGAGTCTGGAAGTCGAGCGTGACCGCTCGAGCGCTGCGCGCGCACGGCGCGACGCGCGCGGAGGCGGCGACGTACGAGGGCTCGGCCACGCTCGAGCTGAAGGCGGGACGCTGGGTGTTCCGCGGCGAGCACACGACCGTCACGGGCAGGTACACCCTGGACGGCGACGTCGTCCGCCTCGCGCTGGCGACGTGCACCGCCAATCCGTGCTCGCCGGGCGAGGAGACGGAGTACACCTGGAGCGTCTACCGCGACACGCTGTCGTTCGGCCGCCGTCCCGGAGAGGCCGCCTGGGCGGCGGTGGTCGCGACGGCGCGGACGCGCGTCCGTTAGCGCAGGGGAAGCTCGGCGACCACGCGGGTCCCGACTCCGGCCGGGCTCTCGACCCGCAGCGACCCGCCCAGTGCTTCGACGCGGTCCGCGAGGCCGCGGAGCCCCGAGCCGCGACCCGGGCCGGCACCGCCGATCCCGTCGTCTGCGACCGTCACGACCACGCGGTCGCGGTCCGCTCCCAGCTCGACCGAGACGGCGGACGTCGCTGCGTGCTTCACGACGTTCGAGAACGCTTCCGAGCAGACGAAGAAGAGCGCGGCCTCGAGCGGCGCCGGCAGCCTGCCGACCTCGCCCTTCAGGTCGAGCCTCAGGGCCGAGCGTTCGGCGAGGAGCGCGAGGGCGGGGACCAGGCCGCCGTCCGTCAGCGCCGCCGGGTGCACTCCGTGCGCGAACTCGCGCAGCTCGCGCCGGGCCTCGTCGAGCTCCGTCTCGAGCGCTCCGATCGCCTCGCCGCCGCCGGCCCGGCGGGCGTCAGTGAGGAGCGCCGCGACGTTCTCCAGCCGGCGCTCCGCGCCCTGGCGAAGCTCCTGCTCGAGCAGCCGCCGCTGGGCGTCGGCGGCCTCGACGATGCGCCGGCGAGACGCCTCGAGCTCGGCTGCGCGTGCCTGCACCTCGGCCTGGAGCCGGGCGTTCGCGACGGCGATTCGCGCCGCGGCGGCGACCGACTCGACGAGCGCGCGGTCCGCCACCAGCGCTTCGTCGTGCACGAGGACGGCGACGCGCTCGCCGCCGTCGTCGATCGGCGTCGTCACTCGCCCGGAGCCCGCCGGCGGCAGCTCGACGGCGCGGCCGGCGTCGTCGACGAACGCTCCCGTCTCCGGCAGCCGATAGCCGACGACGAGCGAGGGATCGCCGAGCGCCCGCGCGAGCTTCGCGCGCAGCGTTCCGACCTCGCCCGCCGCACCGAGGTCCACCACGAGCCCCGTGACGACCGCATCGGCCCAGCGGCCGCGGAGCAGATCGACCGTCAGGCCGACGACCACGCACGCGATCACGACGTCGTACGTGACGAGAACGACGTCAGCGTCCCATCCGACCTGCCGTGCGATGGCGCCGAAGGCGAGCACGGCCGCGAACGCGAAGGCCGCAGCGAGGGCCGGACCGCCGGCCTTGCGCGCCGGGCCCGAGCTGCCGAGGAAGAGACGCCCCGCGGTGAGCGCGACGACCCCGCTGAGTGCGATCGTCAGCGCGTCGTACCGCGCGAGCGGCTCGACGAGCGCGTACACGTACGCGGCCGCGATCACGGCGCCCGCGAGCCGGCTCCGCACGCGCCCGGTCGGGTACGTCAGATGGAGGTGGACGAGCGGCCCGCGGTGGAGAAAGACGGCCGGCTGCGCCACGGTGCCGAGGAACCAGGTGAGGCCGGCGAGCGTCATGAGCATCCCGACCCGGCTCTCCGACCGGCGCTGCCATGCGACCACGCCGCACCCGGTCAGGACGCAGCCCACCGCCAGGTCGAGGACCGCGGTCAGCCGGCGACCGCCGCGGTCAGCGTCTCGCCCGAGAGGTCGCTCTTCGCGATGAACATCCAGGCGGGATTCGCGGCCAGCCGCCGTCGAAACGACGACACGCTGCGGCTCGACGTGAGCACGATGGCGGGCGGAGACCCGTCGCCGGCAAGCCGCTGCGCGACCGCGAAGCCGTCGATGTCGGGCAGCTGGATGTCGAGCAGGACGATCTGCGGACGGAGCCGAGCGACCGCTGCCAGCGCTTCCGCGCCGTCGGCCGCCTCGCCGACCACGTCGAAGCCGGCCGCCTCGAGGAGCTTGCGCGCGGCAGCCCGGAACGGGGCGTGGTCGTCGACGATGAGGACTGACCTGCCCACGCGACAACTGTGGCAGAGGCCCGCGGCGCATGCATCGGGGCGCTCCCTTACGCGGACCCGTGTTTTCCGGGGATGCCCCCGACGACACGCGGCGGCGCGCTTCGTACCTTCGACGCATGACGCTCAACAGGAGGTGCGCCGTGAAAGCCATCTGGATCGCAGCCGTCCTTGCCGCCGCGACCGTCCTCGTTGCGGCCGGCCCGTCGACGGCGGCCCAGCCCTTCGACCGCTGCCTCGACGACCCGGCGCTCGTGCCCGGGCCCGGGGCCTGCACGTTCGACTTCACCGTCGAGAACTTCTTCCCGGCGGGTACCCGCTGCGACTTCGACGTCGAGATCGTCTACGAGCTCAGCGGGACGATCTACTTCTTCGACAACCCGCCGCGCGCCGTCGCGCACATCGCCGGCGACGGGACCGCGACCGGAAACGGCCACACGCTGCGGCGGATCTCGCACTTCACCGAGACCGCGAGCCCGGAGATCGTCTTCACGGACCACGGGCTGAAGGCGCGGTACACGCTGCCCGGCGGGAGGACGATCACGGTCTACGGCGGATACGAGCGCGACTCGATCGTGCCACCCGAGCCGCAGGTCTTCCACGGCAACCCATTCGACGAGCTCGACCGCGCCGCGTTCTGCGCCGCGCTGACGTGACCGAAATGCGTACTCGTCTCTTACTCCTCACCACGATCGTCGCGCTGCTCGCAGCGTCGCCCGCCGCGGCGGCCGACAAGACGCAGTACTACCTCTCGCTCGGCGACTCGCTCGCGCAGGGCTACCAGCCGATCGGCGGGCCGTGGTCGCCGCTCGGGTTCCCGGGCTACAACCAGGGCTACGCCGACCAGCTGCTGAAGCTCGAACGCGGCCGGTACGAGCAGCTGCGGCTCGTCAAGCTCGGCTGCGGCGGCGAGACGACGACCACGATGATCGCCGGCTCGCCGTGGTGCGGCGTCGGCTTCGCCGCCGGCTCGCAGCTCGGCGCGGCCGAGTCGTTCCTGCGCGCACACCGCGGTGAGGTCGCGTTCGTGACGCTCGACATCGGCGGCAACGACGTCCTCTCGCCGACCGGCGGCGGCGTGGCCGCGATCCAGGCGAACCTGCCGGCGATCCTGGGCGCGCTGCGGGCAGCGGCCGGGCCGGACGTTCCGATCGTCGGGATGAGCTACTACAACCCGAGCTTCGCCGAGTGGTTCGGCGACCCCGGCTCGCTCCAGGACCGCGTCGACGCCCTCGTCGCCTTCAACGACCTGCTCGAAGGGATCTACGCGGCGGCGGGCGATCCCGTCGCCGACGTCGAGAGCGCGTTCTCGGCGACCGACACGACGGTCGTCGACGGGCTCCCGCTCGACGTCCTGCGCGTGTGCCAGTGGACGTGGTTGTGCGTGCCGCCGCCCCACGGGCCCGACCTCCATCCCAACGCGGCCGGTTACGGCGTCATCGCGCAGGCGTTCCTCAGGGCGCTCACAGGCTGAGGGGTTTGGCCCCGGTTCGAACCGAACATGTGAAGGAGGGGGCCCGTCAGTCGTTGTGAACCCATTCCGAGGAGGGTCGATGTTTGGACGTAAGCGCACGGGCGGCGTGGTCGCCGACTACGGCGGCCAGCTGATCGAGGACGAGAAGGTGAGGAACCGCACGCTCGCCGCGCTCGCGGCGGCGATCGCTGCTCGCGAGCGGGCGAAGCGGCAGACGGGCTACGTCGGGCTCGGGCGCCGGCTCGCCGCCGATCCGGTCTTTCGCGCGCAGATCGCCGAAGTCGCGGCGCAGCTTCAGAAGGCGCAACGCCGCGCGGATCGCAATCGGAGCCACAAGCTGCGCAACCTGATGCTCGTGCTCGCGGGGTTCGGCGCCGTCACGGCGGCGATGAACATCGAGAGCGTGCGCGAACGGGTGCATGCGTTGCTCCGACGCGGCAAGGAGACCGCAGGCGGCCGCGCTCCGGCGGCGGTCGTCGAGGAGATCGAGGTCGACGTGCCGGTGACCGAGGTCTACAACCAGTGGACGCAGTTCGAGGACTTCCCGGCGTTCATGGAGGGCGTCGACGAGGTTCGCCAGCTCGACGACACGCTCCTCCACTGGGCCGCGACCGTCGCCGGGAGGAAGGCGGAGTGGGACGCGAAGATCGTCGAGCAGGAGCCCGACCGCCGCATCACCTGGGAGTCCGCCGACGGCAAGCGCACCCGCGGCACCGTGACGTTCGAAGAGGCCGGCACCGGGCGCACGCGGATCCACCTCACGATGAGCTACGTCGCCGAAGGCGCGCTCGAGCGCGCAGGCTCGGCGGCAGGCATCGACGCGCGGCGCGTTCGCGGCGACCTCGAGCGGTTCAAGGAGCTGATCGAGAGCCAGGGGTTCGCGAGCGGCGCCTGGCGCGGCGAGATCCACGCAGGCGCGAAGACGAGCTGACGAGACAGCCGCCGTCCGGCCGGGCCTGCGGGCCCGGCCGGATAGGTCCTGCCGCGACCCGAGATCGGCCGGGCGGCACCTGTTTCGTCGTTGCGAACGCCGTACGGTCGGAACCCTGTGGCGCACCTTTCGCATGCGCGTGTTGCGGCTGCGCTCGGCGTCTTCGCCGTCGCGGCCGGCGCTGCGTAGCTCGCGCAGGGCGGCGCGTCGCACAGCGATCCCTGCCATTTGCGGCACCAGTGCCCCTCCGACCACCACACCTACCCGTGGGGGCCGCAGAGCCTCTACTGCACCTCGTACCTCGACGAGCGGCTGCCGTCGGAGCGGACGACGATTCCGCAGCTCGCCCGCCTGACCTCACCGGCCGGGCTCGCGTACACGACGCGGCAGCGCGGAGCCGAGACGACGCTCTACACGATCCGCGCGCGGCTCGTCGAGTTCGTGCAGGAAGATGACAGCGACATCCACCTCGTGGTCGCCGACCCCGCATCGGGCGCGAGGATGATCGTCGAGTTCCCCGCCGACTACTGCGCCCTGACAACGAGGCCGCCGCTGCGCGCGAAGATGCGCGCGGCGCGGGAGGCGCTCGTCCGCGCGTGCGGGCCTGCGTCGAGCTCGTTCCGCACGTTGCGCGGCACGACGACGATCACCGGCGTCGGCTTCTTCGACGCACTGCACGGCCGGCGCGGCGTGGCACCGAACGGAATCGAGCTGCACCCGGTGCTCGCCTTCAGCGGATCGTGCGCGTAGCGCCGATGAAAATCGCGTAACGTCCTGCTCGCGATCGGAACGGTCGTCGCCGCGATCGTTCTCTATTACCTCGTGGTGCTGGTGTGGGCGATCCTCCACACGCAATGAGCTCGCGACCCCGGCCGGCGTCTAGCATCGGGCGCCATGGGAGCCGCACCGCTGATCGGCGCGATCGCCGACGACGTCACGGGCGCGACCGACCTCTGCAGCGTCCTGGCGGCGGAGGGGATGCGAACCGTGCAGACGATCGGCGTCGCCCGCGAGGTCGAGCTGCCGGAGGTCGACGCGATCGTCGTCGCGCTGAAGTCGCGGACGGCGCCAGTCGCCGAGGCTGTCGCCGCGTCGACGGACGCCCTCGCGTGGCTGCGGGAGCTCGGGGCGGAGCAGATCCTCTTCAAGGTCTGCTCGACGTTCGACTCGACGCCCGAGGGAAACATCGGGCCGGTCGCGGACGCGCTGTCCGACGCGGTCGGCGCCGACGTGGTGGTCGTAACGCCCGCGTACCCGACGAACGGGCGGACGGTCTACCAGGGACACCTATTCGTCGGCGACCGCCTGCTCTCCGAGTCCTCGATGGCGCACCATCCGCTGACGCCGATGACCGACTCCGACCTCGTCCGGTTCCTAGGCCGGCAGACGGAGCGGCGCGTCGGGCTCGTCCCCCTGTCTGTCGTTCGCGCGGGGCGCGAGGCGATCCGCTCGCGGCTCGACGAGCTTCGGGTGTCGTACGCGATCGCCGACGCCGTCGAGGACGACGACCTGCGCGCGATCGGCGCGGCGTGCGCGGGGCTGCCGCTCGTTGTGGGCGGCGCCGGCATCGCGCTCGGGTTGCCCGCCAACTTCGGCGTATCTCCGCATGCGGTCGAGGCAGAGACGCCACCGCCCGGGCCTGCCGTCGTCCTCGCCGGGAGCTGCTCGACCGCGACGCAGGAGCAGGTGCGGCGCATGGCGGAGCGCTACCAGGCGATCAAGGTGGACGTCGACACGTCGGTCGACGCGCTACCGATCGATCTCAGCAACGGGCCTGTCCTCGTGTATTCGACCGCGCCGCCCGAAGAGCTGGCGCACGCCCAGGAGCGGGTCGGCTCGGCCGAGCGGATCGAGACGCTGCTCGGCGAGCTCGCACAGCGGTTCGTCGCCGCCGGCGCGCGCCGGCTGATCGTCGCCGGGGGCGAGACTTCCGGCGCCGTCGTGCAGGCGCTCGGCGTGCGTGCGCTCGCCGTCGGCCGCGAGATCGCGCCCGGCGTGCCGTGGATGACCTCGCTCGGGGACCCCCCGCTCGCGCTCGCGTTGAAGTCGGGGAACTTCGGCGGGCCCGACTTCTTCCTCGAGGCGCTGGCGGCGTGAACGAAGGCGAGCTCCGCGAGGCGATCGCCGCCCACGGCCGGTCGCTCTTCGCGCGCGGCCTGTCGCCGGGCACCTCGGGCAACATCAGCGCGCGCGTCGACGGCGGCTTCCTGATGACGCCGACGAACTCGTCGCTCGGGGCGCTCGATCCGGCGCGCGTGTCGCGGCTCGACGCTGACGGAAACCACGTCGACGGCGACCCGCCGACGAAGGAGGTGTGGCTCCACCTCGCGATGTACGCCGAGCGGTTCGATGCGCAGGCGATCGTCCACCTCCACTCCACGCACGCCGTCGCCGTCGCGTGCATGGACGGCGTCGATCCCGACGACGTCCTGCCGCCGCTGACGCCGTACTACGTGATGCGCGTCGGCCGCCTCCCGCTCGTCCCGTACGGCCGCCCGGGCGACGCGTCGCTCACGGATGAGGTGCGGCGGCGCGCGCGCGACAACCACGCGCTCCTGCTCGCGAACCACGGCCCGATCGTCGCAGGCCCGTCGCTCGATGCGGCTGCGAGCGCGATCGAGGAGATCGAGGAGACGGCGAAGCTCGTCCTGTTGCTCGACGGGCTGCCGACGCGGCCGCTCACGCCGGAGCAGCTCGCGGAGCTGCGTCAGCCGCGCTGAGCGAGGAGCTCGGCGACGCGCTGCATCCCGAGCCGCGGGCTCGAGAGCACCGGAACCGTCTTCTCCTCCTCCGGCAGCGCGTCGACGACGCGCGCCATCGACGCCTGCGCGAGCACGATCACGTCGACGTCCTTCGCCGTCTCGCGCAGCCCCTCGCGGATGAGCTCGTCGTGCCGCTCGAGGTCACCGGCCTGCAGCGCGTCGAACGCCCCGTCGCAGAGATGGGACACGACCTCGACACCGTCGCCGCGCCGCTCGACCAGCTCCGCTGTGGGCTCCAGCGTCGTAGCGAGCGTCGCGAGGACGCCGACGCGTGATCCGATCCGGACGGCCTCGTCCGCCATCGGCTCGTCGATCCGCAGCACCGGGACGTCGACGAACTCATGGCTCGCGTCGACGGCCGGCCCGATCGACGAGCACGTCACGACGACGAGATCGGCTCCCGCCTCGGCCGCCGACTCGACGTAGCCGAGGACGCGTCGCCGCGTCGCGGGCGTCAACGACCCCGTCCGTCGCGTGACGCCGAGGAGGCTCTCGTCGGCGATGTGGAAGCGCTCCGCGTCGGGCACGAGCTCGTCGGCGAGCGCGTTGAACGTCGGCGCCAGCGTCAGCACCGTGTGCACGAATCCGACCGTGGCAGCCACTGGCGGCGATCGTAGCGATAGCGTCCGTGGAGTGAACTTCGCGCCCGGCCAGGAGCTGACGGAGATCCGGCGCGGCGTCGCCGAGCTCTGCGCGTCGTACCCGGGCGAGTACTGGCGCTCGCTCGAGCCGGATACGTATCCCACGGAGTTCGTCGACGCGCTGACGCGGGCGGGATGGCTGGCTGCGCTGATCCCGGAGGAGTACGGCGGCGCCGGCCTCGGGCTCACGGCCGCGTCGGTGATCCTCGAGGAGATCAACCATTCGGGCGGCAACGCCGCCGCGTGTCACGCGCAGATGTACACAATGGGAACGATCCTCCGGCACGGCGCCGACGAGCAGAAGCGCAGGTACCTGCCGGCGATCGCCGCGGGCGAGCTGCGGCTCCAGGCGTTCGGGGTGACCGAGCCGGACGCCGGCTCCGACACGACGCGGATCCGGACGAGCGCGGAGCGCGTGCCGGACGGCTACGTCATCCGCGGGAAGAAGATCTGGACGTCGCGCGCGCTGCAGTCCGACCTCATGCTGCTGCTCGCGCGGACTGCGGAAGGCGCGAAACGCACGGAGGGACTGTCGACGTTCCTCGTCGACATGAAGGCTGCGGTCGCGGCGGGCACGATGACGATCCGCCCCATCCGAACGCTGATGAACCACTCGACGACCGAGGTCTTCTTCGACGGCGTTCATGTCCCGGCGGAGAACCTGGTCGGCGAAGAGGGCCAGGGGTTTCGCCACATCCTCGACGGGATGAACGCCGAGCGGATCCTGATCGCGGCCGAGTGCATCGGCGACGGCCGGTGGTTCGTCGAGCGCGCCTCAGCTTACGCCACCGACCGCGTCGTCTTCGACAGGCCGATCGGAGCGAATCAGGGCGTCCAATTCCCGATCTCAGAGGCGCACGCTGCGATCGAGGCGGCGGACCTGATGCGGTACAAGGCGGCGTGGCTGTACGAGCAGGGTGAGCCGGCCGCCGCCGAGGCGAACATGGCGAAGTACCTGGCGGCCGAAGCGTCGTGGCAAGCCGCCAACGTGTGCCTGGACACGCACGGCGGCTTCGGGTTCGCACAGGAGTACGACGTAGAGCGAAAGTTCCGTGAGACGCGCCTCTATCGCGTCGCGCCGGTGTCGAACAACCTCGTGCTCGCATACCTCGGCCACCACGTTCTCGGGATGCCGCGTTCCTACTAGAACGCTGCCGGTCGCCGCCGAAGCCCGCCGCGGTTGAAGGCGAAGACGCCAACCCGACAAAATCGCGGCCCGATCCTTGAGCTTCTCTCGCTGCGACCGTATAACCAGCATGGGTGTCTCGGACCCGTGTGTTGGTCGTGGACGACGATCCCGCACTGCGGCGGACGGTGGAACGCGTACTTCGGCTTGCGGACTACGAGGTTGCACTGGCCGAGGGCGGACGGGAAGCCCTCGACGCGCTCGGGAGCGAGGAGTTCGCACTCGTCGTCCTGGACGTCGCGATGCCGCCTCCGAACGGCCTCGAGGTCCTCCGTCGGATGCGTACCGGCGGCGACGTCACCCCTGTCGTCATGTTGACCGCCCGGGCGACCGTCCCTGACCGTGTCGATGGGCTCGAGGCGGGAGCGGACGACTACCTCGTGAAGCCGTTTGCGGTCGAGGAGCTGCTCGCGCGGGTGCGGGCGCTTCTGCGCCGGACCTCTGCCGAAGCCGCGCCGCGGACGCTCCATTACGCCGATCTCGTCCTCGACCCGAGTACGCGTGAGGTCCGGCGGGGAGACCGCATGCTCGACCTCAGCGCGACGGAATTTGCGCTGCTCGAGATGTTCCTGCTTCACCCCCGACAGGTGCTGGCGCGAAGCACGCTCTACGACGCCGTCTGGGGTTACGACTTCGGCTCCTCGTCGAAGTCGCTCGAGGTGTACATCGGCTATCTCCGAAGGAAAACCGAAGCAGGCGGCGAGCCGCGTCTGCTGCACACCATTCGCGGCGTCGGATACGCCCTCCGCGGGCCGTGAGCTTTCGCCGGCGACTCGCGTTGTTGAGCGCCGCCGGAACGGCGCTCGCCGTCGTCGGAGCTGCGGGCGGTGTCTACGTGATGGTCCACCGGCAGCTTCACGATGACGTCGCTGACCAGCTGCGGGCGCGGGCCGCGATCCACGTGGCTCGCGGCTTCACGAACGTTCGGGAGCTGCGCCCGCTCGGGGGCCGCCAGGCGCCGGAGCCGCCGACGCTGCCGCGGCTGATCGCGGCGGACGGTCGCGTCCTCGCCGCCCGCTATCCGAGGCTGCGGTACCCGATCACGTCCCAGTCTCGGGCGGTGGCGGCCGGGACCCGCAGCTCCGCGTTGGAGAAAGTGCGCTTCGAGGACGATCATCTTCAAGTGCTGACGGTCGCCGCAGGCAACGGCCGGGCGCTGCAGCTCGCGCAATCGCTCGAGTCCGTCCAGGACACGCTCCACCGCCTTCTGCTGGTTTTGATCGCGGTCTCGAGTGCAGGGATCCTTGCTGCGCCCGTTGTCGGGCTGCTCGTCGCGGGAGCCGCGCTTCGGCCCGTGCGGCGCTTGACGCGCGGAGCCGAGGACATCGCCCGCACCGGTGATCTCGAGTACCGGATCGAGGCGCGCGGCCGCGACGAACTCGCGTCGCTGGCGGCGAGCTTCAACGCAATGCTCGACCGGCTGGGTGGATTGGTTCAAACCGTCGAGCGGGCTCGACGCGCTCAGCGGCAGCTCGTCGCCGACGCTTCGCACGAGCTGCGGACGCCGCTCGCGTCGTTGCGCGCGAACGTCGAGCTCCTCGCGCTCGGTTCGGGCAACGCGGCTGAGCGGGACGAGCTCGTCTCCGATGTGCTCCAGCAGCTGGACGGGTTGACGATGCTCGTGAGCCAGCTGATCGAACTCGCACGCGAGGAGCTGATCGAGCCGGAGCGTACGCCGCTTGCGCTCGACGAGGTCGTCGACGAGACGATCCGACGCATGCGTCAGCACTATCCGGAGCTGGAGTTCGCGACGGACCTGGAACCGACAACCGTCCTCGGCGCGCGCGACTCGATCTCACGCGCGGTCAGCAACCTCGTCGACAACGCGGCGAAATGGAGTCCAAAGGGCGGCCGCGTCGACGTCAGGCTCCGTGAGAGCACGCTTCACGTTCGCGACCACGGTCCGGGCATCGCAGACGCGGACCTTCCGCACGTGTTCGAGCGCTTCTACCGGGGGGTCGGCGCGCGCACCCGACCCGGCTCCGGACTCGGGCTCGCGATCGTCGCGCAGGTCGTGTCGGCGCATGGGGGCGCCGTTCGCGCCGAGCGGGCGCCGGGCGGCGGTGCGCTCCTCACCGCGCATTTGCCGCGGATGCCGCCGGCTGATTCTTGACGCCTTTTTCGGGCGGTCTTACCTGCCTCTTACGCCGGCGGCGCACGATCGGCCCGAAGCGATCGAACGGAGGGTGAGTGATGCTCGCGAAGCTGACAGCGGTAGCCGCCTCGGCCGTCGCCGGCGGGATCGTCCTCGTCGCGCCTGCGGCGGGCGTGCAGCAAGGCCCGCCTTGCGCCTCGCCGACGATCACGGGCTCGGGAACGATCGTCGGCACCAACGGCGACGACGTGATCCTCGGCAGCGCCGGCAGCGACGTGATCCTGGGCGGGAACGGCGACGACGAGATCTGCGCCGGCGGCGGCGGCGACGTGATCGACGGCGGGAACGGCAACGACGAAATCCACTCTCAGGAGGGCAACGACGAGGCCGCCGGCGGGAACGGCGACGACTCGGTCGCCGGCGGCCCCGGCACGGACGTCGTCCGCGGCGGAAACGGGGACGACAACCTGCTCGGCGGCGCCGGCAACGGCGATCAGGTCGCCGGCGAGCGCGGCGACGACGCGATGCTCGGCGGACCCGGCACCGCGGATGCGTGCGACGGCGGTCCCGGAAACGACACCGCTGAGACTGTTGGGACGGAAGCGTGTGAGGTCGTGACCGACGTCCCGTAGCGCGAGGCGCGATCACCAGAGCGTGTAGCCGCCGTCGATCACGATGACGGCGCCGGTCATGAAGCTCGACGCGTCGCTGGCGAGGTAGAGGGCGAGCGGCGCGATCTCGGCCGGCTCCCCGAGCCGGCCCATCGGCACCATGCTCTCGATCGTCTCCTTCAGCTCCGGGCATTCGTCGAACCAGCGCCGGTTCGGATCGGTGAGGAAGACGCCGGGCGCGATCGCGTTCACGTTGACGCCGTAGGGTGCCCAGTCCGCGGCGACGGCTCGTGGTCTGCGCTTCCCGGGGACGGTGATCGGCGTATTCGACCGCGAGACCGCGCTGACTGAGCGCGACGCGCTCGAGGCGATGGGAGAGGGTCGTTGTTCGTGGACGACCCGTGGCACTGCAAGTCTCCCGGGATCGAGCTCCGCCGCGACGACGGCGTCGAGCGCATCGAGATAGAGAACGCGCCGACCCGTACCGCTTCGAGCTCGAGAAGGTGAGCGCCGCGATCCGCGACACCGGCGAGCTGCTCCTCTCCCGCGACGGCGCCGTCGGGCAGGCGTGCGCCCTCGGCGCGCTGTGGCATGCGGCGACGACCGGCGAGCAGGTCGCGTTGTGAGCGGAACCTAGAGGGCCGTAGCGCCGACGCTCGGCGGGCGTGAGCGGCAGGGTGATCCGCGCGTCGGCCTGCCGCTCGAGCGTGCGCAGGTCGCCGCAGGCGTCGCACTCGTAGACGCGCACGACGCCGCCGGAGGCCCACGTCACGATCGTGCCCACGCAGTCGTCGAAGGTGGCTCCCTGGAGGTCGTCGACCGGCGCCTGAGCCGCGCACGCGCTTGCGCGCCTGCGGCGCCCGCGCTCGGGCACATCCTCTGGTTGCGGGCGCAGCGCGTGTGGGCGTTGTTCGTGCTCCACGAGGAGATCCTGCAGTTGATCCATATCGCCGCCCGCGCCGCAGCTCATGCTGCCGCGGTCGACGCCGAGTAGCGCGCCGGTCGTCTCCACGCACGGGCTCTTGACAGCGTCGAGCCCGCGGCGCATCGTCACTCGTGGACGACGAAGACGGGGTCGAAGGTGCGGCGCCAGGCCTCGAGGAGGTTTTGCCCTTGCCCACCACGCGCTGCACGACGCCTGCCGACGGCGCCCGGGTGGACCGGTGCTGAGCGAACGCGAACCGGCCTCGCCCGGCGAGGAGGGGACGTCGCAGTTCGACGTCTTCCTCTCGCACAACAGCCGCGACAAGGCGATCGTCACGCGGCTCGCCGAGAAGCTGAAGCGCGCCGGCATCGAGCCGTGGCTCGACGCCTGGTGCCTCGTCCCCGGCGCCGACTGGCAGCACGGGCTCGCCGAAGGACTGCTCGCCTCCCGGTCGTGCGCGGTCGTCGTCGGGCCCTCCGATCTCGGCGCCTGGGCGAACCAGGAGGTGGCGCTCGCCCTCGACCGCGCCGCGAAGGATTCCGACTTCAGGCTCTTCCTCGTCCTCCTCCCCGGCCTGCCGGAACCGTTCGACGCGGCCGGGTTGCTGCCGTTTCTCCGCATGCGAACGTGGGTCGACTACCGGCGCGGCCTCGATGACTCGCGGGCGCTGCAGGCGCTGATCAGCGCCGTCAAGGGGATCCCGCCGGGACCGGAGATGCCGCTCGAGCCGACGCCGGGCGAGCCGCCGTACCGCGGCCTGCAGGTGTTCGACGAGGAGCATGCCGACCTGTTCTTCGGGCGAGAAAGCGACGTCCAGCGGCTGCTCGAGAAGCTCAAGGGCACGCGCTTCCTCGCCGTGCTCGGCGACTCGGGGAGCGGCAAGTCCTCCCTCGTCCGCGCCGGCCTCGTGCCGGCTCTGCGACGCGGCGCGCTGTCCGGAAGCGACTCGTGGCAGATTGGGCTCTTCCGGCCGGGCCCACACCCGCTCGAGGCGCTCGCCGCGCGCCTGCTCCGCCTCGGCGGCGACGGCGCGATGCAGAGCACCCTCGACGGCCTCCGCGGCGACGCCCGCACGCTGCACCTCGCCGCCTCGGCCGCGCTCGCCGACGAGGACGCCGACGCGCGGCTCGTCCTCGTCGTCGACCAGTTCGAGGAGCTCTTCACGCTCTGCCTCGACGAGGACGAGCGCAGTGCCTTCCTCGCGAACCTCCTCCACGCCGCATCGATCCCCGGCGGTAGGACCGTCGTCGTCCTCGCGATGCGCGCCGACTTCTACCACCGCTGCGGCGCGTACCCGGAGCTCGCACAGCAGCTTGCCTCGCAGTATCTCGTCAGCCCGCTCGGCGACGAGGGCCTGCTGCGTGCGATCGAGGAGCCGGCGCGCCGTACGGGACTCGAGCTCGAGCCGGGCCTCGTCGCGACCATCGTCGAGGACGTCGCAGGCCAGCCGGGGTCGCTGCCGCTCCTCGAGCACGCCCTGCTCGAGCTCTGGGAGCGGCGGCGCGGCGCAATGCTGACGCTCGAGGGCTACCGCGAGAGCGGCGGCGTGCAGGGCGCGCTCGCGAAGCGCGCGGACGAGGTGCTCGAGTCGCTCGCACCGAGCGAGCAAGAGGTGGCGCGGCGAACGTTCCTGCGGCTGACGCAGCCGGGCGAGGGCACGGAGGACACGAGGCGCCGGGCCGGGCGCACCGAGCTCGAGGGCGGCACCGGAGACGCGTCCGTCGACCCGGTGTTGCGAGTGCTCGTCGACGCGCGGCTGCTCACGACGTCACGCGACGACGCGCTTGGCGGCGAGGTCGTCGAGGTCGCGCACGAGGCGCTGATCCGCGGGTGGCCGCAGCTGCGGCAGTGGGTCGACGCGAGCCGGGCCGACCTCCGGATCCACCGCCGCCTGACCGAGGCAGCGCAGGAGTGGGCGCGGCACCGTCGCGAGGAGGCGGCGCTCTACCGCGGCGCGCGGCTCGCCGAGGCGCTCGAATGGCAAGCCGAGAACGACGACGCGTTGAATTACTTCGAGCGCGAGTTCCTCGAGGCAAGCCGCGCGGCGCAGCAGACGGAGCTCGAACAGGCACGGCAGCGTGCGCGCCGTCTCCGCGCTCTCGCCGGCGCGCTCGGAGCGCTGCTCCTCGTGGCCGTCGGCGCCACCTTCGTCGCGACCCGGAAGACGCAGGAGGCCAACGACCAGGAGCGAATCGCGACCTCGCGCGCGCTCGCGAGCGCTGCCCTTGCCGGCCTGAACGAGGACCCCGCGCGCAGCGTCGCCCTCGCGCGCCGTAGCGTTCTGGTCGCGGAGACGCCGGAGGCGGTCCACGCGCTCCGGCGGTCGCTCGTCGAGTCGCGCGTGACCGCCGTCGTCCGCACGGGGCGCGGCGCCGCGACGACCGCCGTCTCCCACGACGGCCGACTCGCGCTCACCGGCAACGCCGATACCGGCACCGTCCGCCTGTGGCGCCTGCCCGCGACGACGCCGGCGGGCTCCCTCCCCGACCACCCTGCCGGTATTGGCGCTGCCGCGTTCGCGGCGAACGCGCCGGTGGTCGCGACCGTCGGCCGGGACGGAATCGTGCGCGTGTTCGCCCTCCACACACGGCGCCTCGTTGCACGGCTCCCGACGGAGAAGGATCCCGACGCGGCGATGGAGGAGGACACGTCGCCGAGCGTCGCCGTGAGCCCCGACGCCCGCCTGGTCGCCACGCTCGCCTCGGACGGCACCGTCACGCGCGTGTGGTCGGTCTCGCCGCGCCGCAAGCTGCTCGAGCTCGCGGCGACCCGAGACGTCATAGGCGCCGTGAGCCCGGAGTTCTCGGAGGACGGGCGCGTGTTGGTCGTCGCGGCACCCAACGGCGGCGTCCGTGTGCTCGACGCGCGGACGCTCGCGACGAAGCGCGAGATCCACCCGAGCGGCCGCGATGACGAGATCGCGAACGCTGCGATCAGCCCGCACGCGCGTCTGCTCGCGACGAGCGACTCGGGCGCGCTGCGGCTCTGGCGCTTGCGAGACGGGAAGCCGGTGGGGAAGCTGAAGGTGAACGGGGACGCGTGGGCGGTGTTCGGGTCCGACGACGACTCGCTCCTCGTCAGCGACGGCCTCACCACGGTCCTGTGGTCGGTCAGCGACGGACGGACGACGACCCTTGCCGGCCACGAGAGCTTCGTCAACTCGCTCGGCCTCAGCCGAGACGGCTCCTTCGCGGTCACTGCCGGTGACGACGGCACCGCGCGCGTCTGGGACCCGTATGAGGGCACGGCGACGATCCTGCGCGGGCATCGCGGGCCGGTCCTGGACGTATGGCCCGACGGCCGGAAAGGCCGGCTCGTCACGGCCGGCGCCGACGGAACGGTTCGCGTCTGGGACGTCGTGCGGCGCGCGGCGAGCTTCAAAGGCTCGGAGGACGGGATGTCCGCCGTTGCATTCAGCTCCAACGGCCGCGTGCTGGCGGCGGCGGATGCAGACTCGTCGGCGCGGCTCTGGGACGTCCGCACGGGAAGGCTGGTCCACCGGCTCGACGCCGTCGCTGCGCTCACGCGCAGCGCTCCCCTGCCCGACGACGCGATACCGCTGATGAACGATCTCGCCTTCGCCTCCGGCGGCCGGCTCGTCACTGCGGGCGACGAGGGAGGGCTGATCGTGTGGGACATCGCGAAGGAGAAGCCACTCCGGCTCCTGGTCCACCACGGGCCCTCACTGAACGGCGTCGCCGTCGGCGGCCATGGACGCATGGCCGTCACCACCGACGAGGGCGGGACGGTCAGGCTGTGGAACCTGGACACGGGGCATGGCCGGACCATCCAACGAGTCGACGATGCATTCGTCACGACGAAGGCCGCGTTCGACGTCGCGGGCGACCGGATTGCGATTGCCGGGAACGACGGCGGCGTCCGCGTCTACGACGTCCGCAGCGGCAAGTCGCTGCGGCTGAAGATCGGAGGCCGCACGCCCGAGGCCTTCTCGTTCTCGCCCGACGGTCGCCGGCTCGCCGTCGCCACCGACGATTACGTGAACCTCGTCTTCGACTTGTCCAGCCGGCGCGTGATCGCGAGGCTCTACGACGCGACCGAGCCGACGAACGTCGCGTTCAGCCCCGACGGCCGGTTCCTCGCCACGACGAGCTGGGACTCCGCCCGGATCTGGGACGTCGCGACGTGGAAGCAGCTCATCCGCCTACCGGGGCTCGAGCCCGAGGACGCGGCGTTCTCGCCCGACAGCCTCCTCCTCGCGGTGGTCGGCGCAGAGGGTGGCAACGTCCTCGTCCACGCCTGCCCCTTCTGCGGCTCGGTCGACGACCTCCTGACAGCCGCTCGCAGGCACGACGCGAACATCAAGTAGCGGCCATCGCCCACCGCTCGATCGCGGCCGGGCGCGCCGGGGAACCGCTCGCGAGGTGGCCGAAGGAGACGCCGTTGCCGCGGCGCTCGGCGACGCGGTCTAGCGCATGGACGTCCTGTAGCTGCTCAGGCCGGAGCTTTTCGATCGGTTGCCCGGTCAGCTTCAGTGTCACTTCCGCGGAGCCGTCGGCATTCGTCGTCAAGCTGGGAGGGGCCGATGGCCGCTCCGCCGTGGATCGTTTCGGACGAGCTGTGGGGACTTGTCGAGCCGATGCTCCCGGTGAAGGAGCGGCGCTTCCGCTGTCCGGGCCGTAAGCGGCTGCCCGATCGGCAAGCGTTGCAGGGGATCTTGTTCGTGTTGCGCACCGGGATCGCCTGGCAGCATCTACCGAGGAGCTCGGCTTCGGCTCGGGAGTGACCTGCTGGCGGCGCCTGGACGAGTGGCAGCGAGCGGGTGTGTGCGCAGAACTGCACGCGCTCTTGCTGGCTCGTTTGTGGGCCGCGGGCGAGCTTTCGCCGCCAGACCGAACACGGCTCCGGCCTCGGCCGCTCGGCTGCTGCCTCGTCTGCTTCCGCCGACTCAGGACCTCAATCTGAAATGAGTTCTACGCGGGCGTCGCGGTTCCGACCACGGTCGTCTCGAGCGTGTCCGCGATCCAGCTCGCGAGTCGCTTCGCATCGGCCGCGCTACCGGCGGAGACCTCCAGCCGCGCGCGCCCGAACTGCTTGTAGAGGGTCAGGCGCGCCGAGCCGGGCTCGAACCTCGCCGCCAGGACGCAGACGGAGCCCGTCTCGACCGCACGGCTGACGCCCCCGAGCGCGAAGGCGGAGAGATCGGACTCGGCGCGCACGATCCACCCGTCGGGGTCGAGGCGGTCGGCGTCCGTGAGCTGGACGGAGATCCCGCTCATGCCGCGACCGCCGCCCGGGACTCCCGCAGCGCGGCCAGCGCCGTGTCGAAGTCGCCCGCGCCGACGGTCGGCGACGCCGAGACGTCCTTCGTCCGCACGAGCGCTGCGAGCGCCGCCTGCTGGCAGAGCGCCGTCAGGTCGGCGCCGGAGAAGCCGCGGGTCGCACCCGCGAGGACGGCGAGGTCGACGCCCTCGGCGGGCATCGACGCCGTTGCGCCGCGCAGGATCGCAAGGCGGGCCTCCTCGTCCGGCAGCGGGATCTCGATCGTGCGCGAGAGGCGGCCTCCGCGCACAAGCGCGGGATCGAGCTTCTCGGGCCGGTTCGTCGCGCCGACGACGAAGACGCCGCGCCGGCCTGCGAGGCCGTCCATCTCCTGCAGCAGCTGGTTCAGCTGACGGTCGTAGGTCGCCTCGCCCCCGTCCGCACCGCGAGTCGCCCCGAGCGCGTCGATCTCGTCGACGAACACGATCGACGGCGCAGCTTCGCGCGCGCGTACGAACAGCCGTTTCACGCTCTCCTCGGAGCCGCCGACCCACTTGCTCGTCACGTCCGCCGCGGAGACGGGGAAGAACGAGCAGCGCGCCTCGGCGGCGAGCACCTTCGCAATCGTCGTCTTGCCGGTCCCGGGCGGGCCGGTCAGGAGCAGGCCGGTCGGGGGGTCGATGCCGAGCGCACGCGCGCGTTCCGGCTGCTCGACGACGGACTGCACGGCCTTCAGCTCCGCCTTGACGGCGTCCGGCAGGACGAGGCGGTCCCAGCTCCAGCCTTCGACGCTCGGCCGATCGCGGCCGCCGCGCGCGGCGAGCGCGCTCGCGATTGCGTTGTGGGTGATCGGCACGCCGGCCTGCATGCTCGCCAGCGCGGCCACGTCGACGACCTGCTCGATCGCGGCCGGGGTCAGACCCTCGGTGCGGCGCGCGAGGGCGGCGCTGTCCACGCCCTGAGCCGGGCGGTCGCGCAGGCAGGCGTCGAAGATCGCCGCGCGAGCCTCCTCGTCCGGGAGCCCGACCGCGATCCGGCGATCGAATCGGCCCGGGCGAATCGCCGCCGGGTCGAGGCTGTCGACGTCGTTCGTCGCCGCCATCACGATCACGTCGCGGTGGTCGTGCGAGCGCTCGAGCTGCACGAGCAACTCGGTCAGCGTCGTCCGCGACTCCGGATCGACCGCGTCGGCTCGGTTGCGCGCCACGGCGTCGAACTCGTCGAAGAAGAGGATGCACGGCGCCTGCGCGGCGGCGTCCTCGAAGAGCGCGCGAACGCGCTGCGCCGATTCGCCGCGCACCGAGGCCACGAGGTCGGCGGCGCTGACCTCGACCAGCCGCAGCGCGTACTCGCCCGCGAGCGCGCGCACGAAGAACGTCTTGCCGGCGCCGGGCGGGCCGTGGAGGAGGATGCCGTTCCACGAGATGCGATAGGCGTCGGACTCGTGACCGTAGGCGAGCATCACGCCGACCGTGTCGTCGGCCGCCTGCTTCAGCTCGGCCATGCCGCCGACGTCTGCGAAGGTCGGGAGAGCGCGCGCGGACGCCGGCGCCGGTTCAGCTGCCGTCGCCGCGGCGTCGGTCGACGGCCCGACGCCGAGCAGTCCGGACAGGCGGCGGCAGAACTCCTGCGCCCGCTCGTCGTCGACACCGCGGATCTCGACGCTCGTACCCTGCCCGATGATCGTGATCGTCGCGAGCAGGAGCCCCGTCTTGCAGCGCAGGCCGGCGACGCGGTCGTAGACCAGGCCTTCCAGCTTGCGGCCGTACACCATGCCCTCGTCGACGAACAGCAGCCGCCGGTCGGTGGCGACGAGCAGCCCGCACGAGCGCTCGAACCAACCCTGAACTGCATCGAGGATCGTCTCACCCTCGGCGAGGAGACCGGGCAGCTCGGCGATCTCCGGGCGCGAGAGCAGCGCGCGCAAGCCACGCAGGCCCAGCTGATCGCGGACGTCTTCGAGTGTCGCCACGACCGTGTTGTCGGCCGCAACGGGCGCGAGCTTAACGTCCCGCCGGTGGAAGTAGGAGGCTCCGGGGCTCCGCCATGTCCACGAAATACGATCGTGGCGCATGGGCGAGCACGTCGAGGTCGCGGTGGTCGGGGCCGGGATCACCGGGCTTGCGACCGCGTTCTTTCTCGCCGAGCGCGGGATCGAGACCGTCGTCCTGGAACGGGCCGGCGTCGCGGCGGGGGCGTCCGGCGTGCAGCCCGGCGGCGTACGCGCGCAGTGGGGGACTCGCGTCAATTGCCTGCTCGCGCGGGAGTCGCAGCGGTTCTACCGCGAGCTCGACGAGCGCCTCGGGCGGCGCGTGGACGCTCGGCTCGAGGCGACCGGCTACCTCTTCCTCGCCCACGGCGACGAGATGCTGGCCGAGCTGACGGCGAACGTCGCGCTGCAGAACGAGCTCGGGATCCCGAGCCGCATCCTCGGGCCCGACGAGGTTGCGGCGCTCGTGCCCGGGCTCGACGTCGCCTCCGTCGTCGGCGCCGCGTGGAACGGCGAAGACGGCTACTTCGACCGGCCCCAGGCGGTCGTCGAGGCGTTCGCTCGCGGTGCG
>DASXTR010000225.1:0-3329 GCA_036505325.1 Gaiellaceae bacterium
ATGGCTGACGCCCGATGCTTGAGAGGGCGCGCCCATCAGCTCGAACAGGATCTGAAGCATGCCCAGGCGATCGTCGACGAAGTAGAGCGAAGGTTGGTGCCGGTGGACGGCGACAACAGCGCTTCGTCTCCCACGGCAGCCGCGTTCATGCACGGCGGCCGGAGCTTCGTCGTCACCTTCGCGAGGCTGCCGACGCTTGAAGCCCGCTACGCGCCGGTTTTCGCGCGCTCCGCCGCCTCGCTCCGTTTCGCGTAGCCGAGCAGCCTTTGTGACAACTTGTCACAAAGGTCGGCAGGCGGGCGTTCGCCGCGCTTCGCAGACGGGTAACCGTCCTGCATGAGGCTTCCCGTCCGGCTTCCGCGCCGCGAGGATCCGGTCGTCCGCTCCGGCGGCGACGGGCACGGCGCGCCGCCCGTGGTCGTCGTCAACCGCGGGCGCTCGTTCCTGCCGTTCCTGACCGGAATCCTCGCCGTGATCGTCATCCTCTTCATGGTCGGCTGGGTGAAGGACTTCCTGCCGAGCTGGGGCAACCCCTTCACCGAGCGCACGATCGACCGCAGCCGGCCGGCGGTGCTGAAGACGATCTCGAACCTCGGGGAGTACCACGCGGCGTCGGGCCACTTCGAGGTCGTCGTGGACGTGGAGAAGGACACGCGGTTCGTCCCGTCGTTCCTGAAGGGCGAACGCGACCTGTTCGTCGCCGTCGGGTCGGTCGACGCCGTCGTCGACTTCGACCAGCTCGACCGCAACGACGTCACCGTCTCGCGCGACCGCCTGCGTGCCGAGCTCGACCTGCCCCACGCGCGCTTCGACGAGGTGCGCGTCGACCCCGAGAAGAGCTACGTCTACGACCGCGACCGCGGCATCCTCGACCGCGTCGGCGCCGTCTTCGGGGAGGACGCGAACAACGATCGCAAGCTCTACCTCCTGTCGCAGGAGAAGCTGCGCAAGGCAGCCGGCGACAACTCCGGGCTCCTGCGCCGAGCCGAGCTGAACACGCGCCTGATGCTCCAGGGCATGCTGCGCTCGCTCGGCTTCACGCAGGTGATCGTGCGGTTCGGACCCGGCGAGACGTGACGAGCAGCAGCCCGAGCGCGACGGTCGCCGAGGCGGCGCCGAGCACGAACGGCGCCTTCGGGCTGACCGACGACCACAGGACCCCCGCGACGACGCTTGCGACGAGCAGGCCGGCGCCGCTGGCGGCCGCGAACACGCCGTACGCGGTGCCGAGCGCCCGCTGCGGCGCGAAGTCGGAGACCCACGCGCGGGCCACGCCCTCGGTTGCGGCGACGTAGGTCCCGTAGACGGCGAGCAGCGGCCACACCGCCCACGACCCAGGTGCCACGGCGAAGCCGAGATACACGAGCGCGAACACGGCGAGGCCGCCGCCCAGCACCCACGTGCGCGGCACGCGGTCGGAGAGCGCGCCGAGCGGCCACGAGAGGCTGGAGTAGACGAGGTTGTAGACGGCGTACGCCAGCACGACGAGCGTGAACGAGAGACCGAGGTTGCGTCCGCGCAGGAGGACGAACGTGTCGCTCGAGTTGCCGAGGCAGAAGACGAACCAGACGCCGAGCGCCCACCAGAAGCCGCGCGGGAGCCGTTCGGTCGCCTCGACCGTCTCCTTCCGCTCCTCGACGGCGGGCGCCTCGTGGATGCGCATGAGCAGGACGAGCGTCAGCGCGCCCGCAAGGGCGGCGACCCACAGGACCGTGCGCAGCGACACCCCCGACGCGAGCAGCGCGACCGCGACGAGCGGGCCGACGACCGCCCCTGCGGTGTCGAACGCGCGTTGATACCCGAACGCGGACCCCACGAGCTCGCGCGGCGTCGAAGCGCGGATGAGGGCGTCGCGCGGCGCCGTTCGAACGGCCTTTCCGGCCTTGTCGCCGAGGCGTGCCGCGAGCACCCAGCCCCACCCCTGCGCTCCCGCGAGCAGTGGGCGCGAGAGCGCCGTGAGCGTGTAGCCGGCCCGCACCCACGCGACGCGGCGGCCGCCCCAGCGGTCCGAGAGCCACCCCGCCACGCCGCGGAGCCCGACCGCGGCGCCCTCGGCGAGCCCTTCGATCACGCCGAGCGCGGCCACCGGCGCGCCGAGCGTCACCGTCAGGAACAGCGGGAGGATGGGGTAGAGGAGCTCGCTCGCAAGATCGTTCGCGAACGACACCCACGAGAGCGTGCGCACGTTCTCCGGCAGCGCGCGCCGGGCCGCGCGGATCGACTGGACCACCTAGGCCGCCGGACGCACGAACAACCCGGCTGCAGCCTTCTCGCCGATCGCCTTCTCGGTGCCGTTGACGCCGACGCGGAGCTGACCCGCGGCCGGCTCGGCCGCCCGCAGCTCGATCTCGGTTCCCGGGACGAGTCCCTCGTCGTAGAACCAATGCAGGAGATCGCCGTCGTGCTCTGCGAGCCGGACGATCGTTGCGCGCGACCCCGGCTCGAGCGCCGACAGCGGCGTGAGGTCGCGGTTCTCCGCCTGCTCGGCCTCCGTGTCGACGGGCCACCCATGCGGGCAGCGGTCCGGATGCCCGAGCCGCTCGTCGATGCGGACGATCATGTCGTCGGTGAACGTGTCGCCGAGCTCGTCGGCGTGCACGTGCGACTCTGCGGCCGTGTAGCCCATGAAGTCAGTGAGGAAGCGCTCGATGATCCGGTGCTTCCGCACCACGCGCTCGGCCCGCTCGCGCCCGCTCGCGGTGAGCAGCGCCTCCTTGTGCTCTCCGCGCTCGACGAGCCCGTCCGCCTCGAGCCGCTTGAGCATCTCGCCGGCCGAGGCCCGCGACACGCCGAGCATCTCGGCGACACGTGAGGCGAGCGTGGGGGAGCCGGGCGCGGAGGTCTGGTACTCGCCGATCGGGAACGCGAGGAAGTAGATCGTCTCGAGGTATTCGTCGACGGAGTGGCCCTGCGCCATGGTGGTTCATCGTAGTGCGCGGCTGTCGTGTAAGGTGACCCTTACAACAGCTCATGAGCACCGCCCAGACCCTCATTCTCGGCGCGATCGCCGGGTTCACGATCTTCCTCGGCCTACCGCTCGGGCGGGTCCGGAACACCCATCCCGCGATGCGCGCCGGCCTGTCGGCGTTCGCCACCGGGATCCTCGTCTTCCTGCTCTGGGACGTGCTCTCGCACGGCGTCGGGCCCGTCGAGGAGGCCGTCGAGGAGCACGAGTGGTCGGAGGTCGTCGAGCTCGCGCCGCTGCTCGCGATCGGCTTCACCGCCGGCCTGATGAGCCTCGTCTACTACGACTGGTGGCTGAAGCGGAAGCGGGCGACGCCGCTCGTCGGCCCGGGCGCCGCGGCGACGGACGAGTTCACCTCGCGCTC
>DASXTR010000226.1:0-18633 GCA_036505325.1 Gaiellaceae bacterium
GTAGTTGAAGTTGCCAGTCGAGTCCTTGCCCGTCTCCTCGGTCGCCTGCGCGTCGTTGGAGTCGTTGACGTCGGAGTAGACGTGGACGTTCGGCCCGGTCAGCCTCGACGTGCCGGCCGACAGCCACTTGTCGAGGCTGACGGAGTGGCGCGTCCCGCCTGCGGGGGCGGCCGGGTAGTAGTCGAGCACCTGCCCGGTCGCGTAATTGACGAGGCTGCGGCGGTAGAGGATCGCCGCCGTCTGCGCGTCGACGACCGTCAGGTACTGCTCCGAGCCGGAGCCGACGATCGCCTGGTACGCGAGCCGGTTGCCGGAAACCGTGCGGAAGTAGACCTGCTGCGCGGACTCGCCGCGGAGCGGAACGGTGACGAAGCCTACGTCGCGCTTGGCGGACGCGATCGCCTCGCCCTGGGAGATGCCCGGGGACGACGTCGCGGCCGACGTGTCGGCGACCGGCGAGCCGAGGACATTGATCAGGCGGCCGTCGCTCGTGACGTTCGCCTTCAGGCCGTTGCCGAACACGGCAACACCGTTGATCGACTGCCGGTAGAAGAGGTGGTGCGTGCCGTCGATCGAGACGTAGTCGCGTGCGAGCTCGAGCGAGGCGAGCGCCTGTTGCGTGAGGCCGAGGGCTGCGGCGTTGCTCTTCGCGTAGCCGAGGGCGATCGACGAAGCATTCGCGCCGCTCGGGCCGGTGAGGAACCCGTCGGTGCGGCCGACCATGCGCGCGGTCGACGTGAGCGGGTCGATGGAGACGACGCCTTCGACGCCGAGCGAGTCCTTCAGCGCCGCGGCTGCGGCGGGAAGCGCGCGGCTGCGGCCGCGGAGCTCCTTCAGCGACGCCGGCGACTGCCGGCTGTCGAAGAACGCCTTCTTGTCGCGGGCGCTCCCGCCTTCCTCTGCGAAGGCCGCGGGAACGAGGACAAGGGTGGCAAAGGCGACCGGCAACGCTAGGAGCGCGCGCCGCGGCCGCCTCAACGCGTGAATCATGTTCTTCTCCCCTGACGAAGGTTTGACCCGGCCACAATCGCGCGGCCGCGTCCGCGTGTCAATCACTCGCCCGGGCTACGGCGATTGCCGCCGTGCGGATTGCGGCCTCCCGAAAGCAGCCTCGTTTCTCCGGCGTTTACCGGCTGGTTCCGGCGTGCGGTGACGCTTGGCTCGCCAGTAGCAACGACACAAGGAGCGAACCATGATCAAGTCACTGCCAGGACTCTTGGTCCTGATCGCCGCACTCGCGCTGGTCGCCGCCGCACCGGTGACGGCGGCGCAGGCGAAGCACCTCGACATCGAGATCCACGAGTCGTTCCCCAGCGGCTTCCTGAGCGACGCGTGCCAGACCGACGTCGTCGTCTCGTTCGACGCCACACTCAACGTGACCCTCGTCTACAACCAGGCGGGCCTGCTCGTCGAGGAGATCGACCCCTCCGGGGGCGGCACCGTCACCTACAGCGCCCCGCTGACGGGCAACTCGTTCTCGTTCCCGTTCCAGGTCACGATCATCGACTACGGCGCCGGTGCCCAGGTCGGCTCGACGTTCACGAGCAAGTTCGTCGGTCTCTTTGGTCACGTCCCTGGACTCGTCGCCTCGGATGCAGGTCAGGCGATCGTCACCGGGGTCGTGGAGGGGTTCGAGGCGAACGGGAGCCCGCTGCTCGAGTTCACCGACTTCGTGCTCGCGCACGGCAACCGCTCGAGCGGCGACGACATCACCGCCGCCATCTGCTCGGCGCTGACCGCTTAAGGCATATCCGCGACGGGACGCGTCTCGCGCGGCCGATACGCTCGCTCCGGTGAGGGCCGCACTCGTCACCGGAGGCGGCAGCGGGATCGGTCGCGCGACGGCGCTCCGGCTCGCCCGCGACGGCTACTCGGTCGCGGTGTCGGGCCGCCGCCCCGAGCCGCTCGACGAGGTCGCGCGCCAGATCGACGGCCTCGCCGTCGCCGGCGACCACGCCGACGAGGCCGACGCGGAGCGAATGGTTGCCGCGACGGTCGAACGCTTCGGGCGCCTCGACGTGCTCGTCAACAACGCCGGCGCGATCCGCCGCAACGTGCCGCTCCACGAGGTCGAGCCCGAGCAGTGGGACGACCAGATCCGGATCAACCTCCGCGGGCCGTACCTCGTCGCGCGCGCGGCGCTTCGCCGGATGCTCGAGACCGACGGCGACCGCGCGATCGTGAACGTCTCGTCGACGCTCGCGCACACGGCCGCGCCGGGGGTCGCGCCGTATGCGGCTGCGAAGGGCGGCGTGATCGCGCTGACGAAGAGCCTCGCCGTCGAGTACGGACCGCACGGGATCCGCGTCAACTGCGTCTGCCCGCACATCGTCGAGACCGCGCTCGCCGAGACCGACCGGCCGAACTGGGCCGAGCTTCGTGAGCGGCTTCCGGCGCAGTATCCGCTCGGCCGGCTCGGCGCGCCGGAGGACGTCGCCGCCGCGATCGCCTGGCTCGCATCTCCCGAGGCGGCCTGGGTGACTGGGCACGTCCTGAACGTGGACGGCGGCATCACCGCCACTTGACGAACGATCATCGATGATCGATGATCGGCGCCGTCCAGCTCGAAGGAGGCCTCCGGAATGGCGGTGCAGACGCAGGAAATCCTCGGCAGCTTCTACGGCGACGATGAGTTTCCGATCGAGTGGGAGGAGGGCGAGCGCGAGCTCTTCTGGATCTACGACGACCTCCACATCCCGAACCCGGTCAGCCCGATGTTCTTCGACATCGGCGGCTGGTGGCTCACCTGCGACCACATGTTCCGGCGGTTCGGCACGCCGTTCGCGTGCGACTGGATCGCGAAGCAGATCAACGGCTACGTCTATACCGCGGCAATCCCGGCCGACCCGTTGCTGCACGCCGAGGCGACCGAGTACCAGAACCGCTACGTGCCGCGCGTGCCGCGCGACGCCGACTACGCCGCGAAGATCGGCGCGTACCTCGGGTTCGCGCTCCCGCACTACGCCGAGAACTTCATCGACTGGTGGCGCGACCGGCTACGCCCCGAGATCGAGCGCAACTTCGCGTACCTCGACGACTACGACACGGACGGTGCGTCGCTCGTCGAGCTCGCCGTGCTGCTCGAGGACGCGATCGACGTCCACGACCGGCACTGGAAGATCCACTGGATGATCAACTTCGCGCAGTTCTCGTCCACGCTCGGGTTGAACGCGACGATCCAGGAGGTGAAGGGGGACGTCGACGCGGGTCTCGTCGGCCGGCTGATGAACTCCGTCGAGGATCGCAACTGGGACTCGATCGAGGCGCTGTGGAAGATGAAGGAGGAGGTCAAGGGCGACGACGATCTCCGCGCGGCCTTCCAGAGCGGCGAGACCGCCGGCGACGTGCAGCGCAACCTGGAGGGATCGGAGCGCGGCCGCCGGTTCGTCGACGAGCGCCTCACCCCGTACGGGAAGGAGTTCGGCACGAAGGCGATCTGGTCGCACGAGTTCGCGTTCAAGACGTGGCGCGAGGACCCGGCGCCGGTGGTCGAGCAGATCCGCGGCTACCTGGAGACCGACTACGACTACCCGAAGACGATCGACGCCGTTCGAGAGGACCTCGACGCAGCGAAGCGCGAGCTGATGGACGACGTGCCCGAAGGTGAGGGACGCGACCGGCTGCAGGCGGCGCTGCAGGGGTCGCTGAACCTCAACCCGCTCACGCCCGACCACCACTTCTACGTCGACCAGGGCACTAACGCCCGCCTCCGGCTCGTGCTGATGGCGATCGGGCGCAAGCTCGTCGAGCGCGGGGACCTGCACGACGCGGAGGACGTGATGTACCTCCGCTACCAGGAGCTGCGCCAGCTGATGGCCGACCCTTCCCTCGTCGACGCGCAGGCGACCGTGTCGCAGCGCCGCGACGAGCGCGAGGCCGCCTACCGCATCCGTCCGCGCGACTGGGTCGGGACGGCCACGCAGACGGCGCTCGACTTTCCGTACAACGGCCTGTGGGGCTTTCCGGAGAAGTTCCACCGCAAGCCGTCGGAGAAGGCGGGCGAGCTCGTCGGGCTCGCTGCGTCGCCGGGCGTCGTCGAGGGCCCGGCGAAGGTCGTCGAGTCGCTCGACCAGTTCGACGAGGTGAAGGACGGCGACGTGCTCGTCTGCCGGATGACGAACCCTGCGTGGGTCGTCCTCTTCACGAAGATCGTCGGCCTCGTCACCGACGCGGGCGGTACCGTCTCGCACCCGGCGGTCGTCTCGCGCGAGTTCGGCATCCCGGCGGTCGTCGGCACGTCGACCGCGACGCAGGAGATCAAGACCGGCGACCGCGTACGCGTCAACGGGAGCACCGGCGTCGTCGAGATCCTGAGCGCGTAGCCGGGATGGCGGTCAGCAAGGTCTCCCTGCGCGAGCAGGTGAAGGAGCTCGTGCTCGAGCGGATCCTCGACGGCACCTACCAGCCGGGCGACCGGCTCGTCGAGACGCGGATCGCGCAGGAGCTCGGCACGAGCCAGGCGCCCGTGCGCGAGGCGCTGCGCGAGCTCGAGTCGCTCCGGTTCGTCGAGTCGGAGCAGTTCCGCGGCGCCCGCGTGCGCGCCGTCTCGCCGGAGGAGCTGGCCGAGATCTATCCGGTGCGCGCGGCGCTCGAGGAGGTGGCCGGGCGCGAGGCGGCGAAGCGGCTGCGCGGCCAGGTGCGCGCGCTCGAGGTCGAGCTCGAGGAGATGCGCGCCGCCGCGCGCGACGGCGACATCCACCGCCAGGTCGAGCACGACGTCCGCTTCCACAGGCTGATCGTCGAGAGCGCGGGCAACGCGACGCTGCTCGAGGTGTGGCGGTCGCTCCGCATCGAGGTGCGGACCGTGATCACGCTGCTCGCGGGAGGCGTCGATCCGGCGGAGCTCGTCGAGATGCACGTCCCCGTTCTCGAGGCGCTCCGCGCCGGCGACCCGGACGAGGCCGGGCGGGTCCTCCGCCACCACGTCGAGCATTTCGCCGACCTCTTCCTCAAGGCGAACGAATGACGCGACTCGTCG
Organism: Gaiellaceae bacterium; assembly: GCA_036505325.1. Taxonomy (GTDB): domain Bacteria; phylum Actinomycetota; class Thermoleophilia; order Gaiellales; family Gaiellaceae; genus PALSA-600. Next base: position 4,979 of record DASXTR010000226.1, read on the forward strand.
ACCTCTCGATGGACGTCCACCGCGACATGCTCACGTTCCCACGCGTCCCGCCGCCGACGCTGCTCTTGTACGAGAGCTGGACGGAGTTCGCCGAGCGGATCGGCGCCGCGGAGTACGGGGCGACGTCCCTGACGGCGAGCTACCTGATCACGCAGAACGACCACGTCGGCACGCACGTCGACGCGCGCAAGCACATCGTCCCCGACGCGCCGGGCGTCGAGGGGATTCCGCTGGAGTACTGCTACTCCGACGGGGTCGTGCTCGACTTCCGCCACAAGGAGAAGGGCGAGCGGATCTTTCCGGACGAGATCGACGACGCGCTGGCGAAGATCGACTACACGCTCAAGGAGCGTGACATCGTCCTCATCCACACCGGCGCGGGCGCGTACAACACCGAGGAGCGCTACCGCACCGACCACCCGGGGATGACCGCCGAGGCGACGCGCCACCTGATCGCGCAGGGAGTGCGGATGATGGGCTGCGACGCGATCACCTTCGATCCTCCGGTGTGGGCGATGTTCGAGGGGAAGCACTTCTGGGAGGCGCACCTCGTGATGAACGAGGAGGAGTACTGGCACCTAGAGAACCTCCAGAACCTCGACCGGCTGCCGGCGCACGGCTTCAAGCTCTGCGTCTTTCCCGTCAAGTGGATCGGGACGACCGCCGCGCCGGTGCGTGCGGTCGCGATCGTCGATGAGTGAGCCCGTGGTCTGGTTCGAGGACGCCGAGGCTGCCGACGTGCTGTGCGCCGGCGGCAAGGGCGCCTCGCTCGCGGCGATGACCGCGGCAGGCCTGCCGGTGCCGCCCGGCTTCGTCGTCCGTGCGGAGGTGCTCGAGCAGTCGGTCGACACCGATCGGCTGCGCGCGCTCGCGCGGGGCGGCGACCATACGGGCGCGGAGGCGCTCGTGCGCGAGGCGGCGGCGCCCCCCGAGGTCGCATCCGCCTACGAGCGGCTCGGCGGTCCCGTGGCGGTGCGCTCGTCGGCGTGCGCGGAGGACTCCGAGGCGGCGAGCTTCGCCGGCCAGCAGGAGACGTACCTGTACGTCTCCGGCGCAGACGAGGTCGCGCGCCGCGTCGTCGACTGCTGGGCGTCGTTCTTCAGCGCGCGCGCGCTCTTCTACCGCTCGAAGAAGGGGTCGCTCGACGACCTGCGCATAGCCGTCGTCGTGCAGCAGATGGTCGAGCCGAAGAAGTCGGGCGTGCTCTTCACCGCCGACCCGGTGCAGCGCCGGCGCGACCAGATGATCGCCGAGGCGGTGTTCGGTCTCGGCGAGCAGGTCGTCTCCGGGCAGGTGACCCCCGACCACTACGTCCTCGACCGGAGCGGCGCGGTCAAGCGCGAGCACCTGGTCCACGGCGGCGTGCTCGACGTCGACGAGCTGCGCGAGCTGGCGGCGATGGGTGTCCGGCTCGAGCAGCACTTCGGCAAGCCGCAGGACATCGAGTGGGCGATCGGCGACCGCCTGTACCTCCTCCAGTCCCGGCCGGTGACCACACTGTGAGCGATCTGGAGCGCCGCGCGGAGGAGTGGATCGCGCCCTACTGGAACGCGGAGCACCTGAGGCGGTCGCGCGACTGGGCGCTCGAGCTCGACCGCGCCGCGTCCGAGGCGGTCAGGCTCGCCGCGCTCACGCACGACATGGAGCGGCACTTCCCCGGCGGGCCGTCCGCCGATCCGTCGGCGCCGCCCGACGAGCCGACGTACCTGCGCGAGCACTCGGAGCGCTCGGCGCGGATCGTCGGCGAGTGGCTGCGCGGTGAGAGCGCCGGCGAGGAGCTCGTCGCAGAGGTCGAGGAGCTCGTCCGGCTCCACGAGGTCGGCGGGACGCCTCCCGCGGACATCGTCCAGGCCGCGGACTCGCTCTCGTTCCTCGACGTGAACTGGGAGGTCACGCTGCGTTGGGTGCGCGAGGGCCGCGCGACGCCCGCCCAGTCGCGCGCGAAGCTCGACTGGACGCTCGAGCGGATGCGCGTCGGGCGCGAGCTCGCAGTGCCGCTGTACGAGCGTGCGGTCGCCGCGCTGGAGGAGGCCGCGTGACCGAGTGGCTCGCGCCCACGTCGCTCGACGAAGCGCTGCGCCTGCGCGCGGAGCGCGAGGACGCGACCGTGCTCGCCGGCGGCACGTTCCTCGCGATCCTCATCAACCAGGGTCTGCTCGTGCCAAGCGTGCTCCTCTCGCTGCAAGGCGTCCCAGGCCTCGACCGGATCGAGGTCGACGCGGGCGGGCTCCGCCTCGGGGCGCTCGTCACGCACCGCGCGGTCGAGCGCTCGGCGCTCGTGCGCGAGCAGTGGCCGGCGGTCGCGCTGACGTTCGGCCACGTGGCGAGCCCGCGGGTGCGCAACCAGGCGACGGTCGGCGGCGTCCTCGCCGACGCCGACTACGCCAGCGACCCGCCGGCGATGCTGACCGCGCTCGAGGCGCGCGTGGTCGCGCGCAGCGTGCGCGGCGAGCGCGAGGTGCCCGTCGAGAAGCTGATCGTCGGCCACTACGAGACGACGCTCGAGCCCGACGAGCTGATCGTCGCCGTCGTCGTCCCCGGCGGCGAGCGCCGCGCGACCTACCGGAAGTTCCGCTCGCGCTCGCACGAGGACAGGCCGTGCGTCGGCGTGGCCGCGGTGAGGCGTCCGAATGCGCTGCGCGTCGTCGTGGGTGCGGTGGCGCACCGGCCGCAGCTCTTCCCGGAGCTGTGCGATCCCGACGCGTCGCCCGCCGAGATCGGCGCCGCGTACGCCGACGCGATCGAGCCGATCGGCGACGTGCGGGGCTCCTCCGGCTACCGCAAGCGCGTGATCGCCGTCGAGGTGCGGCGCGCGCTCGAGGAGATCGCGGCCTGATGCACTCGATCGTCACCGGCCGCGTCCAGTACTCGCAGGACGTCGACCTGCCGGGGATGCTGCACGCGCGCATCCTCCGCTCGCCGTACGCGCACGCGCGGATCCGCGGCGTCGACGCGTCGGCGGTGCCGGAGGGCTGTGTCGCGCTCCTTCCGGACGACGTGCGCGGCTACGCGTCGTACGGCGCGCAGATCCAGGACGAGACGGTGCTCGCGCTCGACCGCGCGCTCTACGCGGGCGACCCGGTGGCCGCGGTCGCAGCGCCGACGCGCCGCGAGGCGACCGAGGCGCTGTACGCGATCGACGTCGACTACGAGGAGCTGCCGGCCGTCTTCGACCCGGTCGAGGCCGCGCAGCCGAGCGTCGTGCTCGTCCACGAGACGGCTGCGATCAGCGAGAGCGACGCCGCGTACTTCGACTTGCGGCCGCAGTCCGGCACGAACGTCTGCCACCGCTTCCGGATCCGCCACGGCGACGATCCCGACGTGGTCTTCGACGATTGCGAGGCGGTCGTCGACCGCACCTTCCGGACCGCCGGCGCGCAGCACGCGATGATGGAGCCGCACGCGAGCGTTGCCCGTTGGGACAACGAACGCCTCGAGGTGTGGACGGGCACGCAGACACCGTTCAACCTGCGCGGCGAGCTGGCGCGGATCTTCGACCTCCGTGAGGAGGACGTGCGGATCGTCTGCCCGCCGATGGGCGGAGCGTTCGGCGCGAAGACGTTCGTCCGCCTCGAGGCGATCGCCGCGGCGCTCGCTCGCAAGGCGGGACGTCCGGTGAAGGTCGTGCTCGACCGCGCCGAGGAGTTCCAGACGCTGAACCGCCACCCGGCCGTCGTGCGCGTGAAGCTCGGCGCGCGCGCGGACGGCACGTTCGTCGCCTGCCGGATTTGGTGCTGGGCCGACACGGGCGCGTACGCCGACTGCGGGCCCGGCGTCGCGCAGAAGATGGGCTTCGCCGGCCCCGGCCCGTACCGCTGGGAGCACGCGTGGGTGGACGCGGACTGCGTCTACACGAACCTGCCGCCGAACGGCGCCTTCCGCGGCTACGGCCAGATGCAGTCGACGTGGGCGCGCGAGCTCGCGGTCGATCTCCTCGCCGACGAGCTGGGCCTCGACCCGCTCGAGCTGCGCCTGCGCAACCTCCTGCGCGAGGGCGAGCGCTACGTCACCGGCGAAGAGATGCACGACGTCCACTACGCGGAGTGCCTCGAGGCGGCCGCGCGCGCGGTGCGCTGGGACGAGGGCCGCCGGGGCAAGGGGCTCGCGGTGCTGCTGAAGGGGATGCAGACCCCGTCGAAGGCCGAGATCGTGCTCGAGGAAGGCGACGACGGCACGTACACGATTCGATGCGCGACCGTCGAGATGGGCCAGGGAGCGCGACGCGCGATCTCGCTGCTCGCAGCGGAGGAGCTCGGCGTCGACGTCTCTCGCGTCCGCTTCCCGGATCCCGACACGGACCTCGTCCCGTACGACACGCGGACGACGTCGAGCCGTTCGACGTACGTCATGGCGGAAGCGATCCGCGACGCAGTGCGCAACGGCGGCCACGGACGGATGGAGATCCCGGGCGGGCTGGACCCCGACACCGGGCAGGGAGTCGCGTCGCACCACTGGCACCAGGGCGCGGCGGCGGCCGAGGTGCGCGTGGACGAGGAGACGGGCGTGTTCGAGGTGACACGCCTTCACGCGGCGATCTACGCGGGGCGCGTCGTCAACCGCCCGGGCGCAGAGCTGCAGAACGAGGGCTCGATGATCATGGGTCTCGGAACGGCGCTCTTCGAGTCGATCGACGTCGTCGACGGCCAGATCGCAAACCCGAATCTCTCCGACTACGAGATCCCCGCGTTCGCCGACGTCCCGCGCGAGCTCACCCACGACCTGATCGAACACGAGGGCTCGGAGATCCACGGCCTCGGCGAGACCGCGCTCCCGCCGGTCCCGGCCGCCATCGGCAACGCGCTCGGCTCGCTTGGCGTCCACGTCACCGAGCTCCCGATGACGCCCGAGAGCGTCCTGGAGGCCGTCGACGCTCGTGACAAGTTGTCACAAGGAGCAGGGGCGCGATGAGGCTCAGGGTGAACGGGGCCGACATCGAGGTCGAGGCGACGAACGACGAGATGCTGCTCGCCGTGCTGCGGCGCGCCGGGTTCTCCTCCGTGCGCGAGACCTGCGGGATCGGCGTCTGCGGGGCGTGCAGCGTGCTCGTCGACGGCGAGACCGTCTCGGGCTGCCTTACGCTCGCGCGCGCTGCCGTCGGCCGTGAGATCGGCACCGCCGAAGGGCTCGCCGCCGACGATCCCGTCGCGCGTGCGTTCGCCGATGCGCACGCGTTCCAGTGCGGCTTCTGCACGCCGGCGATGGTGCTGACCGCGAAGCGCCTGCTGGAGGAGACGCCGTCGCCGGACGAGGACGAGATCCGCGTTGCCATGTCCGGCAACCTCTGCCGCTGCGGGAGCTACGTGAAGATCGTCGAGGCCGTGCGGGCGGCGGCGCGGTGAACGCGGTGCTCGAGTCGGCGAAGCTCGTCCGCGAGGGGCGGATCTACTCCCTCGCGCAGACGCGGTTCCGCGGCATGCCGCTCTTCCCCGGACACCCGGCGTTCGAGGTGCTCGGCTTCCGCACGCCGCAGGGGATCCGTGCCGCCGGCGACCAGCCGTGGGGGCCGGGCGTGAACGACGCCGGCCTCGGCTACATGAGCGAGATCGTCTTCGGCACGACGCACACGGGTGCGCACATCGACGCGCACGCGCATATGACGATCGGCGACGACGACCACTGGCACGGCGGCTCCGCGCAGACCGATCTCGGCGACTTTGGGCCGCTGAAGGGCGACGCGAGCGAGTTCGAGCCGATCTGGGCGCGCGGCCTGCTCTACGACGTACCGCGCCACCGCGGCGTCGAGTTCCTCGACAAGGGCGAGCCCGTCACGGCCGGCGAGCTCCGGGAGATCGGAGCGGCGCAGGGGATCGACGAGCCGCGCGCAGGCGACGTCGTCCTCGTGCGCACGGGTTACGGCGCGCACTGGCCCGACGCGGAGAAGATGGCCGAGCACCGCGGCCCCGGGCCGGACCTCAGCGTCGCGCGGTGGCTCGCGGACGTCGGCGTCGCCGCGACGGGCTCCGACACGGAAACGTACGAGGTGCAGCCGGCGCCCGACCCGGGCGAGCCCTCGAACCCCCAGCCCGTGCACACGCACCTGCTGATCGAGCACGGCATCCACCTGATCGAGAGCCTCGACCTCGAGGCCCTCGCGCGCGACCGCGTCTACGAGTTCCTGTTTGTCGCGCTGCCGCTGAAAATCCGCGGCGCGACCGGCTCGATGATCGACCCGGTGGCGGTGTGCTGATGGACGCGCTCGTCGTCCACGAGCCGAACCGGTTCTCGGTCGAGGACGTCCCCGTTCCCGAGCCCGGGCGGCTCGAGGTGCTGTGCAAGGTGCACGCGGCGACGATCTGCGGCACCGACCCGCACATCATCCAGGGCCACTACCCCGGCTTCTGGCCGAAGGCGTGGCCGTTCATCCCGGGCCACGAGTGGGCCGGCGAGGTCGTGGCGCTCGGCGAGGGCGCCGCCGACTTCGGCTTTCGCGAGCGGATGCGGGTCGCGGGCACCTCGCACGCCGGCTGCGGAATCTGCAAGCAGTGCGTCGAGGGCCGCTACAACCTCTGCGAGAACTTCGGCGACGAGCGCGTGCACCGGCAGTACGGCCACTACACGCAGGGCGCGTACGCGCACTACGTCGTGCACTCGATCAAGTCCGTGTTCCCGATCCCGGACTCGCTGCCGTGGGACGAGGCCGCGATGCTCGACCCGGCGTCGATCGCGATCCACACCGTGCGGCGCGGAAATCCGCAGCCGGGCGACACCGTTGTCGTCGTCGGCCCGGGCGCGATGGGGCTGCTCGTCCTGCAGGCGGCCGCGGCCGTCGGCCCCGCGCGCGTGCTCGTCGTCGGCCGAGGCGAGCGTCTGCGCAAGGCCGCGGAGCTCGGCGCGGAGACGATCGACTTCACCGAGCGTGATCCCGTCGAGGCCGTGCGCGAAGCCACCGCCGGCAACGGCGCCGAGGTCGCGCTCGAGTGCTCGGGCGATCCGGCGGCCGTCGCTCAGTGCGTCGCGATGCTGCGCAAGGGCGGACGCGTCGCCGTGATCGGAATCCCGCTCGAGGCCGCGCCGCTGCCGCTGCGCGACATCGTCCTCAACGAACTCGACGTCGTCGGGGTGCGCGCAGCCGCGGGCGACATGCCGCGCGCGATGGCGCTCGTCGAGGCCGGAAAGCTCCGTCTGGCGCCGCTCATCACGCATCGCTTCGCGCTGCGCGACTACGCCGAGGCCTACCGCGTCTTCACCGAGCGCGTCGACGGCGCGCTCAAGGTCGTCATTCACCCGTGGGAGGACGAATGAGCGAGCTCGACCGCTTCCGGATGGACGACCGCGTCGCCCTCGTCGCCGGCGGCTCGGGCGGGATCGGCGTGCGCCTCTGCGCAGCGTTCGCGGCGGTCGGCGCGCGCGTCGGCATCATCGGTCGCCGCGCCGAGGGGCTCGAGGAAGCGAGGCGCGCCGCCGGCGACGCGCTCGTGCTCACGGGCGACATGACGATCGAGGCGGACGCGGACCGCGTCGTCGACGAGGCGATGCAGAAGTGGGGTCGCGTCGACGTGCTCGTCAACGCCGTCGGCGGCGGCGCGGGCACCGCGCTGCACAAGGCCGAGGAATATCCCGAGAGCGAGTGGGACCGGATCGTCGACCTCAACCTGCGCTCGCAGTTCCTAGCGTCGAAGGCGGCCGCGCGCGCGATGATCGCCGGCGGTCGCGGTGGACGCATCCTCAACATCTCGTCGGTCCGCGGGCAGCTCGGGATCGACAACGGCTTCTCCGCGTACGTCGCCGCGAAGGGCGCGATGAACGCGCTCACCCGCCAGCACGCGACCGAGTGGGCGAAGCACGGCATCACCGTCAACGCGATCTCACCGACGTTCGTGCGCACGCCGCAGGTCGAGAGCCTGCTCGCCGACCAGAGCTTCGTCGACGGCCTGCTCGCGCGCATCCCGCTGCACCGCATCGCGGAGACGGACGACCTCGTCGGCGCCGTCCTCTTCTTCTGCTCGGACGCGTCCTCGTTCTGCACCGGCCAGGTGCTCACCCTCGACGGCGGACTGACGGCAACGCAGTGAAGCTCGTGACCTACGAAACCGGCAACGGCCCGCGGGTCGGGATCCTCGACGGCGAGGACGTGCTGGACGCGGGCTTCGACGGCGACATGGTGGCGTTCATCGAGGCGCACCCGAACGGCGCTAGTGACAAGTTGTCACAAGCGCAGTTCCGGGTCGAGGAGCCGTTCCGGCTGCTCGCGCCGCTGCGGCCGCGGTCGCTGCGCGACTTCCTGACGTGGGAGGGGCACATGCGGAACGCGCTCTCGAAGCTCGGCCGGCCGGTGCCGCAGGAGTGGTACGAGATCCCCGTCTACTACAAGGGCCTCCCGGACACCGTCATCGGCCCCGGCGACACGATCCCGTGGCCGCACTACTCCGACCGGCTCGACCACGAGCTCGAGCTGGCCGCCGTCATCGGCAGGCCCGGCCGCGACATCGAGCCGGAGCACGCGCTCGAGCACGTCTTCGGCTGGACGCTGTGGAACGACCTCTCGGCGCGCGACGTGCAGGCGCGGGAGCTCGCGGTCGCGCTCGGGCCGGGCAAGGGCAAGGACTGGGACGGCTCGAACGTCCTCGGCCCGTGCATCGTCACGGCCGACGAGCTCGACGGGACGAACGTCGAGCTCGAGGTGCGCGTGAACGGCGAGCGCTGGGGCGGCGATTCGACGGCGAACATGCACCACTCGTTCGCCGACCTGATCGCGTACGCGTCGATGGCCGAGACGCTTCACCCGGGCGAGGTGCTCGGCTCGGGCACGGCGACGGGCGGGTCCGGGATCGAGCTCGACCGCCGCCTCGAGCCCGGCGACGTGGTCGAGCTGGAGGCGGAGGGCGTCGGTGTCCTCCGCAACACGATCGGAGCGAAAGGAGCGACCTGATGGCGTTCGCCGTCGCCGCCCGCTGGGTGGCCAACGAAGGTGAGGAGGAGGAGGTCCTGCGCTGTCTGAACGAGCTCGCGCCGGCCTCGCGGGCCGAGGCGGGGTGCCGCTTCTACCAGGCCAACCGCGATCTCGACGACCCGCGCGTGTTCTTCCTCTACGAGATCTACGACGACCGCGGCGCGGCCGACGCGCACTGGGCCTCCGACCACTTCAAGCGCCATGCGCTCGAGGACGCGATCCCGCGGCTCGAGAGCCGCGAGCGCTGGTTCTACACGACCGTAGAGACGCCTTGACCGCAGCGGCCGTGACGGTCGCCGCCGCGGCGAGGCGGCAGCAGCTCGTCCGGGCGCTGCGTTGGGCGCTCGCCGTCGGCGCGGCGGCCGGCGCGGTCGCGTGGATCGCCTACAAGGCGCACGGCGACATGCCCACGTTCGTGCTCGTGACGCTGAACGGGCTGACGCTCGCCGGCCTGCTCTTCGTCGTCGCGAGCGGCTTCACGCTCGTCTTCGGCGTGATGCGCGTCGTGAACATGGCGCACGGGTCGTTCTACCTGCTCGGCGGCTACGTCGCGTTCGACGTCATGGACTCGACCGGCAACTTCCTCCTCTCCCTGCTTGCGGGAGCCGGCGCCGTCGCGGTCGTGGGCCTCGTCGTGCAGCAGCTGCTCCTGCGCTGGAACCAGGGCGAGGAGCTCCGCCAGGCGCTGATCACGATCGCGCTCGCGATCATCCTCGCCGACCAGATGCTCGCTCACTTCGGCGCGACGCCCGAGCTGCTGTCGATCCCGACCTGGCTCGACCGCGGCGTCGCGATCCACGTCTACGCGCTCCAGTACCCGCTGTTCCGCCTGTCCGTGCTCGGGCTCGCGGTCGCGCTCGGGATCCTGCTCTGGCTCTGGATCGCGAAGACGCGGCTGGGGATGACGATCCGCGCGGGCGTCGACGACCGCCAGATGGTGTCGGCGCTCGGGATCAACATCCAGCTCGTCTTCGCGGTCGCGTTTCTCGTCGGCGCCGCGCTCGCCGGGCTCGGCGGAGGCATCGGCGTCGCGTACTCCGGGATCGCCCCCGGCGAGGACGCGAAGTTCCTGCTCAACTCGCTCGTGGTCGTGATCGTGGGCGGCATGGGCAGCCTGGGCGGCGCCGCGACCGGCGCGCTGCTCCTGGGGCTCGTCACGTCGTACTCGCAGATCTACCTGCCGACGAACTGGACGAACTACTCGATCCTGTTCACGTTCGTCCTGATGGTTGTGGTGCTCGCGCTGCGGCCGTTCGGGGTCTTCGGGAGGCCCGCGTGATGCTTCCGCGGGTGGCGCCGTACGCCGCGACCGCGGTCGCGCTCGTCCTCGTCCCGCTCGTGGTCACCGACTACTTCCTGACGGCGATCGCGATCAAGACGCTCTGGCTCGGCATCGCCGCGGCGAGCCTGATCTTCCTCGCCGCGTACGGTGGCATGGTCTCGCTCGCGCAGACCGCGCTCTACGGCGTGTCCGCGTACACGGTCGCCGACCTCGTCGCACACCACGGCTGGAGCCCGTGGCCCGCGATCGTCGCGGGCATCGTCGTGACCGTCGCCGCAGGGCTCGGCTTCGGCCTCGTCGCGAGCCGCTCGAGCGGGATCTACTTCCTGATGATCAGCTTCTCGTACGCCGTGATCGTCTTCTACTTCTTTCTCCAGGTGCCCGAGTTCGGGGGCCACGAAGGGATCAACGACGTCGCGGTGCCGTCGCTCTTCGGTGACACGTTCGCGCATCGCGAGCGGCTGTACTATGCGGCGCTCGTCGCCGCGGCGGCCGTGTACGTGCTGATCCGGTACGTCGTGCGGACGCCGTTCGGCGTGGCGCTCCAGGGCGTGCGCGACGACACGGTGCGCATGCGCGCCGTCGGCTACCACGTCGGCCTGCACCGGATGCTCGCGTTCGGCTTCGCGGCGTTCGTCGCGTCCATCGCCGGTGTCTTCGCCCTCGTCTACGAGGGGCGGATCTCGCCGGGGTCGATCGACCTCACGCGCACGATCGACGTGCTGACGATCGCCGTGATCGGCGGCCTGTACCGGCTCGAGGGCGCGTGGATCGGCGCAGTCATCTTCGTCGCCGCGGAGAACTACACGCGCGGCTACACGGCGCGCTTCGAGACGTGGATCGGCGCGCTGTTTCTCATCATCGTGCTGCTCTCGCCCGGCGGCGTCGCCGGCATCGTGGGCTCGCTGGCGCGACGCGTCTTCCCGAGAGCGGCCAAGGACCCCTCAGCGGTCGAGCGAGCGTGAAAGGAGGAGCGGTTGGGCGAGGCAGCGGTGTGCACAGATCAAGGTTCAGTCACGAGAGGAGAGGTGGGATGACGTTTCGCACCAAGGGCCTACTGGTCCTGGGCGCCTGCACGGTTGCGGCCGCCGTCACGGTCGCGGTCGGCCTCGCATCGAACGCGAGCGAGGGGAGCGCATCGGCGTCCACGATCAAGATCGGCGTGCTCTCGACCTGCAAGGGGCCGTTCGCGGTCTTCTGGAACGAGACGCAGGCCGGCGCGCGGATGCCCTTCATCATGCGCGGCGCGAAGCTCGCGAAGGCGGGCAAGGCCGACAGTGACCTGAGCGGGTACTCGATCGCCGGGCACCCGATCAAGCTCGTCACCGGCTGCTCGGACGCGAGCCCCGACGTGGCGGTCGCGGAGGCGCGGCGCCTCGTCGAGCGCGAGAAGGTGAACATCCTCGTCGGCCCGCTGTCGGGCGACGAGGGGATCGCGATCTCGCGGTACGCGAAGAAGCAGCCGCAGACGACGTTCGTGAACGGGACGTCCGCGGCGCAGGACACGACGCTGAAGAGCCCGGCGCCGAACTTCTTCCGGTTCACGACCGACGGCGCACAGTGGATGGCAGGCCTCGGTGACTATGCCTACAACAAGCTCGGCTGGCGGCACGTCGTCACGATCGCCGACGACTACTCGTTCCCGTACACGCAGGTCGCGGGCTTCGTGGCCGAGTTCTGCGCGGTGGGTGGAAAGGTCGACAAGCGGATCTGGCCTCCGCTCGGCACGACCGACTACTCGTCGTACGTGGCGCAGATCCCCTCGAGCGGCATCGACGGCTTCCTGATGGCGGTCAACGGCTCGGGCACCGTCGCGTTCGCGAAGGCGTTCGAGGGCCTGAAGGGCAATCTCGCGAAGAAGATGATCGGCGGCGGCGTCGCGATCGACCCGACGGCGATCAAGGCCCTCGGCAGCCGGCTCGAGGGCGTCGTCACCGCGGGCCCGACGGCGGCCGACTCGAAGTCGCCGACGTACAAGGCGTACAAGGCCGCGTTCCTGAAGGCGTTCCCGAAGCTGAAGGGACTCGAGGCGAGTCTCTTCACCGAGGGCTACCAGGTCGAGATGGAGGCCGTTGCGCGTGCGCTCACGAGCGCGGGCGGCGACATGTCGAAGTTCCGGAGCGCGCTCAAGACGCAGGCGTTCACGGGGCCGAACGGCTCGAACAAGCTCGACCGCAACCGCAACGGGATCGCCCCGAACTACGTCTCGCAGGTCAGGGGCGGCACGCTGCACACCGCGTACACGATCCTGAACGTCGACCAGACGTTCGGCGGGTTCTTCAGCGCGAAGACGAAGTCGCCGGGCCGCAGCAGCCCGGCCTGCGTCAAGCGGACGCCGCCGAAGTGGGTCGGCCACGCGATCAAGGGACCGCCGACGAAGTAGTGGCGGCGAACCCCGTACCCGAGACGGCCGAGCCGGTCCTGCGCCTGCGCGGGATCGGCCGGCGCTTCGGCGGCGTGCAGGCCGTGAGGGACGTCGATCTCGACGTCCCTCACGGCGAGCGCCGCGCGATCCTCGGCCCGAACGGGGCCGGGAAGACGACGCTGTTCAACGTGATCGCGGGCGAGTTTCCGCCGACGACGGGCACCGTCGAGTTCCGCGGCGCCGACATCACGCGGCTGCCGTCGCGGCGGCGCGCACGGCTCGGCCTCGCGCGTACGTTCCAGACCTCGCGGCTCTTCCTCGGCCTCACCGTCGAGGACAACCTCTTCCTCGCGCTCACCGGCGTCGGCGGCGGCCGGCTGCGCCCGTTCAACCTGCCGGCTGACCGCGCGCGCCGCGGGCGCGCTCGCGCCGCCGCCGCGCGCGTCGCGCTCGACGACCGTCTCGACGCGCTCGTCGGCGACCTGTCGCACGGCGAGCAGCGCCAGCTCGAGATCGCGATGGCGCTCGCCGTCGACCCGACGCTCCTGATGCTCGACGAGCCCGCCGCCGGCCTCGCCCGCGCGGAGCGTCAGCTGTTGACGCACCTCCTGCTCGACCTGCCGCGCGGCGTGACGCTGCTCCTCATCGAGCACGACATGGACGTTGCGCTCACAGTCGCCGAGCGGGTGACGATGATGCACGACGGACGCGTGATCGTCGAGGGCACGCCGGCCGAGATCCGGGCGAACGAGCTCGTCCACGACCTCTACCTCGGGACGGCGCATCGTGAGTGACGCGCTGCTCGCGGTACGCGGCCTCGATGCGTACTACGGCCGAGCGCACGTTCTGCAGGACGTGTCGTTCGAGGTCGGCGCCGAGCCCGTGGCGATCATCGGCCGCAACGGCATGGGCAAGAGCACGCTCTGCAAGGCGGTGATGGGAATCGCCCCGCCGCGCGCGAGCGGCTCGGTGCGGCTCGGCGGCGAGGAGCTCCTGGGCCGGCCGTCGTACCGGATCTGCGGCGCCGGGATCGCGTACGTCCCTCAGGGCCGGCGGCTGTTCCCGTCGCTCACGACCGACGAGCACCTGCGGATGATCGGCGGCCCGTTCCCGAAGCG
>DASXTR010000227.1:0-8125 GCA_036505325.1 Gaiellaceae bacterium
CCGGTCATCCGTACACCGTCCGAAAGTGCCACGTCCAAAAGGACGTAGACCTGTCGCCACCGGAGCCCGCCTGTGGTCGATAGGTTGCCGTCGTGAGCACGCGCACCGACCTCGTGGAAGGGCTGATGGCGCGGTTCCCGCACATCCCGCGCGAGGCGGTGCTGAAGGAGGACCTGCTGCGCTCCGGGATCGCCTTCGACGCCTCCGCGCTGACGGACAACCTCGACGGCGAGGTCAAGCCGAAGTCGTACTTCATCTTCTCGTTCGACCAGAAGCCGCTCGCGCAGCTCGGCGAGGCGGCGAAGCGCCGGCCGCCGGAGGAGATCGCGCTCACCGGCGGGCCCTACGAGCTGCGCCGCACGATCGTCTCCGTCCGCGTCAACCCGGATTCTCCGTACCGCGCGCGGCGCGACGAGACGGGCGAGCTGACCCTCGCCCTCGACGGCCGGGACATCGCCGACGTCGGCCTGCCGCCCATGCCCGAGTACTACCGGCACGCGCTGGCCAACGGCAAGACCGTGATGGAGACCGCGCCGACGATCCAGTGGGGCTACCTGATCTACCTGACCGTGCTGCGCCTCTGCCAGTACTTCGGCGCGCACGAGGAGTGCGGCTTCTGCGACATCAACCACAACTGGCGCCAGCACAAGAAGGAGGGCCGTCCCTACACCGGCGTGAAGCCCGTCGAGGATGTGCTGGAGGCGCTCGCGATCATCGACCGGTACGACACCGCGAGCGCGAGCAAGGCGTACACGCTGACCGGCGGCTCCGTCACGAGCACCGTCGACGGGCTCGCCGAGGCCGACTTCTACGGTCGCTACGCGCAGGCGATCGAGGAGCGCTTCCCCGGCCGGTGGATCGGCAAGGTCGTCGCGCAGGCGCTCCCGCGCGCCGACGTGCAGCGCTACAAGGACTACGGCATCACCATCTACCACCCGAACTACGAGGTGTGGGACAAGCGGCTCTTCTCGCTCATCTCCCCCGGCAAGGAGCGCTACGTCGGCCGCGAGGAATGGCACCGGCGGATCTTCGACGCGGCGGAGGTGTTCGGCGCGCGCTACGTGATCCCGAACTTCGTCGCGGGCGTCGAGATGGCGAAGCCGTTCGGCTTCCACACGGTCGACGAGGCGATCGCGTCGACGACCGAGGGCCTCGACTACTTCATGAGTCGCGGCATCACGCCGCGCTTCACGACCTGGTGTCCCGAGCCGACGACGCCGCTCGGGCGGGACAACCCCGACGGCGCGCCACTCGAGTACCACATCCGCCTGCTCGAGGCGTACCGCGAGACGTTGGAGAAGCACGGGCTGCAACCGCCGCCCGGTTACGGCGTCGCAGGCGCCGGGAACGCGGTCTTCTCCGTCAGCTCCTTCATGGACACACTGGTGCCGGCATGAGCGGGCGTATCGGCGTGGATGAGGCGCGGAGGCTCTGGCTCGAAGCGTCCGACGACGAGCTGATGCGGCTCGCGCAAGGCGTCCGTGCCCGCTACCACGAGCCGAACCGCGCCACCTACATGGTGATGCGGATCATCAACTACACCAACGTCTGCGTCGCGCAATGCGACTACTGCGCGTTCTACGTCCTGCCGAACCAGGACGGGGGCTACGTCCTCTCGCGCGACGACGTGTTCGCGAAGATCGACGACCTGCTCGAGTTCGGCGGCGACCTCGTGGCGTTCAACGGCGGCTTCAACCCGAAGCTGCCGCTCGACTTCTACTGCGACCTCTTCGCGTCCGTGCGCGAGCGGTACGGCGACCGCGTCGAGTTCTACGCGCTCACGATCGCGGAGTTCATCTTCCTCGCCGACCGCGCGAAGCTCGGTTACGCCGAGGCGGCCGCGCGCCTTCGCGACGCCGGCGTGCACTGGGTGACCGGCGGCGGCAGTGAGATCCTCACCGAGGATTTCCGCAAGCGCCACGCGAAGTGGAAGTACACCGTGCGCGACTACTTCGACGCGCAGCGGGCGATCGTCGAGGCCGGTCTGCGGACGACGGCGACGATGGTGATCGGCTTCGACGAAACGCTCGAGGAGCGGCTCGAGCACCTGCAGCGCACCCGCGACTTCCAGGACGAGGTCGGCGGCCTCTTCTCCTTCCTCTGCTGGACGTACAAGCCGTACGGCACCGCGTTCGGCGGGCGCGAGATCTCGCCGCGGGAGTATTGGCGGCACATCGCGCTCTCCCGGATCTTCCTCGACAACGTCCGTCACGTCCGGACGTCGGTGCTGACGCAGAACGAGGAGGCGTTCCGAGCGCTCGACTACGGCGCCGACGACTTCGACCTGCCGATCGAGGACGAGGTGACGCAGAAGGCCGGCGCACGGATCGACCTCGACCTGGAGGCGCTGCTCGCGGTCCCGCGGCGCCTCGGATACACCGTCGAGTACCGCCGCGCCGAGCGGCCCGCGGCGCTGGCGGCTTCCTAGTCGAGGCGCGGCGCGTCCCGGATCGCGGGGCTGACCGTTCCCCACAACGCGAGCGCGAGGCTGCACGCCGCGAGCGCGGCGACGGTCGTCCGGGCCGAGGTCGTGCCGAGCAGCAGCCCGGCGACGAGCGGTCCGAGCGGCGCGACGAGGAGCGCGATCGTGCGTCGCACGCTCTCGACGCGGCCGAGCAGCCGGTCCGGCGTCACTGCGAGCCCGTAACCCTTCACGACCGAGTCCGTCACGGGAAGGACGACGGCTTGCGGGAGGAGCGCGGCGATCAGGACGTACACGTTCGGGTGCACGACGAACGCAACGCTGCCGAGCGCGAGCCAGAGCTCGAGCAGGAGAATCGTCCTGACCGCCAGCGCGCGGCGGAAGAGCGGCGAGAGGAGTGCGCCGACCAGCGTGGACGCGGCGAACGCCGCCGAGAGCAAGCCGACCTCCGCGCTCGACAGGCCTTGGCGGGTCCCGGCCACGACGACCACGAACAGGATCGCGGGAATCGTGAAGTTGCCGAGGCCGTAGAGGAACGCGCACGTCCGGAGGAACGGACGGCTCCAGAGGAACGTGAACCCTTCCGCGAGCTGCGCGCGCAGCGACGCCGTGTCGCGCTCGCGTCGCTCCTGGAACGGCGTTCGCATCGCCGTGAGGGCGACGATCGACGCGCCGTACGACACCGCGTCGCCCAGGAACGGCACGGCGCGGCCGAGCCCGAAGAGCGCGCCTCCCAGGGGCGGCCCGCCGACCCTCGCCACCGCGTGCCGCGCCTCCTGCGCGCCCGCGGCCGCTGGCAGCTGCCGCGGCGGCACGACTGCGCGGAGCGCGCCGGCTTGCGCCGCTGCGAACACGACCGACCCCGTTCCCTCGACGAAGGCGACGACCGCGATCTGCCACAGGGCGACGCGATCGAGGAGGATCGCTGCGCCGAGCGCCGCGAGCGCGACTGCGCGGGCGCAGTCGGCGGCGATCATCAGGCGCTTCCGGTCCCATCGGTCGGCGACGAGGCCCGCCGGGAGGTTGAGGATCGGCTCCGGAAGGACGCGCGCGAAGCCGACGACGCCGGCCTGGGCCGGCGAGTGCGTCACCGCGAGCACGAGCAGCGGATACGCGATCGTCGTCGAGCTCGAGCCGAGCGCCGACAACAGCTGCCCCGCCTGGAGGAGGACGAAGTCGCGGTTTCGGGCGAGGTTCAGACCGCGGCGCCGGCGGCCGTGACGAACCGCAGCTCCGGCACCTCGTCGAGCTCGCCGACGTCGCGCGCCAGCTCGAGGAACGTGTAGAGCCCGGCGCGCTCGCGGGGCCCGAAGCGATAGCGGAGCTTCTCGAAGTACCGCGCGAGGAAACCGGGCGGATATCCGTAGCGCTCGGACGACTCGTACGCGAGCTGCTCCGGCTCCGCCCGCGCGGTCCGCACCGACGCGACGAGCGCCTCCTCGAGCTCCGCGAGGCCGGGATGCACCGGCTCGGGCGCCGCCCACACCGCGAACACCATCGGCAGGCCGGTTCGCTCGAGCCAGAGACGGCCGAGGTCGTGGTGCGGCGTCGGATCCTCGAACGCCGACCGGAGCGCCGCGTCGCCGATCAGCAGCTTCGCCTCGGCGTCCTCCCCGAGCGGCACCTGCTCCGCCTCCGGCAAGAGCACACGCGTCAGCACCACCGACGTCGCCGACTCCGGCGTCACGGCGACGGTGCGGATGCGCTCGAGCGGCGTCTTCGAGATCAGCTGGATCGACTCGACCGCGCCCTCGCTCGACACGCACAGACGCGGCAGCAGGCGGAGCGAGTCCGCATTGCGCGCGTACTCGATCGACGAGATCGGCGCTAGGTCGAGCTCGCCCGCGATCAGCTGCCGGTTGAGCGCGGTCGGGACGCCGACGACCTCTTCCACGTCGGCCTCGAGACGGAAGAAGACCGGCGCCATGTTCACGTACCCGATGCGGCCGAGGCGGATCACGCCGCGCTCCCTCGCGCGCCCCTCTTAGAGGTACACGCGTCAACTCGGGAAACCCACCTCCCGCCCCTAATGCCGATGAGGCTATCGAGGAAGTGGTGCCGTGTCTGTGACGAGTCGTGCCGAATGTGTGACATTTCTCGCGCCGTCAGCCCGCGCGATCGACGACGGCGTAGGTCAACGCTTCCAGCTCCTCTCGATGCTTCCCCGCACCCAGGAACGACCGGGCCCGGGCAGCGTAGTCGAGGGCGGCGTCGCGAGAGCGCACCAGGGCGTCGGTTGCGCCGACCCGCACGAGCGCGCCGTCGAGCGGACCGCCCGCCAGCGCACTCCGCACGGTCTCGTCCTGCTGCGCGGCGTACAGCAGCGGCATCGTCGGCGTGCCCTCCCGCAGATCGGTGCCGGGGATCTTCCCCGTCTCCTGCGTCTGGCCGGCGCAGTCGAGGATGTCGTCGGCGATCTGGAACGCGATGCCGAGGTAGAGCCCGTAGGCGCCGAGCCGCTCGTCGCCGCCGGAGCCGAGGAGGCACGCGGCCTCGATCAGCTTGCCCGTCTTGAGCGCGACACGCTCGACGTACGCGTCGATCGCCGTGTCGGGATCGTGCGTCTGGCTGCGCTGCATCGCCTCGCCGCGCGCCAGGCAGAGCGCTGCGTCCGCGAGCGTCGCCACCGCGGCGTCGCCCTCGACGACGAGCTCGCCGAACGCCCGCGCGAAGAGGTAGTCGCCCGTCGCGAGCGCCGGACCCGGGCCGTAAACCGACCACACGGCAGGCAGCCCCCGCCGCAGCCGCGCGCCGTCGACGAGGTCGTCGTGGACGAGCGTCGCGAGGTGCACAAGCTCGACGGAGACACCCGTGGCAACGGCCGGCTCGCCGCCGGCGGTCAGGAAGCAGAGCAGCGGGCGCAGCCGCTTGCCGCCGGCGCCGAGCGCCTCGTTCGCGACCTCGGCCGCCAGCCCGGGACGAGCCGCCACCGCGCGCGCCAGTCCCGTCTCGACCTCGGCCATGTACGGCGCGAGGCCGGGCGTGGCGTGGACGGCCGCGAGGCTCACTCGGCCGTCCCCGTGTGCAGCGCGACGATCGAGCCCGCCACGAGCCGGACGCGCACGTCGCCGAAGCCCGCCGCGAGCATCAGCCCCGCGAGCGCCTCGGCCGACGGAAACCGCTTCACGGACGCGGGCAGGTAGGTGTACGCGACGTCGCCGCCGGGGAGCCGTTTGCCGACCAGCGGCACGACGCGGTCGAACCAGAGCGAGTAGAACGGCTTCAGCGGCCCGCGCGGCTGCGTGATCTCGAGGATCGCGACGCGCCCGCCCGGACGCAGCACCCGACGCAGCTCGCGCAGCGCGAGCTCGAGGTCGGCCACGTTGCGAACGCCGAAGCCGACGGTGGCCGCGTCGAACGTCTCGTCCGCGAACGGCAGGGCGAGCATGTCGCCGCGCACCCACTCGACGCGCGGCTCCTTGCGGCGCGCGCGCTCGAGCATCCGCTCCGAGAAGTCGAGGCCCACGACTCGGCGAGCACCCGCGCGCAGGTCAGCGACCGCAAAGTCGCCGGTCCCGCACGCCGCGTCGAGCACCTCGTCGCCGGGACGGACAACAGCCCGCGCTCCGAGCCGCCGCCAGCGCAGGTCGAGACCCAGCGTCATCACGCGGTTCATCGCGTCATAGACGGGCGCGATGCGGTCGAACATCGTGCGAACCGCGTCGGGCGCCAGCGTCACAACGTGCCTCTTCTAGCCATGACCCCACTCCGGAGTGGTGACATGTCCGGAACCGTCATGGCTGGCCCCAGCGCGGCACGAGCGCGTTCTCGAGGCCGATCTGGTCGAGCACGCGCGCGACGATGAAGTCGACGAGGTCGTCGACCGATTCCGCGCCGTGGTAGAAGCCCGGCGCGAGGAAGAGGATCGTCGCGCCGGCGCGGCGCAGCGTGAGCATGTTCTCGAGGTGGATCGCCGACAGAGGCGTCTCGCGCGGACAGAGCACGAGCTTCCGCTCCTCCTTCAGCGCGACGGATGCGGCGCGGTGTATGAGGTTCTGCATCGCGCCCGAGGCGACCGTTCCGAGCGTGCCCATCGAGCACGGGCAGATGACGTACGCGTCGATCTTCGCGGAGCCCGACGCGTACGGCGCCTTCCAGTCGTTGGGGTCGTACACCGTGACGGCGTCGCCGGTGCCCTCGGTGAACCGCGTCAGCACCTCGTCGCGCGAGAGGCGCGCGTCGCCGTGGAGCTCCGTCGCGAGCACCTCGATCGCGGCACCGGACGCCGACACGCCGACCTCGCAGTCGGCCGCGGCCAGCGCCTGCACGAGGCGCCGCGCGTAGGGGGCGCCGGACGCGCCGGTGATCCCGAGGAAGACGCGCACGCCGCAAGCCTACGCGCGCGCGGGAGAGCGCTAGCCCTTCTTGCCCTTCGAGGCCTCGAGGAACGTGGCTATCTGCCGCAGCCGCGCGTCGCCGAGACCGGCGAAGGACGGCATCGGCGAGCCGCTGTTGACACAGCTCGGGCACTTCAGGTGGTCGATCTGGAACTGGACGCCCTTGTTCTTCGCGCCTTCGGCGGTCAGGTCCGGGGCTCCGAGGTTCGTGCCGCCGTCGCCGTCGTAGGTGTGGCAGTTGAGGCAGCCGGCCTGCGCGAACAGCACCGCGCCCTTGTATGCCTCGGAACCCCGCTTGAAGCCCTGGTCCTTTGCCCACACGGGGACGCGCGTGTCGACGAGCTCCGTGCCGAGCGCCTCCTTCGCGGTCGCGCCCTTGTAGGTGAGGACGCCCATCGAGATGACGACGAGGATCGACGCGACGATCGCGACCGGGCGGCGCGACAGGCGCCGCTCGGCGCGGATGTCGATGAACGGGATCAGGATCAGGAGGACGAGCGCGATCGTCGGAATCCCGACGGTGCCGAGGATCACCGTGTCCGGCCACTTGAAGATCCGGAGCAAGTAGAAGAGGAAGTAGTAGTACCAATCCGGCCGCGGGACGAAATTGACCGTGCCCGGGTCGGCCGGCTCGTCGTAGAGCTTCCCGAGCCAGCCCGCCTCCGGGATCCCGCCGCCGTGCGGCAGGTCGCCCGACGTGTACTTCCAGACGATCGCGAGGCCGACGATCACGCACACGACGACCAGCGACATGATCGTGTCGTGGAGCATCGCGAACGGATAGAACGGCTTCCCGCGCGACTTGACGTCCTCCTTGTACTGCTGGAAGACGCGGCGGCGCTCGACGACGCGTGGACTAGCCACGGCGCCCTACGCGCGGACCCGGGCGCGTCATGCCCGCGCGGCCCGTCGGACGGTCACCGTCGAGCGGCCCCGTGCCTGCTGCCTCGTGCGACCAGGGCGGCGACGTGACGCCGAGGCGTACGACGAGGTAGAGGTGGAGGCCGATCAGGCCGATGATCCCGCCGGGTAACAGCAGCATGTGGATCGAGTAGAAGCGCGGGAGCGTGTCCGCGTTGATGTAGGTCCCGCCCTGGAGGAACTGCGCCAGGAACGGCCCGATGAACGGCCCGGTGCCGTTGAGGTTCACCCCCACGACGGTCGCCCAGTACGAGGTCTGGTCCCACGGCAGCAGGTAGCCGGTGAAGCCCTCGAGCATCCCGAGCAGCAGGAGCAGCACGCCCACGATCCAGTTCAGCTCGCGCGGGTACTTGTACGCGCCGAACAGGAACACGCGGCCCATGTGCATGAACATGAGGATGATGAAGACGCTCGCGCCCCAGCGGTGCATGCCGCGCACGAGCCA
>DASXTR010000228.1:0-3168 GCA_036505325.1 Gaiellaceae bacterium
CGCTCGAGCGCGAGGGGGTGCACGAGCATGCGTGACGACCGTGCGCTCGCGCTCGAGCTCGACCGCGCCCTCGCGGGCGAGGATGCGGGCGCGGAGGCGCGCCAGCTGGCGACGCTGCTGACGCTCGCGGCGGAGCCGGCGCGGTTCGAGGTCGCCGAGGACGAGGTCGAGCGCGCGCTCGCGCACGTACGGCCGGTCGCGCGCCCCAGGCCACGGCCTCGCCTCGTGCTCGCGTTCGCGGCCGCGCTGATCCTCGCCGCTGCCGCGGCGCTCGTGTTGCGCACGCCCGGCAACGACGTCGAGGCGAAGGCCGCGAGCGCGATCGAGCACACGTTCTTCGTCGTCGAGGAGATCCGGCCGGCCCGGGCCGGACTGTTCCCGCCGACGACATCGAGCGGCTACGTCGACGCGCGGCGCGGCCGCGCCCACTGGCGCGTCACGAGCGGGGGAGAGCTCGTGACGGAGACGCTCGTCGAGCCCGGGCGCGTGAAGCGCTACGACGCCGCGGACGACACGCTCACGGTGGCGAGCTCCTGCCGCGCGTTCGCGAGCGGGTGCGCGGACGTGCTCGACCCGCTCGACCTCTACCGGCGCGCGCTGGACAGCGGCTCCGCCAAGGTGGAGAAGGACGGCGACGACTGGCGGCTGACGCTCCGCGGCGTCGCCGACGTCGAGCAGATCGTGACCGTCGACGGAACGACGTACCTGCCGAGGCTGATCGAGTGGCGCGAGAACGGCCGCCCGGTCTCGACCGTGCGGTTCGTCGCCCTCGAGCGCATCGCGCGCACGACCGGCGACGAGTTCACGCTGGACGAGCATCCCGGTGCGCAGGTCCGCCAGCTGACGACGACCGGCGCGCCCGTCCGCGTCCTCTCCGAGCACGCGACGCAGGTGCCGAGCGGCGCGTACTGGCTCGGCCCCGAGTTCGACGGCCGGCCCGCGCTCGCCTTCGCGGTGGAGACGACCGGCGGCGACGCGCTGCGCATCCAGTACGGGCCGACCGTGGTCTGGGACTACGACACGTACCTGCCGGACGACGTCATTGCCGCGACGACCGGCGCCGCGAAGGTCTTCCCGCTCCCGCAGGGCGGCGTCGCCCGCTCGTACTTCAACGTCGCCGGGCGCGTCGTCGCCGACGTCGAGATCGGCGGCCGCAGGGTCGCCGTCGTCACGCCCGGGAAGACCGATATCTTCCCGGCAGCGCAGGCGTTGAGGAGAGCTCCTTGAGGCTCGTCGTCGCAATCGGTCTCGCGACCTCCATCCTGGCCGCCGGAGCCCAGGCTTCGTCGGGCGGCGACGGCGTGACGGCGCAGGCGAAGCAGGCGATCGCGCACACGTTCTACACGGTGGCCGAGATCCGCCCCGCGCGTCCCGGCCTCTTCTTGCCGACGACATCGAGCGGTTACCTCGACCCGTCGCGCGGCCGCGGACACTGGCACGTGACGAGCGACGGCAAGCTCGTGTCCGAGACGGTCGTCGAGGGCGCGCGCGTGAAGCGGTACGACGCCGCCGACAACACCCTCACGGTCGCGAGCTCGTGCCGCGCGTTCGCGAGCGGCTGCGCGGAGGTGCTCGACCCGGTCGACGTCTACCGGCGTGCGCTCGCGAGCGGTACGGCCGGCACCGAGCAGGCGGGGACGGACTGGCGGCTGACGCTCCGCGGCATCGCCGACGTCGAGCAGATCGTGACCGTCGACGGCACGACCTACCTCCCGAAGTCGATCGAGTGGCGCGAGAACGGGGCACCCGTCTCCACCATGCGCATCACGACGCTCGAGCGCCAGGCGGGGTTCGACAGGGAGAAGTTCCGGCTCGACGCGCATCCCGGCGCACGCGTGCGGCTCCTCACCGCCACGGGCGCGCCGGTACGCGTGCTCTCCAGGCGCGCGACGACCGTGCCGCGCGGCGCTTACTGGCTCGGCCGCACCTATCAGGGCCGCGCCGCGCGTGGGATCGACGTGCGGACGACCGCGGGCCGGGCGCTACGCGTCGAGTACGGGCAGCTCGCGGTGTGGAACTACGACGACTACCTCCCCCCGGAGATCGTCGCAGCAACCACGGGCTTCGCGAAGACCGTCCCGCTCCCGCAAGGCGGCGTCGCGCGGACGTACTTCAATGCGCAGGGGCTGGTGGTGGCGGACGTCGAGATCGGCGGCCGCCGCGTCGCGGTGGTCAGTCCGGGCAAGGTCGACATCTTCAACGCGGTCCGACAGCTGAGGAGGCACCCGTGAAGCTCGCCGCCGCACTCGTGGGCGCCGCGTGCCTGTTCGCCGCCGGAGCGCAGGCGTCGCCGCGCGGCATGCTCGGCATCGACTACGAGCACGGCCGGCTCGCGTGGTTCGACCCGGCGACGCTGACGCCGCTGCCCGGCCGGAAGGTCGCGATGCGCGACGCACCGTGCTCGTGGAGTTTGTCGGCCGACCGCGCGCAGCTCGCGTACTCCGACTGCAACGGCAAGATCATGGTCGTGAACGCGCGTGCGATGCGCCGCGTCGCGTCGATGGACGTCGCGGGGCCGCGGGGCAGCGTCGAGAATCTCGTGTGGCTCCGTCCGGACCGGCTGATCGCGACCAGCACGAGCTCGACCCTGCTCGTGATCGACCCCAGGTCGCGCCGTCCGCTCCGCCGCGTCGACCTCCCCGGCCCCGTGAACGGCCGCGCGCTGCTCGCGGACGGACGCGTCGCGTTCCTCACGTCGAACGCACAGAGCTTCGGCCCGGCCCGGATCACGATCGCCGACTCAGACGGGAACGTGCGCGTCGCGGTGCTCGACCGGATCACGGTCGGGAGCGTCTTCGACCCGGGCTCGGACGATCCGGACGGCGCCATGCGGACGGCGGGCTTCGCCGTCGACCGCGCCGGCGGGCGGGCCTATGTCGTCTCACCCGTGCTGCTCGTCGCGGAGGTCGACCTCACGACGCTCGAGGTCACCTACCACGGTGCCACGCGAACGCTCGCGAAGGCGATCGACGGGCCGTCGCGCTCGGCGGCCTGGCTCGGCGGCGGCCTGCTCGCAGTGTCGGGCTCCGACTACTCGACGACCGGCACGGGGAAGGACCGGCGGCTGGTCTCGCGCCCGTACGGCCTGAACATCGTCGACACGCGGACGTGGACGGTGCGCCTCGTGGACCCGACCGTCGAGTGGTTCCAGCAGGCGGCCGGGCTGCT
>DASXTR010000229.1:0-7404 GCA_036505325.1 Gaiellaceae bacterium
GTCGCGGATCGTGACCTCGATCCAGCCGCCGCCGATCGAGGCGACCGAGTCGAGCGCGTTGTCGACGAGGTTGCCGACGACCGTCACGAGCGCCCGCGCGCCGGCGTAGTCCTCCGGCAGCTGTGTGTCCTCGGTGACGCGCAGCTCGATCCCGCGCTCGGATGCGACCGCTGCCTTTCCCAGCAGGAGCGCGATGATCGTGGGCTCGCCGATCGATTCGACGATCGACGCGACGAGCGCCTGGTGCACGAGCGCGGAGTTCGAGATGTAGCGGACCGCCTCCTCGTTGCGCCCGAGCTCGATCAGACCGGCGACGACGTGCAACCGGTGCGAGAACTCGTGCTCCTGCGCGCGCAGCGCGTCCGCGAGGCTGCGCACGTCGTGCAGCTCGCGCATCAGCTTCTCGAGCTCGGTGCGGTCGCGGAGCGTGATCACGGCGCCGACCGTGCGCCCCCGGAGGGTCACCGCCATGCGATTTGCGACGAGCACGCGGTCGTCGACGAGCACGATCTCGTCGGCGGCGTCGACCGTGCCGGTGAGGACGTCGCGCGCGTGCCCGCGCGGGAGGATCTGGGAGAGCGGGCGGCCGAGCGCGGAGTCGTCGACCGAAAGCAGGCGCTTCGCCTCGTCGTTGACGAGCGTGACGCGCCCCGCCCAGTCGGTCGCCACCGTCCCCTCGCGGATGCCGTGCAGCATCGCCTCGCGCTGCTCGACCAGCGTCGCGATCTCCGACGGCTCGAGCCCGAACGTCTGGCGCTTGATCCGGCGCGCGAGGAGCAGCGAGCCGAGCGCGCCGAGCCCGAGCCCGATCCCGGCCGGGATGAGGATCACCGGCAGGTCGCTCCGGAGCTGCGCGCTCACGTTCCGCTCAAGCAGCCCGATCGAGACGAGGCCGATCACGCGCCCGTTGGCGTCGCGGATCGGCACCTTGGCGCGAACGGACTTCCCCAGCGACCCGGTCTCGACGCCGATGAACTCGCGGCCGGACAGCGCGACCGACGGGTCCGTCGAGACCCGCTGCCCGATCTTCGACGGGTTCGGGTGCGAGTACCGGATCCCCCGGCGGTTCGCGACGACCACGAACGAGGCGGCGTTCGCCTTCCGTACGCGCTCCGCGATCACCTGCACGACCGGCGAGGGGCGTGGCCGCAGGACCGCCCGCCGGATCTCCGGCATCTCCGCAATCGTCCGGGCGATGGCGAGCGACTGCCGTCCCGACTGGCGGTCGAGCTGCTTGCGGGCCTGGAGGATCGAGACCCCGACGCCCGTGCCGAGCGTCAGCACGATGATCGCCAGCTGCAGGAGGAGGATCTGCGGTTGGAGCCGCAGACGTGTCATCGGCCGGATTCTAGGGCGGCCGCCTCGGCCCGAGGCCGTGGCCAGAATGGACAAAACGGTTTCAACGGACGGAACGGGAACAAACCGCCGCAATCTTCGCAACGGGAGCCACAAGTCTTAACCTCGGCGCCCTCAGAGCGGTCTGCGCTCGACTGAAACGACAAGGAGGGACTTCCCAGTGGCGACGATGTCAATGGGGCGGCGGGTGGTTCTGCCTGCTCTCGCACTGATCGCGGTGCTCGTTGCAGCAGCGGCCGCGGGCGCGAAGCCCGAGGCGAAGAAGCCGGGGCCGCTCGCGACGCTCATCAAGCAGTCGAAGACGGAGTCCGGGCTCGTCTTCTATGGCAATCCGCCGTCGGCGAACTGGAAGGTCGTGACCGACCGCTTCGCCTTTTACTACCCGTGGATCAAGACCACGTCGTACGACCTGGACAACAACGTGATCTTCTCGAAGTACGCGTCCGAGTCGCAGCAAGGCGTCCGCAGTGCGGACATCCTCGTCTCGAGCGCGCCGAACCTGTGGGTGTACGCCGTGCGGCAGAAGTACCTCGCGGACTACACCCCGCTCGACGTCAAGGCCTACCCGTCGTTCGTGAAGCAGTACAAGGGCGTGTTCGTCCTATCGCCGGACCCGGCGATCATCGTCTACAACAAGCTCGTCCTGAAGGACAAGGTGCCGAACTCTGTCACCGAGATCGCGGGCGACTCGGGTGCGTACGGCAAGCTCACCGGATACACCGTCGACAACCTCTTCGGCTACACCGGCCTCTGGGGCTACGTCCAGAAGAAGGGTTGGGGGAACCTGGAGAAGATCGGCAAGGACCGGCTGAAGTCACAGACGGGCGTCGCCGGGCAGCTCCAGCTCGTGTCCCAGGGCGGCGCGGTCGCTGCGTACCTCACGTCGCCGACCGCGCGGTTCACGATCGCGAACAGCTCGCAGCTGCAGACGATCCTCGACTGGACCTACAGCAAGGACGCGACGCCGCTGATCCCGCGCGGGATCGGCATCACGGCCAAGGCGAAGAGCCCGGCCTCGGCGAAGCTGTTCCTGAACTGGGTCTACTCGAAGGCCGGCCAGCAGGCGATGTGCGACGCGGGCTTCACGGCGTACCGCAACAACTTCACGCCGAAGAGCTGCTCGAACACGCTCGCGGACGTCTACGCGAAGGTCGGCAAGAGCAACGTCGTCTTCGTGCCGTTCAGCCAGAAGTTCGTCAACGACTACCCGAAGTTCAAGGCCCGCTGGCACCAGATCTTCGGCTAGCGAACGGGATGAGCACGACGACCGCACCCACTTCGCGGGCCTTCCCGCGGCCGCGCGCGAGCTTCGTGCCCGCGTGGGCGCTCCACTGGACGACGTGGGCGCTGGTCGTCGTGCTCGTCCTCGGGCCGTTCGTGCCGCTGCTGGAGGCATCGCTGCGCGACCGCCCGCTGTACCAGGACGGCGGCGTCTGGACGCTCGAGCCGTACCGCCAGCTGCTGAACGACGGCGCGTTCTGGACGGCCTGGAAGAACACCCTCGCGTTCGCGGCGCTGACGACGGCGATGTCCGTCGGCGTCGGCGCCGCGTTCGCGATCCTGTGCGCGCGAACCGATCTCCCGGGACGGCGCGCGTACTCGCGGCTCGTCCTGCTCCCGATCCTGCTGCCGTCGCTCGGGATGGTGCTCGGCTGGATCGTGATCTGGGGGCCGGGCGGCTACCTCACCGAGTGGTTCTCGCAGCGTCTGCACGTCGGGACGCTCGCGATCGACACGATCCCGGGCATGGCCGTGGTCGAGGCGGCCCGGCTGCTGCCGGTCGCGTTCATGACGTGCCAGGCGGCGCTCGTGCGCGCGGACTCCTCGCTGGAGGACGCGGCGCGGAGCGCGGGCGCCCGGCCGCTGAAGGTGCTGCGGTCGATCACGATCCCGATGCTGCGGCCGGCGCTCCTGAACTCGGCGACGCTGATCTTCACGCTCTCGATCGCCGCGCTCGGCGTGCCGCTGCTGCTCGGCACGTCCAACAACATCAAGTTCGTCTCCAGCTACCTCTACGACCTCTGGACGAACGGCTCGGTGCCGGACTCGCCGTCGGTCAGCGCCGGCGCGATGCTGCTGCTCCTCGTCGCGACGGCCCTGATCGCGCTGCGCAACCTGCTGCTCGGCGCCGAGGCGCGGTTCGTCTCCGTCGGCGGGAAGTCCGGCCGCAGCGCGATGCTCGGGCTGCGCGCGTGGCGGTATCCGCTCGCGGCGCTGCTCGGGCTCTACCTGCTCTTCACGACGATGATCCCGGTGCTCGGGCTCGTGCTGATGTCGTTCGTCGTCGTGCTGACGCCGCTCGTCGCGCCGTGGCACCTCGCGACCTGGGCGCACTGGCACATGCTCTCCGAGGGCGTCTTCCGCCGCTCGATCGAGCACAGCCTGGTGATCGGCGTCGTCGGCGCCGTCCTCACGACCGCGCTCGTCGTGCTCGCGACGCTCGTCGCACACCGTTCCGGCTTCCGCCTGCGGCGGACGCTGCCGTTCGTGATGCTCTACCCGCGCGCGATCCCGGGGATCATCATCGGGATCGGGTTCTACTGGACGTTCCTCGTCACGTGGGGCGTCGGCGACTACCTGCGGAACAGCATCTGGGGGATCATGCTCGCCTTCTGCATCCGCAACCTGCCGTTCGCGTACATCGTCATGTACCCGACGCTCGCGCGGATCGGCGAGGAGCTCGACCGTGCCGGGCGCGCCGCGGGCGCGGGATGGTGGCGGACGAACCGGAGCATCGTGATCCCGCTCCTGCGGCCGGCGATCTTCGCGTCGTTCGTATTGATGTTCGTCGAGATCCTCAACGACTACGACCCGGCGGTCTTCCTCGTCAAGCCCGGCACGGAGGTGATGGGCGCGACGATGCTCACGCAGTTCATCCAGGGCGCGATCGGGCCCGTGGCGGCGCTCGCGGTCGTGCAGGTCGCAATCACCGTCGTCGTGCTCGCGGTCGGCGGCAGGGTGTTCAAGATCGGTGCTACGGCAGGAGGTCACGGTGCCTGAGATCCACGTCGAGGGCCTGGTCAAGGAGTTCGGCGACCAGCGCGCGCTCGATCACGTCAGCTTCACGGTCGCGGACGGCGAGCTCTTCACGCTGCTCGGGCCGAGCGGGTGCGGGAAGTCGACGACGCTGATGTCGATCGCCGGGTTCCAGGCGCCGAACGAGGGGCGCATCGCGGTCGGCGCCGACACGTTCTTCGACGCGGACCGGCGCGTCAACGTCGCCGCCGAGCAGCGCAACCTCGGCATCGTCTTCCAGTCGTACGCGGTGTGGCCGCACATGACCGTCTTCGACAACCTCGCGTTCCCGCTTCGGGTGCGGAAGGTCCGGAAGGCGGCGCTGCGCGACCGCGTCCGCGAGATCCTCGAGCTCGTCGACATGGCGCCGTACGAGAAGCGCTACCCGCACCAGCTCTCCGGCGGCCAGCAGCAGCGCGTCGCGCTCGCGCGCGCCCTCGTGTACTCGCCGTCCGTGCTCCTGCTCGACGAGCCGTTCTCCAACCTCGACGCCAAGCTGCGGGAGCGGGCCCGGACGTGGGTGAAGGACCTGCAGCACCGCCTCGGGCTGACGACGATCTTCGTCACGCACGACCAGGACGAGGCGCTGTCGATGAGCGACCGCGTGGTCGTGATGGACCACGGCGTCATCCAGCAGGTCGGGACGCCCGAGGAGGTCTACCGGCGGCCGGCGAATCGGTTCGTCGCCGAGTTCGTCGGCCGCGTCAACTTGATCGACGGCGTCGTGTCGTCGACGGCGGCCGGCAGCGTCGTCCTGAGCGTCGACGGCTCGCAGCAGCAGCTCACGCTCTCTGCGCCGGACCGGACCGGGCTCGCGGAGAAGGTCACCATCGCCGTGCGGCCGGAGGCGGTCACGCTGCTACCGATGGACGACCGCACGGTGAACGGCACGAACACGTGGGAGGCGAACGTCCACACGGTCGCGTTCCTCGGCGATCACTACGAGTACGAGGTGAGCGCCGGGCCGGTGCCGCTGACCGTGCAGAGTGCACGTCGCGTGGAGGGGGACACCATCAAGGTGCACATACCCGCCGAGGCCTGTTCGGTGGTCGCCTAGCGTGGCGTCCGTCGAGGCGCTGTCGCTGCCGCGGAAGGCCTACTCGCGCAAGGCCGCCGGGCCGCTGCGCGGCGTTCGCGTCCTCGACCTGACGCGCCTCGTATCTGGCGCGCAGCTGGGGCTCGTCCTCGGCGACCTCGGCGCGGACGTCGTCAAGGTCGAGCGGCCCGGCGTCGGCGACAGCTTCCGCCATACGACCGTCGACGGCTACGACGCCTACTGGCGCGCCTACGCGCGCAACAAGCGGAGCGTCACGCTGAACCTCGCGGCGCCGCGCGGGCGCGAGCTCCTCCTGCGCCTCGCGGAGACGGCCGACGTCCTCGCGGAGAACTTCACGCCCGGGGTGCTCGAGCGGCTGGTCGGCGGGCCGGACGCGTTGCTCGAGCGGAACCCGAAGCTCGTCATCGTCCGCATCACCGGTTGGGGCCAGACCGGACCCCGCGCGGCCCAGCCGGGGTTCGGCACGCTCGCGGAGGCGTACTCCGGGTTCACGTACCTGAACGGGCCGGCGGACGGGCCGCCGGTGCAGGCGCCGCTGTCCCTCGCCGACTGCGTCGCCGGGACGTACGCCGCGTCGGCGGCGCTCGCGGCGCTCTGGGAGGTGCGCGTGCACGGCGGCGCCGGCCAGGTCGTCGACGTGTCGCTCTACGAGCCGCTCTTCTCGATCATGGGGGCGGACGCGACCGCCTACGCCGCGCGTGGCGTGCGCCGCAACCGCGGCGACGGCGCGGGCGTCTCGTCGGTGCGCGGCGTCTTCCGCACGAGCGACGAGCACTGGGTGGCGATCTCCGCCGCGACGGACGAGACCGCCGCGCGGTTCTTCGCCGCCGTGGGGCGTGATGATCTCCTCGAGGATCCGCGCTTCGCGACGGCCGAGGCGCGCTTCGCCAACCGCGAGACGCTGAACGCTGCGCTCGCCGAGGAGTTTCGCCGGTACACGCGCGAGGAGATCGAGGCGCTCGCTGCTGCGCAACGCCTGACCGTCGGGCCGGTGTACGACGTCCTCGACGTGCTGGAGGACGAGCACTACCGCGCGCGCGAGACGGTCGTCGAGATGGAGGACGGCGTCGTGCTGCAGAACGTGGTCCCGCGGCTGTCGCGGACGCCCGGCGCGATCCGCCTTCCGGCGCCGGCGCTCGGCGAGCACAACGCGGAGGTGTACGGCGAGCTCGGCCTCGACGTCGCGGCGCTTGCAGACGAGGGTGTGATCTGATGCTCGCGCCGCGCTGGCGCTCGCTTCTGTACGTCCCGGTCACGTCCGAGCGGTTCGTCGCCAAGGCGCACGAGCGCGGCGCGGACGCGATCATCCTCGAGCTCGAGGACGCCGTCGCTCCGTCGGAGAAGGAGCGCGCGCGGGGGCTCGTCGCGGACGCCGCCTCGCGCGTCGGCCAGGGCGGCGCGGACGTGCTCGTGCGCGTCAACCGGCCGTGGCGCCTCGCGGTCCGCGACCTGGAGGCGGCGATCGGGCCGAAGGTGCGCGCGCTCGTGCTGCCGAAGGTCGACCACGCCGAGCACGTGCTCGCGCTCGCCGAGATCGCGGCGAGCGTCGAGGAGGAGCGCGGCCTGCCGGTCGGGCACACGCAGTTCTTCCCGCGGATCGAGGGACCGAAGGGCCTCCTGAACGCGGGCGGGATCGCCGCGGCGCACCCGCGCGTGGTCGCGATCGGGCTGGGCTCGAGCGACTACACGATCGCGGCCGGGATGGAGGCGGGCGGCACCGGCAACGCGATGGCGAGCTTCGTCGTCGTCAACGCCGCGCGGGCGGCGGGGATCGTTCCGATCGGGCTCGTCTCGTCGATCGTCGACTTCTCCGACCTCGATGCCTTCCGGCGCGTCGCCGAGGAGTCGCGCGCCCTGGGGCTGCGCGGCGCGCCGTGCGTCCATCCGAGCCAGGTGCCGATCCTCAACGACGTCTTCAGCCCGACCGCCGCCGAGCTGGAGCGGGCGCGGCGCGTGGTCGAGGAGTACGAGCGCGC
>DASXTR010000230.1:0-15172 GCA_036505325.1 Gaiellaceae bacterium
CGGATGCCGTCCTCGCGGAGGGTGCGCATGCCCGCCGCTACCGCGGCGTCGAAGATCTCGTCCGTCGAGCCGTTCAGGAGCACGCGGCCGAGGCCGTGGATCGGCATCAGCTCGTAGAGCGCGACGCGGCCCGAGTAGCCCGTGCTTCCGCACTGGAGGCAGCCGCGCGCGTGGTAGAGCACGGGCGCCGCGACGACCGACACGAGGTCCATCTCGATGATCTGCTCCTGCGTCGGCTCGTAGGCCTCCCGGCAGTGCTGGCAGAGGCGCCGCGCGAGGCGCTGCGAGACGATCGCGTTGATCGAGGTCGCGAGCAGGTCGGGATCGACGCCGAGGTTCCGCAGGCGCGCGATCGCGCCGGCGGCGTCGTTCGTGTGCAGCGTCGTGAGCACGAGGTGGCCGGTGAGCGCCGCCTGCACCGCGATCTTCGCCGTCTCCTCGTCGCGGATCTCGCCGACGAGGATCACCTCGGGATCGGAACGCAGGATCGTGCGCAGCCCGCGCGCGAACGTCAGGCCGATCTTCGCGTGCACCTCGGTCTGCATCACGCCCGGCAGCTGGTACTCGACCGGATCCTCGATCGTCGCGATCGAGCGCGTCGCGTCGTTCAACCGGTCGAGCGCCGCGTAGAGCGTCGTCGTCTTGCCGGAGCCGGTCGGGCCGCACGTCAGCACGGCACCGTAGGGCTGCGAGATCGCCTTCGTGAACGTCCCCTCCATCTCGCCGCTCATGCCGAGGCGCGAGAGGTCGAGCTGGTTCGTGGCGCGCTGGAGAATCCGGAGCACGACCTGCTCGCCGTGCTTCGTCGGCAGCACCGCGACGCGCACGTCGATCGGGTTGCCGCCCATGTAGATGACGAACGAGCCGTCCTGCGGCATGCGCTTCTCGGCGATGTCGAGCTGCGCCATCACCTTGACACGCGCGGCGAGCGCGGCCTGTATCGCCTTCGGCACCGGGTCGGCGTGCCGGAGCACGCCGTCGACGCGCTCGCGGACGAGGATCTCGCGCGGCTGCGGGTCGAGGTGGATGTCCGACGCGTTCTCGTTGATGGCGCGTGCGATCAGCGCGTTCACGAGGTCGAGCGCGCCCGCCATCTCGCGCTCGTCGGGCTCGGCCTCGTCGATCGGCGCGTCGCTGCTGACGGTGATGTTCAGGCGGTAGGTGCGGTTGATCGTCGACGCCAGCGCCGCCGCATCGGCGACGGCGACGCTGCAGCCGACGCCGAGCGCGAGGCGCAGCTCGTCCGTGGTCCGAAGGTTGGTGGGGTCGGCGATCGCGACCTGGACGTGGTCCTCGGAGAGGAACCGAACCGGCACCGCCTGATGCTGGTGGGCGAAGCCTTCCTGGAGCAGGGACGCGGCGTTCGGGTCGATCGCGACCTGTGCCAGGTCGACGAACTCGAGCGCGTACTGCTCGGCGAGGGCGACGGCGATCGCACGCGGGGAGGCCCAGCGGTGCTCGACGAGGATCTCGCCGAGGCGCTTGCCGGTCTGCTGCTGCTCCTCCAACGCCTGCGTGACGTGCTCGGACGTTGTCTGGCCGTCGCGGACGAGGAGCTCGCCGATCCGGAGCGCAACACCCACGGAGGGCGGGGCGGGCGCCGGCTCGGGCTCCTCGACGGGCGCGGCCGGGGCAGGAGCAGCGGGAGCCGGCGGCGCGAGGCCGCCGCCGAGCGGGCCGAGGGTCGGGAGCGACGGGGCTTCCATCCTGGGGTGTGTATCGGCGTGCGGGCCGCTGTGGTTGAGGACCGCTTCCCCGGCTGCTAGGACCCAGGCGGGAATCGGGTCGTCAGGAGGGAGCCGCAGTGAAAATCAGGGGAGCCGCGGTCGCGCTGGTCGCGATCGTTCTGTTCGTGGTGTCGTCCGCCGCTGCGTCGTCGCCGGCGTCCGTCACGATCGCCGGGTCGCTGCAGTCGGAGGCCGGCTGTGCGGGCGACTGGGATCCGGCGTGCGCCGCGACGCACCTCGCGTACGACGCGAACGACGACGTGTGGCAGGCGACGTTCACGCTCCCCGCCGGGAGCTACGCGTACAAGGCCGCGCTGAACAACTCCTGGGACGAGAACTACGGCCTCCACGCCGTGCCCGGCGGCGACGACATCCCGCTCGCACTCTCCTCCGGCGGCTCGGTCAAGTTCTACTACGACCACAAGTCGCACTGGGCGACTGACAACGCGAGCTCGACGATCGTCTCGGCGCCCGGGAGCTTCCAGTCCGAACTCGGCTGCGCAGGCGACTGGGATCCGAGCTGTCTCCGCTCCTGGCTTGAGGACGCCGACGGCGACGGCGTCTACACGCTCGAGACGACCGCCCTCCCGGCGGGCGACTACGAGGCCAAGGCTGCGCTGAACGAAGGCTGGGACGAGAACTACGGCGCCGGCGGCGTGCGCAACGGCCCGAACATTCCGTTCCACGTCTCGGCGAGCGGCGCCAAGGTGACCTTCTCGTACAACGCCTCGACGCACGTGCTGACCGTGACCGAGGCCGGCAACGTCGAATGGGACGGCCTGCGGCACGACTCGCGCGACACGCTCTACCGCGCGCCGGGCGGCGCCGTGCCCGCCGGCACGCCCGTCCTGCTTCGCTTCCGCACCTTCCACGACGACGTCACCGCCGTCGCCGCGCGCATCTGGTCCGCGAACGAGAACGCGCAGCGCGTGGTGTCGATGAAGCGCGTCGCCGCGGACGTCTCCTGCTTCCAGGACTCGCTTGCGACGAGGACGTGCGACTTCTGGCAGGTGAAGCTCGACAACACGGCCCCGGATCTCCTCTGGTACCGCTTCATCGTCACCGACGGCAGCGACGTCGACTACTACGCGGACGATTCCTCTGCGCTCGACGGCGGCCCCGGTTCGGCGAGCGACGAGGTGAGCGACCTGTCGTACGCGCTCACGGTGTACGACCCGGCATTCGCGACGCCCGCCTGGGCGCGCGACGCGGTCGTCTACCAGATCTTCCCCGACCGCTTCCGCAACGGGAACACGAAGAACGACCCGCGGACCGGCGACGTCCGCTACGACGACCCGGCGCTGAAGCTCCCCTGGAACACCCTGCCGGAGGGCTACTGCCGCAACTACGCGGACGCGAACGGCGCGTGCCCGTGGCGGTTCGACACGACGCCGCCCGACTGGAGCCCCGTGAAGGAGGGCCCGCGCGGCCGCGACTACATGGGCGGCGACCTCGACGGCGTCCGTCACGAGCTCAACTACCTGCGCTCGCTCGGGATCAACACGATCTACTTCAACCCGATCTTCGCGTCGAAGTCGAACCACGGCTACGACACGGCGAGCTACCGGGAGATCAACCCGTACTTCGGGAATCTGAAGGACTGGCGCGCCCTGGTCGCGGAGGCGAAGGCGAAGGGGATCCGCATCGTCCTCGACGGCGTCTTCAACCACATGTCGAGCGACAGCCCGCTCTTCGACCGCTACCACCACTACCCGGACGTCGGCGCGTGCGAGTCGCTGTCGTCGCCGTGGCGCACGTGGTTCATCTTCCGCAATGACCACGTCCCGTGCGGCGCGTCCGACTACGAGGGCTGGTTCGGGTTCGATTCGATTCCGACGCTGCAGAAGTCGAACGCCGACGTGCAGCGCGAGTTCGTGGTGGGACAGAACTCGATCTCGCGTCTGTGGCTCGACCGGGGCGCCGCCGGCTGGCGGCTCGACGTGATGGGCGACTCGTCCTTCCCGAACGGCTACTGGGAGACGTTCCGCAAGACCGTCAAGACCGAGGACCCGAACGCGCTCATCGTCGGCGAGCTGTGGCCGAAGGACACGACGACCCTGCGCTACCTGCGCGGCGACCGCGCCGACTCGACGATGAACTACCGGCTCCGCGACGCGATCATCGGCCTGCTCGCGCCGCAGCCGTTCGACGGCAAGGGCCTCGGCGGCGGTGGGCGACTGCTGTCCGCGTCCGAGTTCGCCGCGCGCCTCCAATCGATCCAGGAGGACTACGCGCCGCAGGCCTTCGACGTGCTGATGAATCTCGTCGACAGCCACGACACCGAGCGCGCACTCTGGACGCTCACGCCGGGCGCCGAGACGCGGGCGGAGCGCGAGCGGAACGCGGCGAACGTCGCGGACGGCAAGCGGCGGCTGCGGCTGGCGGCCGCGATCCAGTTCACGCTGCCGGGGATGCCCACCGTCTACTACGGCGACGAGGTGGGCGTCACCGGCGACGACGACCCGGACGATCGCCGCACGTATCCGTGGAGCGACACCGGCGGGTCGCCGGACGAGTCCCTCCGCTCGTGGTACTCGTCGCTCGCGTCGCTCCGCCGTGACGTGCGGGCGCTCACCGCCGGCGACCTGCGCGTCCTGTACGCCGCCGACGGCATCGTCGCGTACGGGCGCAAGACGACCTCGCAGGCCGCGATCACCGTTGTGAACACCGCGGGGGTGCCGAGGACGGTGCAGATCCCGCTCGCCGGATATCTGCCGGCGGCGACGCCGTTCGCGCCGCGCCTCGGTGCGGGGACGTACACGGGCGGACAGGTTACGATCGGCGCGCAGGCGGCGGAGGTGTTCGTCTCGCAGCCGGGCTTCGACCTGCAGCCGCCGCCGGCGCCGACCGGCCTCGTTGGCGACGAAGGCAACAGCCGGGTGTCCTTGCGTTGGAACGCAGTCGACGGCGCCGCCTCGTACGCCGTCTACCGCAGCGTCGTCACCGGCGGCGGCTACGTCCTCGCCGGAACGGCGAGCGGCACGTCGTTCGTCGACACCGGCCTGCGGAACGCCCAGGTCGCGTACTACGTCGTCGGCGCGCTGGACTCGACCGGCAACGAGAGCGCGCCTTCGGCCGAGGTGTCGGCGCTGCCGCACCTGACGATCGGCTGGGCGAACCTGCAGCGGCCCCCGTCGATGACACACACGGTCAGCGCGGTCAATCGCACGGGCAACGCTTACGGGCAGGTGTGGATCGACGGCGCGACGAGCCGGCCCGGCGCGACGCCGTCGCTGCGCGCGCAGCTCGGCTTCGGGCCCGACGGCTCGACGCCGTCCGAGTCGTGGACCTGGGTCGAGGCGGCGTTCAACGGCGACTCGGGCAACAACGACGAGTTCGTCGCTTCGATGCAGCCCGAGGCGACCGGCTCGTACGACTACGTGTACCGCTACACGACGACCGACGGGCGCGAATGGACGTATGCCGATCTGAACGGGCTGCTCACGGCTCCGCCGCACCACCCGGGCGACCTGACCGTGACCCCGAGCGGCGACACGACGGCGCCCGCGACGCCGACCGGGCTGCATCTCGTCTCCGCGTCGCCGAACGGCGTCGAGCTCGCGTGGAACGCCGTCGGGGGCGACCCGTCTCTCTACGGCTACGAGGTGCTGCGCGGCGGCGTGCAGATCGCGCGGATCACCGGGACGGACTTCGTCGACCGCGACGTCGTCGAGGGCCAGACGTACCGGTACGCCGTGCGCGCAGTCGACAAGTCGTTCAACCGCTCGCCGGCGTCGGGAGAGGTGGAGGCGACCGCGGCGCTGCGTCACGTCGACGTCACGTTCTCGGTGACCGTGCCGGCGTCGACGCCGCCGAACGCAACCGTCTACATCGCAGGCACGCTCAACCGGCTCGATCCCGCCGGCCCGGAGTGGAACCCGGGCGGCCAGGCGCTCACGAAGGTCGATGCGACGCACTGGCGGGTCACGCTGCGCGGGCTCGAGGCGACGCAGCTCGAGTACAAGTACACGCTCGGCGACTGGGATCACGTCGAGAAGGACGCGGTGTGCGGCGAGGTGTCGAACCGCCTGCTGACCCTCTCGTACGGCCCTGGCGGTGCGCAGACGGCGGCCGACACGGTCGCCAACTGGCGCAACGTCGCCCCCTGCGGCAACTGACATGGCGGCGGGAGTGAGGCGCGCCGGGAAGATCCGGCGCGCCTCCGCCGTCCTGTCCGTACATGGCCAGAAAGGGCATTGCCGCCGTACTTGCCGCCGCCGCGGTCCTTGTCTCCTCAGCCGGAGCCGGGAAATCGGTCGTCGCCGATCCCGTTCGCACGCCCGGCGTCCGCAACCCGGCGGTGACGCAGACGAAGATCAAGAAGACGATCTGCGTCGCCGGGTGGACGAAGACGATCCGGCCGAAGACGTCCTACACCGGGCCGCTGGAGATCAAGCAGATGCGCGAGTACGGCCTCAAGGGCTCACCCGACGACTTCGAGGAAGACCACCTGATCAGCCTCTCGCTCGGCGGGCATCCGACGAGCCCGAAGAACCTCTGGCCGGAGCCGATCGCGCGGGCGCGGAAGGTCGACGTGATCGAGCGGCGCCTGCACACCGCCGTCTGCACCGGGAAGATGAGGCTCCGCGCCGCGCAGAAGGAGATCGCGCGCGTCAAGCACGAAGCCGGCTGAGCTCTTCGCCGCCGCCGCCGCCGCAGCTTCTCTCAGCTGTCGAAACTGTCGCCCCAGGCGGCCTTGCGGGCGCGACGGTACGTCTCCCCGTCTCGTTTCGAGACGAGCTCCGTGCGGAGGCCGGCGCCCGCGCACAGCTCGAGGTAGACGTGGCCGCGGCGGGCCTGCGGGTGCCGGACGACCCGCGCGTCCGCGCGCGAGGTCTCGCTCCGCGACGCGGCGACGTACGAGAACTTCTCGTCCTCGTACCCGAGCTGGGCGCCCTTGGCCGCGCGGTGGCGCGCCGACCGGGGCAGGCGCACCGCGAAGTGACACCAGTCCGTGCCGAGCATCGGGCACGTGCGGTCGTGGGGGCAGGGCGCCGTCGTGAAGCCTCCGGCCTGGATGACACCGGCGCGGGCGGCGATCACGCGTCCGTACCCGTCGGGCGTTCCGGGCTCGACGACGAGCAGGAGGCCACCAGTCGCGGACCAGGCGTTCGCGAGCAGGGCTTCCCGCTCGGCTTCGGCGAGCTCGCCGAGCACGTACGAGACGAGCACGAGGTCGTAGCTCCGCGAGGAGCGCCACCGCCGCAGGTCAGCGTGCTCCCAGGTGACGTGCGGGCGGAGGGCGGACGCGGCGTCCCGTCCGAACGCGAGCATCGCCTGCGCCGCGTCGACCGCGTGGACGTCCTGCAGCGACGGCCAGGCGCTCGCCGCTGCCCACGTCGCGGCTCCGAGGCCCGCCCCGAGGTCGAGGGCCGTCAGCGGCGCCCAGTCCGGGACCTGCTCGCGCACCGCCTCCACCGCGGCCGCGGTCGCGGCGTACGTGGCGGGGAGCCGGTAGGCGGCGTACGCCCTCACCTCCGACTCGCCCAGGGGCGCGTGGCCTCCCGACCGGTAGCGGTCCGAGAGCTCCGAGGCCGTGCGCTCGAGCTCGCGCGGCGCCGAGGCGGCCAGCAGCTCGTCGAGCCGCCCGGCCAGCGCCGGCGGGAGGTCGAAGGGCATCCCGCGAGGCTATCCTCGGCGGCGGTGGCGGACTACATCTTCACGATGGTTCGGGTCTCGAAGTTCTACGGGCCCGAGCGGAAAGTGCTCGACGACATCACGCTCGCGTTCCTGCCGGGCGCGAAGATCGGCGTGCTGGGGCCGAACGGCGCCGGGAAGTCGACGGTCCTGCGGATCATGGCCGGCGTCGAGGACACCTCGCAGGGGCGCGCCGAGCTCGCGCCGGGCGCGACCGTCGGCCTGCTGGAGCAGGAGCCGAAGCTCGACGAGCGCAAGAACGTGCGCGACAACGTCGAGGACGGGGTGCGGCGCCTGCGCGAGCTGCTTGACCGCTTCAACGAGATCTCGGTCGCGTTCGCCGAGCCCGACGCGGACTTCGACGCGCTGCTCGCCGAGCAGGCGAAGGTGCAGGAGCAGATCGACCGCGCCGACGCCTGGTCGCTCGACGCGACGATCGACCGCGCGATGGACGCGCTGCGGCTGCCCGACGGCGACCGCGACGTCACGACCCTCTCGGGCGGCGAGCGCCGCCGCGTCGCGCTCGCACGCCTGCTCCTCTCGGCGCCCGACCTGCTGCTGCTCGACGAGCCGACGAACCACCTCGATGCCGAGTCGGTGGCGTGGCTCGAGCGCTTCCTCGCCGAGTACGCGGGCACCGTCGTCGCGATCACCCACGACCGCTACTTCCTCGACAACGTCGCCGGCTGGATCCTCGAGCTCGACCGCGGACGCGGGATCCCGTACGAGGGCAACTACTCGGGCTGGCTGGAGCAGAAGCAGGCGCGGCTCGCGCACGAGGAGAAGAGCGAGTCTGCGCGGCAGCGCGCGCTCAAGCAGGAGCTCGAATGGGTGCGATCGTCGCCGAGGGCGCGCCACGCGAAGTCGAAGGCGCGCCTGCAGGCGTACGAGCGGCTCCTCGCCGAGGAGCGCAACGTGAAGCTCGACCGCGTCGAGATCCACATCCCGGCCGGGCC
Organism: Gaiellaceae bacterium; assembly: GCA_036505325.1. Classification (GTDB taxonomy): domain Bacteria; phylum Actinomycetota; class Thermoleophilia; order Gaiellales; family Gaiellaceae; genus PALSA-600. The sequence continues at coordinate 8,321 of DASXTR010000230.1, forward strand.
GCGGCTCGGCGACCTCGTCGTCGAGGCCGACCACGTCTCGAAGGGCTTCGGCGACCGGCTGCTCGTCGAGGACATGACGTTCTCGCTCCCGCCCGGCGGCATCATCGGCGTCGTCGGCCCGAACGGCGCGGGGAAGACGACGCTCTTCCGCATGATCTCGGGCTCGGAGGAGCCGGACGGCGGCGTGCTCCGGGTCGGCGACACGGTGTCGCTTGCGTACGTCGACCAGCTGCGCACCGATCTCGATCCGGCGAGCACGGTGTGGAAGGAGATCTCCGGCGGGCTCGACACGATCGCGCTCGGCAACCGCGAGGTGAACTCGCGCCAGTACGTGTCGTGGTTCAACTTCAGGGGCGGCGACCAGCAGAAGCGCGTCGGCGACCTCTCCGGCGGCGAGCGCAACCGCGTCCACCTCGCGAAGCTGCTGCGCTCCGGCGGCAACCTGCTCCTCCTCGACGAGCCGACGAACGACCTCGACGTCGACACGCTGCGCGCGCTCGAGGATGCGCTGCTCGACTTCGCGGGCTGCGCCGTCGTGATCTCGCACGACCGCTGGTTCCTCGACCGCGTCGCGACGCACATCCTCGCCTTCGAGGGCGACTCCCAGGTCACGTGGTTCGAGGGCTCGTGGCAGGAGTACGCCGACTGGGTGAAGGAGACGCGCGGCGCCGAGGCGCTCGAGCCGCACCGCATCAAGTACAAGGCGCTCGTGCGGCCGAGCTGACATGGCCCGGCGCATCTCGCTGCCGCCCGTCGACGCGCCGCTCGCGCCGGACGCATACGTCGACGTCCTCGCCCGCACCGGGATGGGCATGGTGTGCGTCCTCGGGGCGGACGGGCGCATCGTCCTCTTCGACGAGGCGTGCGAGCGAGCGACCGGCTTCGCCGCCGACGAGGTGGTCGGGCGGGACGCCCGCGAGACGGTGATCCCGCCGGAGGAGGCGGAGGCGTTCGGGGTCTTCATCGAGCAGCTCGCGGACGAGCCGTCGCCGAGCCCGCAGGTGGGGCACTGGCTGACGCGCGACGGCGACCGGCTCGTGATCGCGTGGTCGAACCGGCCGATCGTGGACGCCGACGGGTCCGTGTCCGGGCTGCTGACGGTCGGCATCGACCTCACCGAGCGCGACCGTGCGGCCGCCGAGTTGCGCGCGCTGCACGCCGAGCTGCGCCGCCGGCTCGAGGAGCAAGCAGCGCTGCGCCGCGTGGCGACGCTCGTCGCGGGGGAGGCGGCCGCCGAGGTCGTGTTCGACGCGGTGGCGGCCGAGGTCGCCCGCGTCGCGGGCGCGGACGCATCGGCCGTCGTGCGCTACGCGGCGGACGCGACGGCGACGGTCGTCGGCCGGTTCGGCGGCGACCTCGTAGTGTTCCCCGTCGGTTCCGCGATCCCCGTTGCGCCCGGGTCGGCGCTCGGCCGCGTGCTCGCGACGGGCGAGGCGGCGCGCGCCGCCGACACGGACGCCGATTCCGCGATCGCGGCGGCGATGCGGCGACAGGGCTTCACGTCGTCCGTCGCGGCGCCGATCGCGGCGCCCTGGGGCGCGATCGTCGTCGCGGCGCGCGAGGAGCTCGTCGAGGACGTCGAGCGTCGTCTCGCCGCCTTCGCGGACCTGCTCGCGCTGGCGATCGCAAGCGCGGACGCCCGCGAGCAGCTCCTCGACTCGCGCGCGCGGCTCGCTGCCGCGGCCGACGAGGAGCGGCGACGCATCGAGCGCGATCTGCACGACGGCGCGCAGCAGCGTCTCGTCACGCTCGCGCTGAAGCTCAACCTGGCGCAGAGGCGCGCCGGCAAGGACCGGCACCTGCTCGCGCTGCTCGGCGAGGCGGAAGCCGACGCGCGCGAGGCGCTCGGCGAGCTGCGCCAGATCGCGCGCGGCCTCCAGCCGCCCGTGCTCGCGGAGCTCGGCCTCGGCCCGGCACTGACCGCGCTCGCGCGCCGCGCGCCGCTGCCGGTGTCGGTCGAGCACGCGCCGGAGGAGCGGTTTCCGGCGACGCTCGAGGTCGCCGTCTACTACGTCGCCGCCGAGGCGCTGACGAACGTGGCGAAGCACGCGGCGGCGACGCGTGCATCGCTCTCCGTCCGTCGCGAGCGCGCGCGGCTCGTCGTGACGGTCGCAGACGACGGCCGCGGCGGCGCGGACCCGGGCTCGGGGACGGGGTTGCGCGGGTTGACGGACCGCGTCGAGGCCCTGCGCGGCACGCTCGACGTCACGAGCACGCCGACCGCAGGAACGACGCTGCGCGCCGAATTCCCGCTCTGAAGGGCCGCCCGCAGGCGGCCCTTCGACAGAGAGCGGCGGATACTACGCGTGTGCCAGTGCGGGAATCGCGCCGAGCTGTTGCATCATCCCGAGGGTGTCCCAGTTCTGGAACTCCTCGACGACCTTGTCATCGACGAGCCGCGAGATCGTCAGGCCGGAGACGGTCACCTGCTTCCCGGTCGGCTGGATGCCCATCAGCTCCCCCTCGTGGGTGCCGCGGCCGCTCCAGCGGGTCGCGACCAGGTCGCCCTCGGCCAGCTGCTGCTCGACCGTGATCCGCGCGTCGGGGAATGCGGCGCGGTACGTCGAGATGAACTCCTTGACCCCTTCGGGGCCGTGCAGCGGCTCCGGATTGGCCGGATCGTGTCCGACGTAATCGCTCGCGGTCAGCTCATCGACGACGTCGAGGTTCCCCTTCCAGGGCTCCTCGAAGAGGCGGCGGACGATCGCTTTGTTCTGTTCCGAGGACATGTTTCTCCTTTCCTCGGCTGGCAGTACCCGCGCGGCGATGGACACCTCGAGGGTCAGGACCCGAAAGTCCTCAGGAGAGGGCTTTCGCGACAAAGAGGAGATGAGGAGCGGCGGGCGCTCGAGCTGCGGACGTCGAAGATCGTCTTCTCGCTGCTGGGATGCACACTACAGGGTCTGGAGGACGCACGCTTGACACGCGCGAGACGGGGCCGTGAACCTGGGCTAGACGAAACGGGAAGGAGCGAGCCGTGACGGAGATCATCGAGCACCCCGAGGTGCTCCTCTACACGCGGATCCGGAAGTCGCCTTACTTCTACGCCTCGCGGCGCCACGGCGTTCAGAAGTACAGCTTCTACAACCACATGTACCACCCGCGGCATTACGGCGATCCGGTCGAGGAGTACTGGCAGCTGCTGAACGGCGTCACGCTGTGGGACGTCGGCGTGGAGCGGCAGGTGGAGATCACCGGGCCCGACGCGTTCACGCTTGCCAACATGCTCGTTCCGCGCGACCTGAACAAGTGCGCGGTGGGACAGTGCAAATACGTCTTCATCACGGCTCCGGACGGCGGCGTCATCAACGATCCCGTCCTGTTGCGGCTGGGTGAGAATCACTTCTGGATCTCGGTCGCCGACAGCGACGTGCTCCTGTGGGCGATGGGCGTCGCTTACAACTCCGGCCTCGACGTGACGATCGGTGAGCCCGACGTCGGCCCCGTGCAGATCCAGGGGCCGAAGTCCACGGACGTCCTCGTCGACCTGTTCGGAGACAGCGTGCTCGAGATCCCGTATTACCACCTCCGGGACTACGAGCTCCAGGGGCTGGACGTCGTCGTTTCGCGGACGGGCTACACGTCGGAGATCGGCTTCGAGATCTACTGCAGGGACGCCAGCCGCAACGCCGAGAAGTTGTGGGAGATCGTGCTCGAGACCGGCAAGCCGCACGGCCTCGCGGTGATCGGGCCCTGCCACATCCGCCGCATCGAGGGCGGCATCCTCGCCTACGGAGCCGACATGTGGCTCGACACGAACCCCTACGAGGTCGACATGGGCTACGAGTGGATGGTCGACCTCGACCAGGAGGCCGACTTCGTCGGCAAGGAGGCGCTCAGGCGCATCAAGGAGGAGGGGATCAGGCGGAAGCTCGTCGGCGTTGAGATCGGCGGGAAGAAGCTCGGCTCGTACATCGACGGGACGATGATCGACTTCTTCCCGATCTACGCGGACGACCAACGGATCGGCAGCGTGACGTCGGCCTGCTACTCGCCTCGCCTCGAGAAGAACATCGGCTATGCGATGGTGCCGATCGAGTTCGCCGAGCTCGGGACGGACCTGGCGGTCGAGACACCCGACGAGAGGACTTCGGCCGTCGTCGTCGAGAAGCCCTTCATCGATCCGCGGAAGGAGATCCCCAAGCAGGTCCTCGCGGCCGCCGCCAAGGACGACTAGTTCGCGGTCTCCCGCGGGGCCGAAGATCCCTTGTGACAACTTGTCACAAGGGCAGTTCGACCCGGCAGACGGTTACGGCGTGGTGGCGGCGGCCGACGGCGTGGCGGCCGCCGGGGCGGCGGCGACTTCCCCGTCGGCGCCGGCGGCTGCGTTCGCGCCCGTCGCCGCGTCGAAGAAGTGGAACCGCCCCGGGTCGACGGCCAGGCGGATGCGGTCGCCGGCGCGGGCGGTCGTGCGCGCGTCGATCCGCGCGGTGAAGAGGGACTGGTCTCCGACGAGGAGCGCCTCGTCGTCGTCGGCCGCCTCGCGGACGTCGTCGGTGCGGACGGGCGGCGCGGCGACGGGGAAGATGGCATGCGCCTCGGCGCCAAGGTCCTCCAGCACGGTCACGCGCGCCTCGATCTGCGGCAGCGATGCGTCGGCGAACGCGGCGTCCTCGAACGTCTCGGGACGGATGCCGAGGATCAGCCGCTCGACGCCCTGGGCCGGGCGGTGCCACGGCGTCAGCGGGACGCGGTACTCGGCGAAGACGATCTCGTCGCCCTCGACGCGCGCGTCGACGAGGTTCATCGCCGGCGAGCCGATGAACGCCGCGACGAACAGGTTGACGGGGTTGCGGTAGAGGCCCTGCGGCGTGTCGACCTGCTGGATGCGGCCGTCGCGCATCACCGCCACGCGGTGGCCGAGCGTCATCGCTTCGGTCTGGTCGTGCGTGACGTAGACGGTGGTGGTCGCGAGCCGCGCGTGGAGGGCGGCGAGCTGTGCGCGCATCGTCACGCGCAGCTTCGCGTCGAGGTTCGACAGCGGCTCGTCCATCAGGAACGCCTGCGGCTCGCGCACGATCGCGCGGCCCATCGCGACACGCTGGCGCTGTCCGCCGGAGAGCGCCGCGGGACGGCGATCGAGCAGCTGCTCGAGCTGCAGCATCCGTGCGACCTGCTCGACGCGGCGGCTCGCCTCGGCCTTGTCCGTGCGGCGCACCTTCAACCCGTACGCGAGGTTCTGCCGCACGGTCATGTGCGGGTAGAGCGCGTAGCTCTGGAACACCATCGCGACGTCGCGGTTCCGCGGCGCGTCGTCGGTGACCTCGCGGCCGCCGATCAGGATCCGGCCGGCGGTCACCTCCTCGAGCCCGGCGATCATCCGCAGCAGCGTCGACTTCCCGCAGCCGGAGGGACCGACAAGCACCAGGAACTCGCCGTCGTTGACAGTCAGGGTGATGTTGTCAACTGCGGCAACAGCCCCGCTGTAGATCTTCGTTGCGCCGTCGACTTCGATCTCGGCCATCTATGCAGCAACCTCCTCGCGTCCTGCGACGAGAACGGTTCGAATCTCGAGGTCGTCGTCGAGGACGACCACGTCGGCCGGGCCGCCCACGCGCAGGACGCCCAGCATCTCGTCCCCCAGGACGCGCGCCGGCACGCTCGTGACCGCGCCGACGGCGTCCACGAGGGGAACGCCGAGCGCGACCAGGTTCCGGAGCGACTGCGGGATCGTCACGACGCTGCCCGCGAGCACGCCGTCGCCGCGTCTCGCGACGCCGTCGCGCACCTCCACGTCGACCGCGCCGAGCCGGAACACGCCGTCGCCGACGCCGGCCGCCGCCATCGCGTCTGTGACGACGCCGAAGCGGCCGCGCGCGGCGCGCCACGCGAGCAGGACGGTTTCGTCCGCGAGGTGGTGACCGTCGACGATCAGCTGCACGATCACGTCGCCGCGCGCCAGCGCGGCGCCTGCGATGCCGGGGTCGCGGTGAGCGAGCGGGCGCATCGCGTTGAAGAGGTGCGTGACCGTGCGCACGCCGCGGTCGAAGCCCGACCGGGCCTCCGCGGCGGTGGCGTCGGAGTGCCCGAAGGAGACGGTCACACCGCGCGCGTGGAGGACGTCGATCAGCTCGAGCGCGCCCGGGCGCTCGGGCGCGAGCGTCACGTAGGTCACGGGACCCGCGTCGAGGAGCCGTTCGAGCAGCGCGCGGTCGGGATCGCGAATCGCCTCCGGCGGGTGCGTCCCCGGGCGCTGGGGCGAGAGGAACGGGCCCTCGAGGTGGACGCCGAGGATCCGCGCGCCCACCGGCTCGGCCGGCACCTCGGACAGCGCCGCGAGGAGCTCGTCCTCGAACGCGGTGATCAGCGTCGGCTGGAACGCCGTCACGCCCGTCGCGAGCAGCGCCTCGCCCGCGCGGCGGTACGCGGCGGCGTCGGCGGCTGCGAAGTTCACGCCGGCGAACCCGTTCACCTGGAGATCGACGAAGCCGGGGACGGCCGTGCCGGAGCCTTCGCCCGCGAGGCCGACGCCGGCGATCCGGCCGTCGGCGACGTCGACGTCGCCCTCTACGAGCACGCCCTCGACGATCGCGGCCGCGACGCGGAGCCTCATTGCGCCGTCAACGCGTCGCGCACGACGCCGTGCGCCCGCTCGAGGCGGTCCGCGGCAGTGGCCGCGTCGACGTCCGCGAGGAGGGATACGATCGCGACCTTCACTTTGCCGTCGGCTGCGGCGAGGGCGGCGTCGACGTCGCCCTCGGCGGCTCCGGTCGCGAGTGCGACCGCGCGCCGCGCCCGTGCGCGCAACTTCGCGTTCGACGCGATGACGTCCACCATCAGGTTCCCGAACGTCTTGCCGAGCCGGACCATGGTCACGGTCGAGATCGTGTTGAGCACGAGCTTCTGCGCCGT
>DASXTR010000231.1:0-14423 GCA_036505325.1 Gaiellaceae bacterium
GAGCTCGGCGTCTACGTCCTCGTCGCGCCGGAGCCCGACCGGCAGCAGCCGCACGCCGACGACGAGGTCTACGTCGTGATCGAAGGCAACGGGACGCTCGACGTCGAGGGCGAGCGGGTCGACCTGCACGAGGGCCAGGCCACGTTCGTCCCGGCGGGTGCCGAGCACCGGTTCGTCGGGTACGAGAACCTCGCCGTGCTGGTGATCTTCGCGCGAGGTTCCCGGTGACCGTCCGCGCAGAGCCGCTCGCGGCGGAGGAGCTGCAGCTGCTCGACGCGTACTGGCGGGCGGCGAACTACCTGTCCGTCGGGCAGATCTACCTGCTCGACAACCCGCTGCTGCGCGAGCCGCTGCGGCCGGAGCACGTCAAGCCGCGACTGCTCGGCCACTTCGGGACCGTGCCCGGGCTCAATCTCGTCTACGCGCACCTGAATCGTGCGATCCGCGAGCGCGACCTGAACGCGATCTACGTCACCGGGCCGGGCCACGGCGGGCCCGGGGTCGTCGCCAACGCGTACCTGGAGGGCACCTACAGCGAGCTCTACTCGCAGGTCGGCGAGAACGAGGACGGGCTGCGGGAGCTGTTCCGCCAGTTCTCGTTCCCCGGCGGGATCCCGAGCCATGCGGCGCCGGAGACGCCCGGATCGATCCACGAGGGCGGAGAGCTCGGGTACGCGCTCTCGCACGCGTTCGGGGCCGCGTTCGACAACCCCGACCTGCTCGTCGCCTGCGTCGTCGGCGACGGCGAGGCGGAGACCGGGCCGCTCGCGACGAGCTGGCACTCGAACAAGTTCCTCAACGCGCACACCGACGGCGCGGTGCTGCCGATCCTGCACCTGAACGGCTACAAGATCGCGAGCCCGACCGTCCTCGCTCGGATTCCCGAGGAGGAGCTCATCTCGCTCTTCGAGGGTTACGGGTGGCGGCCGCTCGTCGTCTCGGGCGACGAGCCCGCGGCGGTGCACCTGGACTTCGCCGCCGCGCTCGACGAGGCGCTCGACGAGATCGAGGAGATCAAGCGCAGCGGCGACGAGCACCGCCCCCGGTGGCCGATGCTGATCCTGCGCACGCCGAAGGGCTGGACCGGCCCGAAGGAGGTCGACGGCCTGCCGGTCGAGGGCACGTGGCGGTCGCACCAGGTCCCGGTCAGCGCGGCGCGCGAGGACAAGGCGCACCGGCAGATACTGGAGGACTGGCTCCGGAGCTACCGGCCGGAGGAGTTGTTCGACGAGCACGGCCGGCTGATTCCGGAGCTGCGCGCGCTCGCGCCGGAGGGCGATCGCCGGATGAGCGCGAATCCGCACGCGAACGGCGGCGAGCTCCTGCGCGACCTCGTGCTGCCCGACTTCCGCAAGTACGCGGTCGAGGTGGAGAAGCCGGGGACGACGCTCAGCGAGGCGACGCGCGTCCTCGGCCGTTTCCTCCGCGACGTGATGGCGCGCAACATGCACAACTTCCGGCTCTTCGGCCCCGACGAGACCGCCTCGAACCGGCTCGACGACGTCTTCGCCGTCACCGGCCGGACCTGGGAAGCGGAGACGCTGCCGACCGACGAGGGACTCGCGCCCGACGGCCGCGTGATGGAGGTGCTGTCCGAGCACCAATGCCAGGGCTGGCTCGAGGGCTACCTGCTCACGGGCCGCCACGGCGTCTTCAACTGCTACGAGGCGTTCATCCACATCGTCGACTCGATGTTCAACCAGCACGCGAAGTGGCTGAAGGTCACGCGCGACATTCCGTGGCGGCGGCCGATCGCGTCGCTCAACTACCTCCTCAGCTCGCACGTCTGGCGTCAGGACCACAACGGCTTCTCGCACCAGGACCCCGGCTTCATCGACCATGTGATGAACAAGAAGGCCGAGATCATCCGCGTCTACCTGCCGCCGGATGCCAACACGCTGCTCTCGGTCGCAGACCACTGCCTGCGCAGCCGCCACTACGTGAACGTGATCGTCGCGGGCAAGCAGCCGGCGCTGAACTACCTCTCGATGGACGACGCGATCCTGCACTGCACGCGCGGAATCGGGATCTGGACGTGGGCGTCGAACGACGACGACGGCGAGCCGGACGTCGTGCTCGGCTGCGCGGGCGACGTCCCGACGCTGGAGACACTCGCCGCGGCGGCGATCCTCCGTGAGCGCATGCCCGAGCTGAAGGTGCGGGTCGTGAACGTCGTCGACCTGATGCGGCTGCAGCCGGACACCGAGCATCCGCACGGGCTCTCCGATCGCGAATTCGACGCGCTGTTCACGACCGACACGCCGATCGTGTTCGCCTACCACGGCTACCCGTGGCTGATCCACCGGCTGACGTACCGGCGCGCGAACCACGCGAACCTGCACGTGCGCGGCTACAAGGAGGAGGGGACGACGACCACGCCGTTCGACATGGTGATGCTGAACGACCTCGACCGCTTCCACCTCGTGCTCGATGTGATCGACCGCGTGCCGGGACTCGCCCGCAAGGCCGGCAGGTTGCGCCAGGAGATGCAAGACGCCCGCCTCCGCGCCCGCGCGTACACGCGCGAGCAGGGCGAGGACGATCCGGCCGTCCGCGACTGGACGTGGCCGTACTGACACGGTGAGCGTCGTCCTCGTCGTCAACGCCGGCTCGACGAGCCTCAAGCTGTCCGCCGTCGCGTCCGACGGCTCGAGCGAACCGGTCGCGTCGCTCGACTCCGCACCCGCCGAGGTCGCCGCAGTCGCGCACCGCGTCGTCCACGGCGGCACCCGCTTCCGCGACCCCGTCGTGATCGACGACCGGGTCGCACACGAGCTCGCCGAGCTGACGGACCTCGCCCCGCTCCACAACGCGCCGGCACTGACTGCGATCGAGGAGGCCCGCCGTGTTCTGCCGCACGTGCCGCACGTCGCGGTGTTCGACACTGCGTTCCACGCGACGATCCCCGAGCACGCAGCGACGTACGCCCTGCCGCGGCGCTGGCGCGAGGACTGGGGCATCCGCCGCTACGGCTTCCACGGCCTCTCGGTCGAATGGGCCGCCGAGCGTGTGCAGGTGCCGCGACTCGTCGTCTGCCATCTGGGCGGCGGCTGCTCGGTGACGGCCGTCCGCGACGGCCGCTCGGTCGAGACGACGATGGGCTTCAGCCCCCTCGAGGGCGTGCCGATGGCGACCCGCGCCGGGTCGATCGACACGGAGATCGTGCTGCACCTGCTGCGCGGCGGGAAGCTCGAGCTCGAGGAGATCGAGGAGGCGCTCGAACGCGAGTCGGGGCTGCTCGGCTTGTCCGGAGCCTCCGCGCGCATCGAGGAGCTCGAGCACTCGGATGACCCCGCGGCGCGACTCACGATCGCCGTCTTCACCTACCGGGTCGCCGGCGCCGTCGCCGCGATGGCTGCCGCGCTCGACGGTCTCGACGCGATCGTCTTCACGGCTGGGGTGGGCGAAGGCTCGGCCCGCGTCCGCGAGGAGGTGTGCGGCCGGCTGCGGTTCCTCGGCGTCGAGGTCGACGCCGCAGCGAATGCGACCGCCCGGCCCGATGTCGACGTGAGCGCACCGGGCTCGCGTGTTCGCGTCGTCGTGCTCCACGCGCGCGAGGATGTCGTGGCGGCTCGCGCGGCACGCGCGCTGCTTCGCGTCCCCGCGTAGACGCTGCGGGAAAGCCGCAGGCGAAGTCCGCGTCCGTGCGGATTCCAGAGCGCGGCGCCGGAGGGACGATCGCAGTCATGGAACCGTCATCCGCCGCCGAGCTCGTCCCGTGCGAGCTGCACTACGTCGCAAGCCGCGTCGGAGGCTGTCCCGACGACCGCTGCCCTCTCTGGCAGCCGGGCGGCACGGTCTACGAGGGCCGTTGCGTCTACGACGAGCTCGATGTTCCCGACCGCCGGACGTTCGAGAGCTGGCTGCTCGAGCTACAGACGGAGCTCGAGCGTGCGCACACGGCCGACGAGCGAAACGAGCTGCGCCGGCTCTTCCACCGCCTGCTGCGCGCCTGACCAGCTGCAGCCCGGAGCCGCATCGCTAGTCTGAGCGGCCGTGTCCACGCAAGGCTCGCCCGCCGCCGGCGCGCACGTCAATCCCTGGCTCGTACTCGTCCTCGTCTGCATGGCGCAGTTCATGGTCGTGCTCGACGCTACGGTCGTGAACGTCGCGCTGCCGTCGATCCAGAAGGACCTCGACATCTCCGATGCCGACCTGCAGTGGATCGTGAACTCGTACACGCTCACGTTCGGCGGCTTTCTGCTGCTCGGGGGCCGTGCAGGGGATCTGCTCGGGCGCAAGCGCGTGTTCCTGGTCGGCCTCGTGATCTTCACGATCGCCTCGCTGCTCAACGGGCTCGCGCCGTCGTCCGAGTTCCTGATCATCTTCCGCGGGCTGCAGGGACTGGGCGCGGCGCTGATCTCGCCGGCCGCGCTCTCGATCATCACGACGACGTTCGAGGAGGGCGCCGAGCGCGCCAAGGCGATGAGCGTCTGGGCGGCGATCGCGGTCGGCGGCGCCGCCGTCGGCCTGCTGCTGGGCGGAATCCTCACCGACCTGCTGTCGTGGCCGTGGATCTTCTTCGTCAACGTGCCCGTCGGGATCGGCGTCTTCGTCGCGGCGCAGCGACGCGTGCCGGAGTCGCGCGACCCGCGGGCGCACAAGGCCTACGACGTCGCGGGCGCCGTGACGGTGACGGCCGGCCTCCTGATCCTCGTGTATGCGATCGTCAAGGCGCAGGAGAAGGGCTGGGGATCGCTGCACACGATCGGCGTCGGCGGCCTGGCGATCGCCCTACTGGTCGCGTTCGTCTCGATCGAGCGGCGCTCCCCCGAGCCGCTCGTTCCGCTGGGCGTCTTCCGCATCCCGACGATCCGCGCGGCGAACCTGGCGATGTTCTTCGTCGCGTCCGGGCTGTTCGCGATGTTCTACTTCAACACGCTGTACATGCAGCGGGTGCTGGACTACTCGCCGCTCCAGGCCGGCCTCGCCTCGCTGCCGTTCACGTTCGGGATCATGATCGGCGCTGCGCTCGCACAGCAGCTCGTGCCGAGGCTCGGCGCGCGCGAGGTGCCGCTGGTCGGCATCGTGATCGGCGTCACCGGGCTCCTCCTCTTCCTCCGGCTCGAGCCCGGCGGCTCGTACGTGACCGACCTACTGCCCGCGATCGTCGTCGTATCGGTCGGGATGGGGCTGACGTTCGTCCCGGTCACACTGATCGCGACCAGCGGTATCGGGCAGGAAGAGGCCGGACTCGCGTCCGGGATCTTCAACACGTCGCAGCAGGTCGGCGGCGCGCTCGGACTCGCCGTGCTCGCAACGCTGGCGGCGAGCAGGGCCTCGGGCACGCTTGCCGACCTCGGCCACGCGCCGAGGTCCGGCGACCGCGCGCAGGCACTCGTGAACGGGTTCCACGTCGCCTTCTTCGCAGGCGCGGTCGTGACCGCGACCGCGGGCATCCTCCTGGTCCTGCTGCTGCGGCGGAGGGACGTCGAGTCGGTCAGGGCAGGCGAGCCCGCGCTGGCCGAGGCCTGAAGCCGCGATGACCATTACGCGCGCCGAATTCGTGCGCGCGGCGGCGGTGCTCGCGGTCGCCCCGCGTCTTCGCTTCGCCGCGGCAGTCGACCCGCGCGTCCGCACACTCGATCGTGCCGTGCGCGGTCCCGTCCTCGCGCTCGGGACGGCCGCGTACGAGCGCGCCCGCCTCGTCTACAACGCGCGCTTCAACACCATCGCGCCGCTGGCGGTCGTCCAGCCGCTCGATGCGCGAGACGTCCAGGCCGTCGTCCGCTGGGCCTCGCAGACGCGCGTTCCGATCGTCGCGCGCTCGGGCGGCCACAGCTACGCGGGCTACTCGACGACGCGCGGCGTCGTCGTCGACCTCTCGCGGATCGCCGGTGTCCAGGCGTCCGGCGGACGCGCGGTCGTCGGCGCAGGCGCCCGGCTCGGCCGCGTCTACGCCCGCCTCGCCGACCACGGCGTCGCGATCCCGGCGGGGAGCTGCCCGAGCGTCGGCATCGCCGGCCTCGCTCTGGGCGGCGGGTTCGGGCTGGCGTCGCGCGCGTGGGGACTGACCTGCGACAACCTCGTCGCCGTCGACGTGGTCACCGCCGACGGCCGTCTGCTGAGCTGCGACGCCAAGCGGCACGCCGATCTGTTCTGGGCGCTCCGCGGCGGCGGCGGAGGCAACTTCGGAATCGCGACGCGCTTCGTCTTCCGCACCCATCCCGTCCGGAGCGGCTCGTACTTCGTCGCGACATTCCCGTGGTCCGCCGTCGAGGAGGTCGTCGACCGCTTCCTGCGCTGGGCGCCGGCCGCGCCGGACGCGTTGGGGCCGATCTGCCGGCTCGCCGCGGGCGGCGCGTCGCCGTCCGTGCAGGTGTTCGGGCAGTTCCTCGGCGAGGAAAGCGAGCTGAAGTCCGTGCTCGGAGGACTGACCGCAGGCCTGCCGGCGCCGCGACTGTCGACCGGCAGCGCGTCGTGGCTCGATCTCGTCCGCCGCTGGGCCGACTGTTTCGGATCGCTCGAGGCGTGCACGGTCGCCGAGCCGCAGGAGTTTGCCGCCGGCTCGGATTACATCAACCGTGTCCCGCCCGGGATCGGCGCAACGCTTCGCCGTGCGGTTGAGCAGCGCGGGACCGAGAGCGGCGCGATCCTGCTCGACTCCTACGGGGGCGCGGTGAACCGGGTGCGGCCGGCGGCGGCGGCGTTCGTCCACCGGCGCGAGCGCTCGTCCGTGCAGTACTTCGCGACCGGCGAGCCGGCGGCGGCGCGCGGGTGGGTGCGGGCGACCCGGGCGGCGATGCGGCCGCACGTCTCCGGCTTTGCCTACCAGAACTACATCGACCCCGACCTCGCCGACTGGAAGCACGCCTACTACGGCGCGAACCTCGCGCGGCTCACGGCCGTCAAGCGCGCCTACGATCCGCGGAACCTGTTCCACTTCGCGCAGAGCATCCCGTTGCGGCCGTGAGCGAGCTCGCCCGCCGCATTCAGCGCACGTACCTCGTCCTGCTGCTCGGCAACACGCTCGCGGCGTCGTTCATCTGGGGGATCAACACGCTCTTCCTCCTCGACGCCGGGCTGAGCAACCTCGAGGCGTTCGCCGCCAACGCGTTCTTCACGGCGGGGATGGTGCTCTTCGAGGTGCCGACCGGCGTGGTCGCCGACACGTGGGGCAGGCGCGTGTCGTACCTCCTGGGCACGGTCACGCTCGCGGCCTCGACCCTTCTCTACTACCTGCTGTGGGTGACGAGTGCGCCGTTCTGGCAGTGGGCCGTCGTGTCGATGCTGCTCGGACTCGGATTCACGTTCTTCTCGGGCGCAGTCGAAGCCTGGCTGGTCGACGCACTGACCTTCGCCGGCTACGAAGGCGGCCTGGAGGTCGTGCTCGGGCGCGGCGAGATGATCGGGGGCATCGCGATGCTCGGAGGCTCGGTGGCGGGAGGCGCGATCGCCCAGGCGACATCGCTCGGCGTGCCGTTTCTCCTCCGCGCCGGCGTGCTGCTCGTGATGTTCGTCGTCGCCTTCAGGCTGATGCACGACCTCGGCTTCGCTCCCGTCCGGACGGGGCACCCGCTGCGCGAGACACGCGCGGTCTTCGACGCGTCGATCGAGTACGGGCTCAAGAACCCGCCGGTGCGGTGGATGATGATCGCCGCGCCCTTTGCGTCCGGCGTCGGCTTCTACACCTTCTATGCGCTGCAGCCGTTCCTGCTGGAGCTGTACGGCAATCCGAAGGCGTACACGGTCGCCGGGCTGGCCGCGGCGATCGTCGCCGGATCCCAGATCCTCGGCGGGTTCGCGGCACCGAAGATCCGCGGCCTGTTCGAGAAGCGCACCACCGCGCTGATCCTCGGAGCGATCGCGAGCGCGCTCGTCCTCGCACTGCTCGGCATCGTCGGCTCCTTCTGGCTGGCGCTCGCCCTGCTCGTGATCTGGGGCCTGATCTTCGCGGCCGACATGCCGATCCGCCAGGCGTACCTCAACGACATGATCCCGTCGCAGCAGCGCGCAACCGTGCTCTCGTTCGACTCGCTCATGGGCTCGACCGGCGGCGTCGTCATCCAGCCGGTGCTCGGCAAGACAGCCGACGTGTACAGCTACGCGACGTCGTTCGTCGTCGGGGCTGTCTTCCAGCTCGCGGCCGTCCCGTTCCTCATCCGCAGCCGTCGCGAGAATGCGCCCGCAGACACCGCTGTCAGCCTCAGCGAGCCGACGTCGGTAGCCGCGTGATCTCCGCCCGTCGCGCCCCGAGACCGCTACCGCGCAGTAACGCGGTACGCCGCGACCGGCTGACCGTTCAGCACGCTCGCATACGGGAACACGAAGCGGCCGTTGCGAAGCTCGCCTGCCACGCTCCCGATCGGCGTGCCCTCGACGGTGACTGCGGTCGCCTGGAAGGCCGACCCCGGCGGCGGCTCGATCGAGACGCTCGTGTCAGCGCCGACGGGCTGACGAACGGTCACGACGCCCGCGCCGCGCTCGACGAGCACGTAGTGCGTCCCCGTTGCGTCGCTCAAGGCGCCGGCCACGACCTCGGGTGTCCGCGCGAGGAACCCGTTCGGCGCGACGTCGTAGCCGTCGACGGCGAAGCCGCTGCTCGCGTCCCGGTTCGCGACGACCGTGAGATCGCCGAATGTGCTTTCGGTCACCGCGGGCGCGAGGCTGCGATAGCGCGTGAGCGGCACGCCGGCGTAGTGAGGTCCGAGCGTCCGCTGCAGGTCGGCGACGAGGTCGAGCCACGCACCGGTCCCGGCGTCCCAGCTGTACGAGCCGATCATGCCGAACGCGAGATTCCACGTCAGCACCTCGCGGTCGATCGACATCGTCGCGTCGTAGAGGTCGTGCTGGTACATCAGCACCTTGTCGTGCAGGAGCCAGACCGCGAGCGGGAACGGCTCCCAGTTGCCCGCGCCGAACACGGTGTTCGGCAGATCGAGCTCACGCGCCATCATCAGCAGGCCCCCGTGAAAGCCGGTGGAGTCCCGCGCGAGCCGGTCCCAGCCGTCCTCGACCATCAGGCAGCGGTTCGCATACGGCGCCAGCAGCGCGAGCCAGCTGTCGTAGTACGACTCCGGGCTTGGCGCGGCGTGATTGAAGTCGCGTAGCCACGGACGCGCACCGAGCTGGTCGAGGAAGAGGCAGTCCGCGGGAACCTCGGTGCGCCACGCGTCCATCTGGCGCGCGATCCGCGCACGGACGACCGGACTCGCCGCCGAGACGATGATGCCCGAGCGGTCGTTGTAGGCGACGGAGACGGGCTCGCCGCGCTCGTCGAGCACGGCCACGTCCCTCGGATCGGAGCTGCGCATCGTCGGCGACGCGGGATCCCACCAGCTGAGGTTGTCGTACGGCATGACGAGATCGCCCTGCCCGTGGGCCCGCTCGATCAACCGGCGGAAATCGGCGCTCGGCCCGAAGCGGGGATCGGGCGGCAGCACGTCCGGCACGTTCACGTCGTGCCCGCCGGGCTGGTAGCCGACCGGATGCAAGAGCACCGGCGACGGCAGCTCCGCGACGTCGAGTTCGCGGAACGGTGCCAAGCGCGACAGCTCCGCTTTGATCAGCGGCGCCTGCGCGAGCGTCTGCAGACGTGGCCCGAGCTTGCTCTGCAGCGACGGGTAGGCGTCGATGCCGTTGTCGCGGCGATACGCGAGGATCGACTGCTGCGCCGTCCCGCCGACGCGCACGCGAACGACCGGGCTCACCCAGCTCCGGCCGCGCGCGATCCACGTCTGGAACTCGTGGACGACGCAGAACGACCCGCCGGCGCACCGGCCCGCCGGCAGATGCGCGAAGCCGAGGTTGACGGGGCGGATCGCCCCGGTCGCAACTGAATAGAGCGCGACGTGCGCGCGGCCGACGTCGAGGGCGAGATAGTCCGCGAAGGCCCAGCGCGACGGATAGGTCTCCACGTTGCCTCCGAGGCGCGAGAAGAACGCCGGCTTCAGCCGCACTCCCGGCAGCACGTTCGGCGCGTAACCCGCACCGACACCGGTGACGTCGCCAACGAGCCCGGCCGGGAACGGGACCGCCGGACGCGTCTCGCCTCCATTCGTGAGTGTCAGGCGGAGGTCGAAGAACGTCGGGCGCGCGCGAAGCGTGACAGTCGACGACCGCGCGGCGAGCGTGAGCGTCGACGACTTCGCCTTCCACCGATGCGTCACACGGCCGGTAGAGAACAGGGAACCGTGCAGCAGGCGCCTGCCCTGCGAGAAGAGCTCGATCTCGCCCTTGCTGACGACGAGCCGGTACGTGGTGCCGCTGATGACGAGCCTGTCGCGACTCGGCGCAGCTGCGGCCGGCCCGCACGCGAGCAGCACGAAAGCAACAACTGTGGCCACTCCTCGTGTCATGCCATGGCTGATGATGCCCACATGCGGATCGCACTGGGGCTATTACTGGCCGCACTCTCGCTCGCCGGGCCGTCGGACTCGTTCGTGACCCGCTCGGGGGCGAAGCTCACGCTCGACGGAAAGCCGTTCCGCTTCGGGGGCGCCAACATCGAGTGGCTCGGGCTCGCCGGCTACGGTCCGTTTGATCCGGACGGGCCGCACCTCCCGAGCCACTACGAGATCGACGATGCGCTGGCCACTGCGCGCGAGCTGGGCGCGGTCGTCGTGCGCAGCCAGACGATGGGCGACTCGGTCGGCTGCGCGGCTTGCATCGAGTCGGCGCTCGACCGCTTCAACGACAACGCCTTCGAGCGCATCGACTTCGCGCTCGCGACCGCGCGCAGGTACGGGATCCGGATCATTCCGACGATCATCGGCGACGACGCCCGCGCAGGCGGGACCGGCTGCGTCTATCTCCGCTGGCGCAGCATCGACGTCCCGAACTGCTCGCTGATCAACATGGACCCGTTCTGGACGAACGAGACCGTCCGTGGCGACGTGAAGCGGCACATCGAGGCCGTGCTGAACCACGTCAACGTCTACACGCATGTCGCGTACAAGGACGATCCGACGATCCTCGGCTGGGATCTCCTGAACGGCGGCGGCAGCCCGCCCGGGTGGACGCTAGAGATCGTGCAGTTCGTCCGCGGCCTCGACAGCCGGCACCTGATCCTCTCCGGTGCGGCCAACGCGCGTCTGCCGGGCGTCGACGTCTGCGTGAGCTTCGTCTATCCGCACTGGTTCCAGCCGCTCGCGTCGGTGAAGCGCGACATCGCCGCGTGCCGGGCCGCCGGGAAGCCGTTCGTCGCCTACGAGTACGGCTGGGATGCGACGAACTACCCGACGCTGCGCCGGCTGGAAGGGTTCCTCGACACGCTGCGTGCCGACCTGCGCGTCGCCGGCGATGCGTTCTGGGCCCTTCAGGCGCACCGCGACGGCCACGGCTGGATGCCGATACCCGCCGACACGAGCGACCCGACCGCGGCGCGCCACCTCGAGAGCGGGCAGTGGTGGGCGCTCTACTACCCGGGCATCCAGACCCTCGTCTCGAGCGCGGCGGAGATGGCGGCGCGCGCGCAGGCGATCCGCCGCCATAACTACGCGATGCGCGGGCTGCGGTCGCCGCGACACGCGATTCCGCCGGCGCCGATCGTGACCTCCGCCGTCTACGGGCCGACGACGTTCTTCGGCCGAGTCGGCGTTCGCGTCTACTGGCAGGGCTCGGCCGGCGCCAAGGACTACAGCGTCCAGCGCGCGCCGGGCGCAGGTGGCCCGTGGACGAGCGTGTGCCGCCGCTGCGCGACCGATCTCGACGACGGGTTCGTGGACCTCGCGAAGGCCGCGAGGGTCAGCTGGTACCGCGTCGTGCCGTACAACCTCGACGGCAGAGCCGGCGCAGCGTCGAGGCCCGTTCAATCCACCTCGCCATGAAACGACGTAGCGCACAATCTTTCCGGGGGCCGTGGACTCCCTCTACGCGCTTGAGCTCGATGTCGGACGTCGCGACGGCGCCGACACGAACGTCAGCGTGCGGCGTTCGAAGCCGCGCAGCGCGTCGAACGCCTCCGGCACCGTCTCGACGACCTGCGCGCCGCGGACGACACAGACGTTGCGGCGTACCGGGGTCAGGTCTTGCATTGCCACATCGTCCGAGTCGAAAGCAGCATTTGTTGCAGTCCGAGACCTGACCCGGAACTGCCCGTGCGCGGAGGTGTGCAGCGACACGAGGGGGCGCGTGGGGTCAGATCTTGCATTGCCACATCGTCCTTCTTGAGAGAAGCATGATGTTGCAGGGCAAGACCTGACCCCAGCCTCAGGCCGGCCGTCGCGCCCTGACCCTCGCGCAACTGCAGCTAGTCGCGCGATTCTCAGTCCAGTCGGAAGACCTCCTCGAGCGGCGGCGGGCCCGCGTCGGGAACACGCTCGTCGAGCAGCTCCGCCATCGCGTCCTGCCATCGCGCGCTGACATCCTGGCCGGCGAGGTAGCGCTCTGCGCGCTGGAGGTCGTCGGCCTCGAAGTAGCCGAACATCTCGTTGCCGGCGCGATAGATCGTGTAGTTGCGGATGCCGGCGGCGCGTAACGCCTCGAGCATCTCCGGCCACACGTGTCGATGCGCCTCGACGTACTCGTCGACC
Source organism: Gaiellaceae bacterium (assembly GCA_036505325.1). Lineage (GTDB taxonomy): Bacteria > Actinomycetota > Thermoleophilia > Gaiellales > Gaiellaceae > PALSA-600. Next base: position 12,474 of record DASXTR010000231.1, read on the forward strand.
TTGTCGGGCCTCACCCGGAGGACGAAGCCCCTCCGTTCGCTCATCTACTCCTCCTCGACGATCACGACGACCAGTCTCCGGGGGCCGTGCACGCCCTCGACCCGTTTCAGCTCGATGTCCGAGGTCGCCGACGGGCCCGACACGAACGTGAGCGGCCGGCGTTCGAGGCCGCGCAGCGCGTCGAACGCCTCCGGCACCGTCTCGACGACCTGCTCGGCGCGGACGACGCACACGTGAAGGTCTGGGACGAGCGTCAGCGCGCGGCGGCCCTCGGTCGGGCCCCCGGCCAGGACGAGCGTGCCCGTCTCGGCGATCGCGACCGTGCAGCCCGTCAGGACGCCGTCGAGTGCGTCCAGCTCCTGGGGCGATAGGCCGTGGTCCTCGACGGCCCCCGCCGGACGCCACTCCGCCGACAGCTCCGGCGGGACGCCTATCCGTCCGCGCGCCATCTCGTCGATCGTCTGCCGCGCCTGCCGGTCGTCGACGCGACGGACGTCGGCGCGGTAGTCGGCCAGGCGCTCGGCAAGCAGCTCGATGCGCTCCGACGGCCCGCGCGCGCCCACTCGACGGTACGTCCGCGCAACGGGCTGGGGCGGCGGCGAGCCGCGGATCGCCTCGCGCGCGCGCGCGAGGACCTCTTCACGTGCCTCGCTCACGGCTCCACCACTCGCGGAACGTCTCCTTCGCGACCGGCGGCAGGTCGCGCGTCTTCGTCCAAGTCGCCAGCGGGCCGGGGACGCGGCGCGCCGGACGCCGGCCGATCCGGGCGAGACGCTGCGCGCGCTCGTACAGGCGCGCGCTGCCGAACACGCGTGCGAGCGCGCGCATCGCGGTTCGCTCCGCGAGGTTCTTCTCCGTCTGCGCGCGCAGGTGCAGCAGCACGGCCGGGATGTCGATCTTGACCGGGCAGACTTCGTAGCAGGCGCCGCAGAGGCTGGACGCGTACGGGAGCGACTTCGCATTCTCCACGCCGCGCAGCTGCGGGACGAGGATCGCGCCGATCGGGCCGGGGTACACCGAGCCGTACGCGTGCCCGCCGGTGCGCGAGTAGACGGGGCAGACGTTGAGGCACGCGCTGCAGCGGATGCAGTGGAGCGCCTGCCGCCCCACCTCGTCAGCGAGCACGCGCGTTCGGCCGTTGTCGAGCAGCACGACGTGAAACTCTTGCGGGCCGTCGCCGTCGGTCACGCCTGTCCACAGCGACGTGTACGGGTTCATGCGCTCGCCGGTCGACGAGCGCGGCAGCAGCTGCAGGAAGACCTCGAGGTCGGCGAACGTCGGCACGAGCTTCTCGATCCCGAGCACCGTCACGAGCACGGGCGGGAGCGTCGTGCACATGCGGCCGTTGCCCTCGGACTCGACGACCACGACCGTGCCGGTCTCGGCGACGCCGAAGTTCGCCCCGCTGACGCCGACCTTCGCGTTCAGGAACTTCTCGCGCAGGTAGAGCCGTGAGGTCTCGGCGAGCTCGTGCGGCTCGTCGGACAGCTCGCGTCCCACCGCGATGGTGCGCAGGAAGAGGTCGCGGATCTCGGAGCGGTTGCGATGGATCGCCGGAACGAGGATGTGCGACGACCAGTCGCCGTCGAGCTGCAGGATCAGCTCCGCGAAGTCGGTCTCGATCGCGTGGACGCCGCCCGCGGCGAGCGCCTCGTTCAACTCGATCTCGTCGGTCGTCAGCGACTTCACCTTCACGACCTCGGACGCGCCGTGCGAGCGCGCGACGCCGAGGACGATCGCGTTCGCCTCGGCTCCATCGCGAGCCCAGTGCACATTGCCGCCGGCCGCCTGGACCGCGGCCTCGAACTGGACGAGGTACTCGTCCAGCCGCTGCATCACGTCCGCCTTGATCGCACGCCCGGCATCGCGCAGCTCCTCCCAGTCGGGCACCTCGGCGACGACGCGCGCACGCTTGTCGCGGATCGTCGTCGTCGCGTTGCGGAGGTTGTG
>DASXTR010000232.1:0-24619 GCA_036505325.1 Gaiellaceae bacterium
CTTGGCCGCGCGGTTCATCGCCGCACGGATCGCATCGCTCTTGGTCGCGTCACCGCTCGTGTGGAAGACGACGACGTTCGGCGCGCGCTCGCCGGTGCCGAACTGCTTCAGCATGTCCTGGTTCGCCTCGTAGGCCGAGTAACCGGGGATCGAGAACGACTGGAACCACCTCTTCGACACTTGACCGGCGGCGTAACCGCCGAAGATGGTGAGGACGAGCCAGGTGCCGACGATGTACCAGCGGTAGCGCGCGGTGACGTGAGCGAGACGAGCGAGCAAATTGGGCTCCTTTCGGTACGGCATTCGTACTGCGGCGGAAAAGTTATAGCAGCAGAATGATTTCCGCAACTGTAAATATCCGGTTACACTCTCTGCGTGGGACTACGCGAGCTGAAGAAGCAACGGACGAGGGAGGCGATCGCCGATACGGCGATGCGTCTGTTCGTCGAGCGCGGCTTCGACTCGGTCACCGTAGCGGAAGTCGCGGAGGCGGCCGACGTGTCCGAGAAAACCGTGTTCAACTACTTCCCGACGAAGGAGGACCTCTTCTTCGACGAGGTCGACGAGAAGGAAGCGGCTCTCGTGGCGGCCATTCGCGACCGCAAGCCGGACGAGTCCGTCCTCGCCGCGCTCCGCCGCCATCAGACCGTCGATTGCGGGCGTTTCGCTTCTCCAGGTTTCGCTGCGTTCGCGCGTTTGATCGAGGAGTCCCCCGCGCTCCGCGCGAAGGAGCTCGAGGTGATGGCTCGGTTCCAACGCACGCTCACCGGGGCCATCGAGGAGGAGCTCGGGTGCAGCGAGCTGGAGGCCGGAGTCGCCGCGACCCTGTTGATCGGCGTGCACTGGCAGTTCTTCGTCACCGCCCGGGAGCGCGCACTCGGGGGCCGCCACGGCCCCGCGGCCGCGAGGCGCCTGCGCACCGACCTGATGCGCGCGTACGAGCTCCTCGAGCACGGCCTCGGCGAGCTCGGCACGACCGCGAAGCGCTAGACGACTGCGCGCGGTCCGGGTGGTCCGCGCGCAGTCGCGTGGGTCGGCCTACCTGTTCAGGTCGACCCGGACCGAGACGAGCCGGCGGGTGGAGACGCCGCCGAGCGGGTCTTCGCCGGACTTGCGGGCGCGGGCGAACAGGACGAGCAGCTGCTGGCGTCGCGCGGCGGGAAAGCCGGCGAGGCGGGTCATGTTCATCGACGCCCAGCCGTCGGCGCCGGTCGCCGTCTCGGGCGGGATCGAGAACTGCGAGAACGGGACGGCGGTGACGTACACGAGTGCTCCCTCGACGGAGCGGCCGTTGCAGGCCGAGACGTGGAAGCGCACCTGGATCTGCTGGGTCGAGCCGCCGACCACCGGCGGCGAGACGTCCAGCCGATCGAGCGTCAGCCGTGCCGGCTGGGCAAGCTGCGCGACCGGGATCGTCCCGGTCCCGCTCGGGCATCCTGTTGCGGGCGGCGGCGGCGCCGACGCGGCGCCGATGACGGCGGTCGGAACGGACGTCGCCTGCGCCGACCCGTCGGCGTTGCGGGCGGTCACGCGAACGCGGAGCGTGTTGTTGCGGTCGGGCGACTTCAGCGTGTACGTCTTCTGGGTCGCGCCGCTGATGTTCGAGCAACTGCCGCCCGCCCGATCGCAGCGCCGCCACTGGTAGGTGAACGTGATCGGCGTCGTCCCGTTCCATGTGCCCGGATCGGCCGTCAGGTCCGACCCGACGGTCGGAGTGCCGGCGATCGTCGGCGGCGACTGATTCGACGGTGCGACCTGCGGCGCTGCCGCCCCGGTCGAGGTCAACGAGACGGCCGCGACGCTCGCGGCCAACGCGAGCACCGCCACCGAGACGACACGCCACGACGGACGCTCGTGATGCTTCATGGGATCCCCCCTGGGTTCGGAGCCGATTCGCGGAACGAGGCGCTGGGGGGCGTGCGACCGCGGCGTGCGCGAAGCGGCGAGATGGTGTCCGCCGTGTATTCCGCGCCGTGCGGAATCCCTAACGCGCCGCCAGGCTAGACGGCGGCCGGCGCGCCCGCGACGGGCGCCGCCGCGTCGAGGAGCCGCTCCAGCAGCTCACGGTCACCCTCGACGTCCACGCGGTCCCAGCTTCGCTCGACGAACATGCAGTAGAAGCCGACGGCGTCGGTCTCGACCACGACATCCGGCTCCTCGATCGCGCCCGCCCGCACCTCGCCGTCGACGAGCGACGCCAGCTCGCCGCCGACCCGGAACTCGACCCGGCCCGTCGGGGCGACCGGAGCGAACACCGTGTCGACCGCGTTCGCGAGCCAGCCGGGGACGAGCTCCTCGCCCTCCGGTGGCGGCCCAACCGACCGCAGGCCCCACAGCGCGAGCTCGCGCATCACGGGCTTCAGCGCCAGGCCGTACGACGTCAGCTCGTAGACCTGCGACGCGGCCGGCGGGGGCAACCGCCGCTTCGCCAGGATCCCGCCGTCCTCGAGATCGCGGAGGCGCGCCGCGAGGATGTTCGTGCCGATGCCGGGCAGGCTCGCGGCGAGGTCCGTGTAGCGCTTCGGACCTTGCAGCAGCTCGCGGACGATCAGGAGCGCCCAGCGCTCCCCGACCAGACCCAGGGCGTGTGCGATGGGGCAGTACTGGTCGTAGCGCTTGCTCACACGCGCAGTCTAGCGCCTTTCCTTGCTGTTGTGAAGTCGATACTTGCATTTCGCAAGTTCAGCCTGTAGATTCGCAAGCTAAGACTTCGAACACGAAAGGAACGACGACATGGCGGTCTCGGAACACCGCAGGTGGCTGGCACTGGCGCTCCTGAGCACGGTCCAGTTCATGGTCGTCCTGGACATCGCGATCGTGAACGTCGCGCTGCCCTCGATCAAGGTCGACCTCGGGTTCTCGCAGGAGAATCTGCAATGGGTTATCAGCGCATACGCGCTCGTCTTCGGCGGCTTCCTGCTCCTCGGCGGGCGCCTGGCCGACCTGCTCGGACGGCGGCGCATCTTCCTCGTGGGACTCGTGGTGTTCACGCTCGCGTCCCTCCTCGCCGGCCTGGCGTGGTCCGAGGCGTCGCTCATCGGTGCCCGCGCGTTGCAGGGTCTCGGAGCCGCGATCATCTCGCCGGCCGCGCTCTCGATCCTCTCGACAACGTTCGCCGAAGGACGCGAGCGCAACATCGCGCTCGGCGTCTGGGGCGCCGTCGGCGGCTTCGGCGCGGCGGCGGGCGTCCTGCTCGGCGGCGTGCTGACGGACGCGCTCAGCTGGGAGTGGATCTTCTTCGTCAACGTGCCGGTCGGCGCGGCCGCGTTCGTGATCGCGCCCTTGCTGCTCGGTGAGAGCCGCGACGCACGCGTGCGGACGTTCGACGTGCCCGGAGCGGTCTTCGTGACCGGCGGCCTTTCGTCGCTCGTCTACGCGATCACGCAGGCGGGGCAGAACGGATGGACTGCCGGCTCGACACTGGCCGCCTTTGCCGTCTCGGTCTCGTTGCTCGCGGCCTTCGCGGTGTGGGAGAGCCGGCACGCCGAGCCGCTGATGCGCTTCGGCCTCCTCCGGATCCGGACCGTGGCCGGCGCGAACGTGGCCGGATTCATCATGGGCACCGCGATGTTCGCCATGTTCCTGATGCTGACGCTGTACATGCAGCAGGTGCTCGGCTACTCGGCCATGAAGACGGGCGTCGCGTATCTCGCGGTGGCGGGAACCGCGATCCTCTGGTCGGCGGTCGCCGCGCAGCTCGTCACGCGCGTCGGCGTCAAGCCGGTGCTCACGTTCGGGATGACGGCGCTGACCGCGGGCCTCGTGTACTTCACGCAGGTGTCGGTCGGCGGCTCGTACGTGACCGACCTGCTGCCGGGCTTCCTGCTGATCGGGATCGGCATCGGGTTCTCGTTCGTGCCGATCTCGATCGCGGCGCTCGCCGGCGTCGAGGCGTCCGAGGCCGGGCTTGCGTCGGGCCTGATCAACACGTCGCAGCAGATCGGCGGCGCGCTCGGCATCGCGGCGCTGTCGACGATCGCGACGTCGCGGACGGACGACGCCGTCGCGGCCGGCTCGACGCTTCCCAACGCGCTCGTCGACGGCTTCACCGGCGCCTTCGTCGCCGGCGTGATCGTCGCGGGGCTCGGCATCGTCGCCGCGCTGACGCTGATCCGCCGCGACGAGCTCGAGGAGGTCCCGGTGGAGGCGGAGCCCGCGTTCGATCTCGCCGCGTAGCACAGCGGCGCTGCCTCGAAAAGGCCATGACGGTTCGGGACGCGACCCGGGTCTGACCCGGGTCGTGGTCCGGCCGAGCGGGCCGGCGTCAGCGCTTGACGGCGTAGTCGCCGAGCCCGTGCTCGAGGCGGGCGAACGCGCGCTTGCCTTGCGAGCGTGCGCCTGCCGCGAGCTTCGGGCCGCGCAGGCCGGTGAGGACCTGCGCGCGGACGGAGCCGACGAGCGCGCGCTGGACGCCCATCAGCGCGTTCGCGACGGCCCACGGCTCGACGTCGTGCGCGCCGGCGCGCGTCTCCTCGGCGATCAGTGCGGCGAGCTCGTCCGTGTAGCGCGCGACGATCTCGCGCTCCCGCGCCTGGAGCGCCGGGCTGTCCGCGACGATGCGCGCGGCGGTCGCGATCACGTCGGCGACCTCTTCCGCAGCGAGACGAGCGGTGCCGTCGAGCACGAACTTCCGAAACGCCGTCAGCACCGAGTCGCCAGGCGCGCGCTCGCGGACCGCGTCGACGAGCTGCGCCTCGAAGGCCTCCATCCCGCTGTAGAAGAGCTCCTCCTTGGTGGGGAAGTAGTTGAAGACCGTCCCCTCGGAGACGTTCGCGGCCCGTGCCACCTCGGCCACCGTGACGGTGTCGAAGCCGCGCTCGGCGAACAGGCGCTGCGCCGTCTCGGCGATCGCCTGCCGCGTCTGCTGCTTCTTGCGCTCCCTCAGGCCCGGCTCGGCGCTCACAAGCCTGCAGCGTAGCAGCTCAACTTGACGTCGCCATACTTTTATTGTTACTCTATTTTTATGGCTACCACACGTACACTCGACCGGGAGATCCTTCTCCTGGGCGCCGTGGTCGTGCTCGGCGCGATCATGGCGATCCTCGACGCGACGATCGTGAACGTCGCGATCCCGACGCTCGGTCGCGAGTTCGACACCTCGATCTCGACGATCCAGTGGGTCATGACCGGCTACCTCCTGGCGTTCGCGAGCGTGATCCCGCTTACCGGCTGGACGACCGGGCGGTTCGGCGCGAAGCGCGTCTTCATCGTCTCGCTGCTCCTGTTCATGGGCGGCTCTGCGCTCGCGGGCTCGGCCTGGTCGATCGAGACGCTGATCCTGTTTCGCCTGCTGCAGGGGTTCGGAGCGGGCCTGATCATGCCGGTCGGCCAGACGATCCTCGCCCAGGCGGCCGGGCCGCAGCGGATCGGCCGCGTGATGAGCGTCGTCGGCGTCCCGATGCTGCTGGGGCCGATCTTCGGTCCGGTGATCGGCGGCGCGATCGTCGACGAGATCAGCTGGCGCTGGATCTTCTTCGTCAACCTGCCGGTCGGGCTCGCCGCTGTCGTGCTCGCGTGGCGCCTCCTGCCCGAGGCCGCGACGCGGACCGGCGGACGGCTCGACCTGCTCGGGCTCGCACTGCTCTCTCCGGGCGTCGCGATCTTCGTCTACGGCATGTCCGAGGCGGGCGCGGCGGGAGGCTTCGGCGCAGGGCGCGCGCTCATCGGCATCGCGCTCGGACTCGCGCTCGTCGCGCTGTTCGTCTGGCACGCATTGCGCCGCGGAGGTGCCGCGCTGCTCGACGTCTCGCTGTTCGCGCGGCGCGGCTTCGCGGCCGCCGCCGGCACGAACCTCCTCGTTGGCATCGCGCTGTTCGGCTCGCTGATCCTGCTGCCGCTCTACTACCAGCTCGTCCGCGGGGAGAGCCCGCTCTCGACCGGACTGCTGCTCGTGCCGCAGGGATTCGGCGCGGCGCTCGCGATGCCGATCGCCGGCAAGCTGACGGACGAGATCGGCGCGCGCCTCGTGATCCCGTCCGGGATCGTGCTCGCGCTCGCCGGGACCGCGGCGTACACGCAGGTCGGCGCGGACACGTCGTACGTGTACCTCGCCGCTGCGCTGTTCGTGATCGGCCTCGGGCTCGGCAGCACGATCATGCCCTCGATGGCCGTGGCCTATCAGACCGTGCCGCGCGAGGCGGTGGCGCACGCGACGAGCACGATCAACGTCATCCAGCGGATCGCCGGCTCGGTCGGCACCGCCCTCCTCGCCGTGGTGCTCCAGCATCAGATCGACGCGGGCGGATCACACGCCGCACCGGCACTCGCCGAGGCTTTCGGGACGACGTTCTGGGTCGCATTCGGCCTCGTCGCGACGGCACTCGTCCCGGCGCTGCTCCTGCCGCGGCTCCGCAGGCGCGAGGCCGCTGAGGAGGCGGTGCCCGCATGAAAGCGCTGAGGACACTCGTCCTGTTCGAGGCCGCCACGTTCGTCGCGGCGGCCTCGATCCACTTCGGCGCGCTGGTCGACGGCTACGAGCACCACCGGGCAGGCACCGCCGAGACGGTGATCGCGGCCGTCCTCGTCGCCGGCTTCGCGCTCAGCTTCGTCCGGCCGCGCGAGGCGGTCGTCGGGGCGCAGGCGTTCGCGACCCTCGGAGTCTGCGTCGGTCTCTTCACGATCGCCGTCGGCGTCGGCCCGCGCACGGCGCCTGACATCGCATACCACCTCGCCATCCTCGCCCTGTTGATCACGGGCCTGGGCGTTACGAGCCTTCGGCCGCCTCCTTCTCGGGATGCGGAACCGGAGCTGCGGCGCGCAACGCGGGCTCGTCGGTCAGGCTGAGAACGCGCATGCCGTGGACGAAGACGATCGACCCGCCGAGCCAGCCGCCAAGCGTGAGGAGGCCGAAGCCGATCAGGGTGAGCACGAACGCGCCCGCGCTGACATCGCCGTGCGTGTAGCTCGCGTGACCGAAGATCGCGGCCAGCGCAAAGAAGACGGTCGCGGTGACCATCGTCAGCATGTGCGCCGTCGCGGTCTTCCAGATCTCGCTTCCCCATTCGAGCAGCAGCCAGTCGGCGAGACCGGTGAGCGCGGTCGCGGCCGAGACGATCAGACCGACGATCAACGCGATCCACCAGCCGTAGGCGCCGTTTCGCTCCGTGATGCCGACCACGTCGAGGAACGCCGCGATCGTGGCGAAGGTGTAGATGCCGATCGTGGCATCCGTCAGCGGTGGGTGAATCGGATGCCCGGGGAGACCGTGCCAGAGGTAGCTGAGCTTCATGGCGCTCCTTCGTCGAGGACGAGTTCTATCTACTGTTACCGTGTTTCTACAGAAGATGAACCGGCTCGACGCCATCGGCGACCCCGACGTGCGGCAAACGCTTCTCTACGCGCGGGCGCAGGATCGCCCGGTCACCGCCGACGATGTCGCCGCCGCCCACCACGTACACCGCAACGTCGCGCGCGCCCGGCTCGAGCGGCTCGTCGCGGCGGGACTGCTGCTCCCCTCCTTCGAGCGTCGCACGGGCCGCAGCGGGCCCGGTGCAGGGCGGCCTGCGAAGACCTATCGCGTCGCGCCCGAGCTGTCGGCGATCGAGTTTCCCGAGCGCCGCTACGAGGAGCTCGTGAGCCTGCTCGTCGAAGCGCTGCCGGCGCGCGGGCGCGCGGCCCGTGTACGCGCGGCGGGAACGGCATTCGGCCGCGTGCTCGCACGGGAGGCGCGACTCCGCCCGGCGAAGCGCCTCGACACCGCAGTGCGGCGCGTGTGCGACGCGGTCGGCCGCCTCGGCTTCCAGGCGGCGGTCGCGGAAGCGGCCGACGGCCGCGCTGTGATCTCGGCGTCGACCTGCCCGCTTCGGCCGCTTGTGCAAAATCGACCCGAGCTGGCGGAGCTGGACCGCGCCATGTGGTCGGCGCTGGTCGAGCGGGCACTCAAGGGCGCACACGCCGGCGACGTCGAGTGCGAGACGCATCGCTGCCTCGACGACCGCGCGGAGTGCCGCATCGTCGTTACGTGTCTGATAAATACCACCTGACGGTTTAAAGAAGGAGGCGTCGATGGAGTGGGCAGCGTTGATTGCGTGGATCATCACCGCGGGCGGCGGATTCGTGCTGCTCGCGATCTGGTTGCAGCGAGGCGGGATGCGTGCGCAGGCCGGTGCGGGGCGCGGGATCCGGCCGCCGCTGATCCTGAGTCACTTCCTCCTCGCGGCGGCCGGTCTCGTCGTCTGGATCGTCTACGTGATCGGAGACCAGGACGCCCTCGCCTGGATCGCATTCGCCATGGTCGCGCTCGTCGCGCTGCTCGGCTGGACGATGTTCGCGATCTGGATCCGGCACCGGCAGACGCGACCACAGGCCGCGGACGTCGCGTCACCCGCTGCTCCCGCCGAGCAGCACTTTCCGGTTCCGATCGTGGCGCTGCACGGGGTGCTCGCCGTGACGACGGTCGTGCTCGTCCTGCTGACCGCGCTGGGGGTCGGCGGCTCGTAGGCAGGCGCACACAAGCCCGCATCGACGGGTACGCGCCGATCCGCGACTACGGCGCGATCGGCGATGGGCGCACGGTCGCGCTCGTCGCGCGTGACGGGTCGATCGACTGGCTGTGCCTACCGGATCTCGACTCGCCGAGCGTGTTCGGCGCCCTGCTCGACAGCGACCGCGGCGGCCGCTTCCTGCTCCGTCCCGACGCCCCTTACGAGTCGGCGCGCCGCTACCTGCCGCGCACGAACGTCCTCGAGACGACCTTCACGACGGCGTCCGGGGTCATCCGGGTGACCGACGCGCTGACGCTGCCGTCGCAGGGCCTCAGCCCCTACCGCGAGCTCGTACGCAAGGTCGACGGTGTGGTCGGCCGAGTGACGATGCGCTGGCGCGTGGAACCGCGCTTCGGCTACGGCTCGGCGGCGACGCGGATCGGACGACGGGCGGGCGTGCCGGTCGCGACCTCCGGGGGCGACGCCGTCGCCGTCTGCTCGTTCGATGCCGGTGACGCAACGGCGGGCGACGACGCGATCGACGGCGCCTTCACCACCGGTGCGGGCAGCACCGCCCTCCTCGTGCTGGCCGCCGCGCACCAGGAGCCGCTCGTCCTGCCGGCGCGCGCCGAAGTGGAGGATCGCCTCGACGTCACGGAGACGACCTGGCGCGAGTGGAGCGACGGGCGGGAGTACGACGGGCCCTGGAGGGAGGCCGTGCTGCGCAGCGCCCTCGCGCTCAAGCTGCTCGTCCACGCGCCCTCGGGTGCGATCGCCGCGGCGGCGACCACGTCGCTGCCGGAGGAGATCGGCGGAGACCGCAACTGGGATTACCGCTACTCGTGGCCGCGCGACGCTGCCTTCACCCTCGATGCTCTGCTCGCGCTCGGCTGTGCCCCGGAGGCGCGCGCCTTCTTCTACTGGCTCCTCCACGCCTCGCAGCTGACCCACCCGCGCCTTCAGGTCCTGTACCGCCTCGACGGCGGGGCCGATGCCGGCGAGCGGCCGCTGCCACTCGCGGGCTACCGCGGCTCGCGGCCCGCTCGTGTGGGTAACGCGGCGGCCGGTCAGACGCAGCTCGATGTGTACGGCGAGGTACTCGCGGCGGCGGTCCGGTTCGCCGCGTTCTCCGGCGGGCTCGACCGGGACCACGGGCGCCGCCTGGCGGGCCTGGCGGATTACGTCTGCGACGCCTGGGAGACGCCCGACGCCGGCATCTGGGAGCTCCGCGGCCCGCCACGGCACTTCACGCACTCGAAGATGATGTGCGCCGTCGCCCTCGCCCACACGTGCGAGCTCGCCGAGCGCGGCCTGGTGCCTTCGAGGAACGTCGCGCGCTGGCAACGCGAACGAGCGCGGATCCGCGAGTTCGTCGACACGCGCTGCTACTCGGACGCGAAAGGCACGTACGTGCGAAGCGCCGGGGAGCAAGCGCTCGATGCGTCGCTCCTCCTCGCCGTCGTGGCCGGCTACGACGATCCGGCCGCGCCGCGTCTCGTGCGCACGGTCGACGCCGTTCGCCGCGAGCTCGGGCGCGGCCCGCTCGTCTATCGCTGGGAGGGCGAGGCGGGCGCCTTCCTCCCCTGCTCGTTCTGGCTGGCCGATGCGTACGCCCGCCAGGGCCGCCTCGAGCCGGCGGCCGAGCTGATGGACGAGCTCGTCGGCCTCGCGAACGACCTCGGGCTGTACCCCGAGGAGGTGGACATGGGCACCGGCGAGTTCCTCGGCAACTTCCCGCAGGGACTGACGCACCTCGGATTGATCAACGCCGCCGTCTCGTTCGCTCGCGCGCAGAAGGCAGCTCGGTGATCTGGGGCGCAGTCGTCGGCGGGCTCGTCGGCACGCTGGTGCTGACGACGATGCTCCGCGCCGCCAGCGAACTCCATCTGACGCGCATGGACATCCCCTTCCTGCTCGGGACGGCCGTTTCCGCCGACCGCGTCCACGCCAAGGCGCTCGGCTACGCCCTGCACTTCGTGTTCGGCCTGCTCTTCGCCCTCGCCTATTACGCGATCTTCCTCGTCATCGACCGCAGCGGCTTCCTGCTGGGCGCGGCCTTCGGCGTCGTGCACGCACTGTTCGCCGGCAGCGCGCTCGTCAACGTCCTTCTGCCGGTCGTGCACCCACGGATGGGGACCGGTTTCGACGCCGCCGGGGCATCGCCGCTGCTCGAACCGCCGGGCTTCATGCTCCTCAACTACGGACGCGCGACGCCGCTGGTGACCGTCGCAGCGCATGTCGCGTACGGCGCTCTCGTCGGCGGCTTCGTCTCGCTCGCCGGTTAGAGCGAAGGGAAGAACATGCAGCGTCAGACCGTCATGAAGGCATGAGTAGACTGCGCACGTTTTTCATCGCAGGTGCGGCCGCACTCGTGCTCGCCGCCCCCGCTGCAGCCGGGTCAGCGCCTCCGCCCCAGGCTGGGAGCAGCCAGGTCTCGCTGGTGTCGAACATCATGAAGACGAAGCACGACACGGCGAAGAACTCGATCTCGAACGTTCGCTGACCCCCGAACGTTCCAAGACGCGTCGCGAACGTTCAAGACCCCGGGCGCAAGGCGCGCGACGATCGCTCCCCCATCCGAGGAGGAGCTCATGCACGCGCGCAAGCTGGCGGCGCTCGCCGCCGTCATCGGCCTATCGGCGATCCCACCGGCGTCGGCCGGCGAGCCCGAGGTGGTCGCATCGGCGACGGGAGGCGCGCACTGGACGATTCCGCTCCCGAACGCGTTCGGCGTCGTGGTCGAGAACCGTGCGCTCGCGTTCAATGCGCGCAAGTACGCCGACGGCAGCGTCGGCGGCCGCTTCGAGTACCACCAGGTCGTCGAGCGCGAGGCGTTCACGTTCAACGTCGCGGTGACGTGCATGAACGTCTACGACGGCAACCGCGCCAAGATCGGCGGCGTCGTCGAGATCAGCAACGACCCGAGCATCGCACCCGGAACGTTCGCCTGGTTCCAGGTCTTCGACAACGGCGAAGGAGCCGACGCGCCGTCGGACCAGTCGAGCCTCGTCGGCTTCGGCAGCGAGGCGGCGAACGAGGCGTTCTGCAACAGCCCGAACCTCCCGCGCTTCGGGCCGTGGGATGTCGACGGAAACGTCCAGGTACGCGCCCTCTAGCGCCGCGTCAGCCGCCGGTACCGCGCAGGCGTCACGCCCGTGTGGAGCTTGAACGCACGCGTGAAGTGGCTCTGGTCCGCGAAGCCTTCCTCGGCGGCGATGCGCGCGACCGGCGCGGCTGAGCCCGCGAGCTTCGCCGCCGCGCGATCGAGGCGGAGACGCCGGAGGTACGTCGCGACCGACACGCCGTAATGGCGCCGGAAGACCCGGCCGAGATGCGCGGGATCAACGTTCGCCGTCGCGGCCAGCTCCGCGAGCGAGATCCCGCCGTCGGCCCGCGCGTGGATCCGCTCGACCACGCCGGCGAGCCACTCCGGGCGAGCGCGTGACATGCCGTTCGACCCGGCACGTACCGCCGCGCTGACAAGCTCGAGCGCGAGGCCCTCGGCGGCCACCGGCGCCGCCGCGTCCGTCGCGGCGAGCTCGCCGGCGATTCGACGCGCGAGCGCGGCGAGGCCCGGGTCCCGTCGCGCGCGGACGCCGCGCAGCAGCTCCCGGTCGCGCGGTCGCACGACGAGAATCCGCGCGCCGTGCTCACCGAACGACGCGGTGTGCTCCGCCTCCGCCGGAATCGTCACGCTCGCTCCGGTGCCGAGTCCCATCGTCGTGCGCGCGAACGACTTCTCGAGCCCTCCGTCGAGCACGACGGCGAGATACCCGCGCTCAGGCCCGAACCGCCCCTGCGCGTACCGCGGCGGGAATCGGAGCTCGACCACGCCGAACCGGGTCTCCTTGACGACGATCCCGTCCTCCTCGCGCGTCGCGACCCACGGCGTCATGCCACGTAGGACCGTGGGCAGCCGCCGAAGTTGGCAGGCGCTCAGCAGATCCGTGCGACGACGGTGCCCGTTCCGGTGTGACCCGGAGCGGCGCCGTAACCGCTCTGCGTCTCGACCACGACGATCCCGGCCGTGGTGCCAGTGATGTCGGACCCCGACTTGCCGACGGCGCTCGTCACGACGACGGCGAGGTAGCGCGGGACGGCGGCCGGCGGGTCGGAGCTGTCCCCTGGGCCGGTCGTCCACGCCCGTCCGCAGGCGGGCGCGCCGTCGCGCGCGACCCAGCCCTTGAACGCCGACGGCGCGTCGAGCGCGTTCGCGTCGGCCCAGGTGGAGCTCCAGAAGGTGGAGGTCGCGCCGACGGCGGCGCTCGCGTCGCCGACCGCGAAGAAGCCCGCGCCGCCGAAGTCGTAGTCGACGGCGAGGTCGGCCTGCGTGCGCGTTGGTTCGTACAACGCGTCGCCGGCGAAGTCGACGGCGACCGGCCCGCCGGTCGTGAGCGCGCTCACGGCGGCGACGCCGTTCCCGTCTGTGAGCGCGATGATCGTCGCGCCGCCGACCCTGAACTCGACCAGCTTCCCGCCGAGCTTCGCCGTCGGCGCGTCGACCGCGTCCTCGAGCCGCGCGGAGAGCACGGTCGCGCCGAACGGCGTGCGTGCCGGCCCTGTGTAGACGAGCCGCGTCGACCGCTTCGCCACCGTCACCTGCACGGAGTCCTCGCCGTCGCCGCCGTCCTTGTCGTGCGCCGAGAGCACGGCCGTGTAGGCGCCCGGGCCGGCGAAGACGTGCTCCGCCGCGGGACCGGCGCCGTTCGTTCCGTCGCCGAAGCTCCACGTCGCGCGGAGGCCCGCGGCCGTGTCGGCGGCGCTCGGGTCGGCAACGAAGCCGGCGAGGCGGATCGGGACACCCCAGTAGCCGCTCGCGTCGGGACCGGCGTCGACGTGCGGCGCGACGTTCCGAACCTCGATCGCCGTCTCCGCGCGGGCCTCGCCGCCGTGCCCGTCGGAGACGACGACCGAGACCTTGGGCGCGCCTGGGCCGTCGTCGCGCGCGAAGCGCGCCTCCGCGCCGTCGCCGTCCGCGCCCGACCAGGCGTAGGTGAGGGCGTCGCCGTCGACGTCCGAAGCCGCCGCACGCAGGTCGATTGGAGCCGCGCCCTCGTCGACCGGGCCGGCAGGCGCGAGGTCGACCGCCGGCGCGTCGTTCACCGGCGCGATCGTCAACTCGACCGTGCGCACCTCGCTCGCCTTCGACTCGTCGGCGACGCGGTAGCGGAAGACGTCGGCTCCGTTGAAGTTCTCGTCCGAGTCGTAGGCGAAACCGGGCCCGCTCCCGGTCAGCGTCCCGTGCTCGGGGCGCGAGACGATCTCATAGGCGAGCGCCTCGTCGCCGGTCTCGACGTCGGCGACGTGTGAAGCGAGGTCGATTGCGACCGGCGGCGCGTCCTCCGCCAGCGCGACGGACGCGTCGTCGGCGACCGGCGGATCGTTCACCGGCAGGATCGCGATCGCGATACTCGCGACCGACGCCAGCGAGCCGTCCGTGGCGCGATAACGCGCGGTGGCGCCGCCGTTTGCGTCCGGTTCGGGAACGACCGCGAGCGTGCCGTCCGCGAAAGCGACGTGCGCCACGCCGTCGGGTTGCGCGACGACGTCGTACACCAGCGGATCGCCGTCGACGTCGGTGCAGTCGGGCGCGACGGAGGCGCGCTCGTCCTCGTTCGTCGCAACCGCAACATCGCGGCAGACCGGCGCATCGTTGACCGGGCGCACCGTGATCGCGACCGTGGCCGTCGCGCTCTCCTCCTCGCCGTCGCGCGCGCGGTACGCGAACGAGTCGCTGCCGTGGAAGTCCGGCGCGGGCTCGTACGTGAACGAGCCGTCGGCGCCGTGGACGAGCGTTCCGTGCGCCGGGCCTGCGACCAGCCGCAGCTCGAGCGTGTCGCCGTCTGGATCGCGGTCGTCGGCGAGCACGCCGGGTGCGGCCACGCTGAGCGGAGTGTCCTCGGCAGTCTCGTAGGCGTCGCCGTCTGCGACGGGCGGCTCGTTCGAAGCCGTGATCGCGAGCTGCGCGGTCGCGACGCGGCTCGTGAGCGTCCCGTCGGAGGCCGTGAACGTGAACGAGTCGGGCCCGCGGAAGCCCGGTGCCGGCGTGTACGTGAAGCCGCCGCCGGGAGCGAGGACGAGACTGCCGTGCTCCGGCGAGTCGACGACCGCGTAGGTCAGAGAATCGCGGTCGGCGTCCGTGCAGGCCAGCGTGCCGGTCAGCGCCTGGTCCTTCGTACCCGCGAACGCCGCGTCGCCGCAGACCGGCGCGTCGGGGACGTTGCGCACGGTCACGTTCACGTAGCCGGTCGCCGAGCCGCCGTGCCCGTCGCTGATCGCGTACGCAAACGTGCTGTACCCGGTGAACCCGACCGCGGGCGTGAGCAGCAGCACGTCGCCGAACTGCGTCACGGACACGCGGTAGTCGAAGTTCCAGACGAAGTCGAGCGCGGGCGTGTCACCGTCGACGTCGACGTCGTTCGCGAGCAGGTCGGCGACCGGAACCGGCGTCTGTGTGCCCTCGTCGATCGTGACGAAGTCGGTCGCGGCGAAGGGGTTGTCGTTCACCGGCCTCACGACGACGTCCACGGTCGCGGGCTCGGACATCGCGAGGCCGTCGCTGGTCGCGAACGCGAAGTCGTCGGCGCCGTTGTAGTTCGGGTCCGGGCGGTACCAGACGTCCGGCGGGCTCCCGGACAGCGTGCCGTGCTCCGGGTAGCGCATGACGTGGTAGACGAGGCCGTCGCCGTCGCTGTCGGAACCGGCGAGCGTGACGTCGAGGGCGTGGTCCTCGTCGACTTCCACGCGCTGCGGGTTCGCAGCGGGCCGGTGATTGCCCGCGACGGAGAAGGCGAAGTCGGCGCGCACCTCGGCGCCGGCGCGCGCGACGACCGACTTCGTCTGCTGCTTGAAGCCGGTCGCGACCGCGGTCACGTTCCACTCCTTGTCGGCGTCGAGGTCGCCGAGCGGCACGTGCGCGATGCGGTAGTTCCCGGCCGCGTCGGTCGTCGCGGTGCCGCCGAACTCGGAGCCGACGAAGACGCCGGCGATCGGCTTGCCCGTGTCGGCGTTCGTCACCGTCCCGGCGATCACGCCGGAATCGTTCTGACGCGTGCCGAACAGTACGGAGACCGTTGCACCGCAGTAGACGGTGACCGTCTTCGACGCGGTGAAGAAGCCGGCCGCGGACGCCTGGATCCAGACGTCGAGCGGCGCGTTGCCCACGCCGGGCGCGATGTCGTCGAGCTCGAAGCGGCCGGCCGGGTCGGTCCAGACGTAGCCGCCGCCGCCCTGCACCTGCGCCCCTGCGATCGGCTGCTGCGTCTCCGCGTTCACGACCGTCCCGACGACGCGCGCGAGCGGGCAGGTCCGCAACAGGTCGAAGTCCGTCGTGGCCGTCACGCCGGCCTCGAAGCGCACGGTCTTCGACTGCGGCCAGTACCCCTCGGCCGACGAGCTCACCGTGCTCGTGACGGGGCTGTTGCCGGACCCGAGCGGCACCTCGGTCGCGGCGTATCCTCCGTCCCTCCCGGTCCGGACGCAGATCGGAGCGGGATACCGGCAGCCGACCTCCGCCTCCGGGATCGGAACGCCCGTCACCCGGTCGCGGACGACCCCCTGTCCGGCGCCGTACCGGATCCTGAGCAGGCGCAGGTCGAGCCGCGTCGTGGTGCCGGCGACGATCGTCTGCCACGTCGAGGCGCTGTAGTAGCCGGAGAGGCCGGCGCTGAACGTCTTGAACACCGAGGTCTGGCTGTCGTAGCCGACGAAGACGTCCGCGAAGCGGTAGAAGCCGTTCGCGTCGGTGACGGCGCCGAAGCCGTCGGGATTGAAGCCCACCCACGCGCCCGCGAGCGGCGCCCCGGTCTCGTCGTCGAGTGCGTAGCCCTCGATCGTGGCGCGGTTGATCTTCGGGCGCGTGATCAGTAGGTCGGCACGCGCCTCGCTGCCGCAGTCGGCCAGCGTGGCGCCCGTGAACTGACCGCTCGAGCCCTGCGGCGACCCCGACGGCGGGAACGGCCGCACGCTGAAGGCGACGGCCGAGTTGTTCACGCCGAGCAGGTGGCTCCTGTCGAAGTCGTAGACGCCGCTCGCGTTCGTCGTCGTCGATGCGACGTCGGTGGTCGAGAAGCGGTACTCGACGCGGGCGTTCGGGACGACCTCACCCGTGTCCGCCCACCGGACGGTGCCGCCGCGGATCTTCCCGGAGCACTGCTCGACGAGCGCGAAGTCGACCGTTTTCGTCGACGTCGCATCGACGGTGACGCTCTTCGTCTGCGGCCAGTAGCCGGGCGCGGACGCGCTGAGCTGGTAGAAGCGCGGCGTGTTGCCGGTGTTCAGGTCGAGCCCGCCCGCGTAGCGGCCGTCGGCTCCGCCCGCCAGCGGCGCCGACCCCGGCCCGGTGATCGTCGGGTTCGCGACCGGGGTCGACGTCGGCGCGACGGTGCGGGACGCCGTGTGGTTCCCCGGGTCCGGCGTGCCGGCGACGACGCTCCCCTGAACCCTGCCCTGCTGCTGCGCGAGCAGCGGGAAGTCGACGACCGCCGGTGGGCCGCAGGCCGCGGTCGCCGTCGCGAACGCCTGCCAGTACCCCGCCCTGAACGCGGAGACGGAGTACGAGCGCGGGGCGTTGTTGTACCCGAGCCCGACTCCGCGGATCGTGTAGCGCCCGTTCTCGTCGGTCGTGACGTACTTGTACTCGGCGTTGACCGACACGCCGGCAAGGGGCGCACCGGTCGCCCGGTCGCGCGCGGTGCCGCTGATCGTCCCGTAGCAGATCGGGATCAGCCCGAACTGGACGTCCACCTGATCGGAGACCGTGTGCGTGACGCCGCCGCCCGTTCCGGTGACGACGATCGGGAAGGAGCCGTTCCCGGCCGACGCGCCGGCCGTGATCGTGAGGACGGAGCTGCCGGTCGGCGCGACCGGGTTGACGCTGAAGCTCGCGCTCACGCCCGGCGGGAGTCCCGCGACGCTCAGCGTCACCGGCGCCGTGAAGCCGCCCCCGGCCACGACGCTGACGGCGAAGCTGTTCGACGCGCCGGGGACCACCGTCTTCCCCTCGCCGCCGAGCGAGAGCGCGAAGTCGCTCGTGAATCTCACTGTGGTCGCCGCGGCGGCGCTGTCGCCGCGCGAGTCGGTGACCCTGAGCCCGATCGTGTACGGACTGCCCGTCGAGCAGACGCCGCCGCAGACGAGCGCGCGCACCTCGTCCCACGCGAGCGCACGTGGCATCGCGGTCGCGAGGTCGTCGTACGCGCCGTCGGCGTCGACGTCCCACTCGTACGAGACGATGCGGTCGCCACCCGAAGCGTCGGGGTCGTACGACGCCGATCCGTCGAGCAGGAGCGGGTTGTCGACTCCGACGACGTACGGCCCCCCGGCGTCGGGCGCCGGCAGATGGTTCTCGGTCACGGCGAGGCTTGCGCTCGTCTCGGCAGCGCCGAGGTCGTCGTCGCCCGCGAACGACACCACGATCGAGTAGTAGCCGGCGCCGACCCCGGCGAGGCTCAGCGTCACGACGGCGGTTCCGTCACCACGAGTGGTCGCGGCCACGGAGGTGTCGTTGAACGCGAATCGGAGCTCGAGCCCGGGCATCGGCGCGCCCGCAGCGGTCGTCGCGGTGGCGCCGACCGTCACGGTCTTCCCCGAGAAGCCCGAGTACCAGTACGCGGCGGGCCTGAGGACCGGTGTCGGCAGCGGCTTCACCCAGACCGGCGCGGTCACCGTCTGCGTGCGGCCGTCGGCGTCGGTCGACGTCAGCGTGGCCGTCTTCGTGTACGGCGTCGCGTAGCGGTGCGTGTACGCCTCGTCGGGCCCGAGCTCGACGAGTGGCGTGCCGTCGCCCGGATCGAGCGTCGCGGCGAGCGGCGTGCCCGCGGCGTCCCGCGCGCGGTTGCGGAAGACGACCGGCCGCTTCGCCTGCGGCTCGCGGTCCTCGACGGTCAGCGCGGCGAGCGGTGGATACTCGCGCGGAGCGGCCGCCGTCTCGGCGAGCACGGTCGGCGTACCGCCCTCGCCGGTCGAGGCGGCGATCGTGAGCAGGTCGATCGCCGGGCAGTCGAGCACGTTCCCGTACGTCGTCGCCCAGCGCCACTCGCTTCCCTGCTCGCGCGCGATGCCGACCGCGCGCCACGCCGGGTTGAGCATGTTCTCGTTGTGGCCGGTCTGCGACGACTTCCACGCCTGGAGCGCGGCGAAGCCGGTCACGGTGCCGCTCGCGAGGTTCTCTCCGACCGAGACCAGCTCGGGGTAGCCCGCCCGGTGCGCGCGCTCCATCGGAGTGCTTCCGTCCGAGCCCGCGTGCGCAATGAAGTCGTTCGCGGTCATGTCGTCGGCGTGCGCCTCGGCCGCGCGTGTCAGCGTCGGCGAGACGGACACCGGGACGAGGCCGTTCTCGGCGCGGTAGGCGTTGACAAGGACGAGGAACCGGTGCTCCTCCGCGTCGAGCGTGACGCTCTCGTCGCACGTCGCGTACGTCGGCGGCGGCGGGGCGCAGTCCGTCTCGCACGGCGCGGGGGGCGTCTCGGCGACGACGACGAACGACTCGGCGGTCGCCGTCGCCCCCTCCTTGTCGGTCACCGTCAGCGTCAGCGGGTAGGTCCCTGCGGGCAGGCCGGACGGGAAGCGAATCGAGCGCGCGCCCGCAGTCTCCGTGCCCTCGATCGTGGCCGGCCAGTTCGGGTTCGTCGACTCGATGCTGTACAGCAGCTGCGCCTTGTCGATCTTGCTCGCGTCGACCATCTGCCACTCGAGCTTCAGCTCCTGGCCCGCGACGCCGTCGACGTCGTCGATGCTCGCCTCCGGCGCGACGTTCGCGACGGCCACGTCGTGCGTTTCGGCGTCGGAGCCGCCGCTGCCGTCTCGCACCGTCAGCGTGACGGCGTACGTCCCGTCGTCGGGGAAGATGTGGTGCGGGCTCGCCTCGGTCGAGGTGGTGCCGTCGCCGAAGTCCCAGAGCCACTCGGAGAGGTCGTTCTCCGGATCCGTCGAGCGGTCGAGGAAGCGCACCTGGCGCCCCTCCAGTGCGTCGACCGGGTCGGACTCGAACGCGGCCTGCGGCGGATTGGCCTTCGTGCAGTCGGGGAGGCTCGGCGTGCGCGCGGCGTCGCCCTCGTGCCACGCGATGGCGGCGAACGCGTAGCGGATCTTCAGGTGGCCCGGCCCGACCGGCATCGGGCGGTCGCCCGCGCGATACTCGAGCTTGCGCCCGGAGATCGCGCTCCCGCCCCACTGGTCGGGCCAGGGGTCGTACCAGGACGGCTTCGTGTGCGCGAGGTCGCGGTCGAGGAGCGAGCACGACTGGAACGCGCCGAGGCCGCCGTCCGGCAGCTTCGGGAAGAGCAGCGGCGCTGTCGGTGCGGCGCCGAACCACAGCGACGGGTCCTGCGGGACGAGCATCAGGTCCTGGTGCACGCCGTGGATCTCGGTCGGCGAGAACGTGTTCGCCGGCTGGTCGCTCGCGATCGAGTAGTGATACGGCAGGTCGCCGACGAGCTGCATGCCGAACAGGTAGAGCCCGCTGTCGTACTCCTCCGCGGCGAGCGCGCCGGGATCGAGCGTGTGGCTCGCGTAGGCGTCGGGGTCCCGGACCTGCCACGTCACCGTCCGGCCGCCCGCGATCTTCGTGCCGTCCCTTCGGTTCGTGACGTCCCAGTGCGCCTTCGACGTCATCGTCGTCCCTGCGATCGTCTGCGCGACCGCGAACCGCTCGCCGCCGCCGCTCAGCGTGCCCGAGCGGACGACGCCCTCGGGCGCCTGGGAGCCGAGCTCGAGCCGGAACGCGTCGATGCAGTACGACACCTCCTCGACGGACGCTGTCCGGCAGTCGGGCGCAGACGCGGTGGCGAGCCCGGCCGGCCAGTCCGTCGACCCCTCCTCCCACCAGTCGTCCACGTTCTGCTTCCAGACGTACGCGATCTTCAGCTTCTTGCCGAGCTCGATGTCGACCTCGTCGGTCCCGGTCTTGCCGTTGCCGAGGTCGACGGATGCCTTCACGTGGACGACACCCAGTTGCGTCCCCTTCAGGCGCATCGTCGCCCAGCCGGAAGCGCTCGTCGCCGCGGACGCGGGATCGAGCGTGACGCCGCCGGGCGGGTCGACGGCCCACGTGACGGTCTTCGCGGCGACGGCGTCCGAGTCGCGGCACCGCGTGACGTGCGCGGCGATCACCGTCGTCGTCTCGCCGTCGGCCGGGATCTTCGGCGGGTACGCCGACAGGGCGAGCGGCTTGCACAGGTCGAGCCGCCGGTCTTCGCCGAGATCGAGGGTCACCTTCTCCGTGACGGTCTTCAGCTTCTGCGGGCCGGCGCGCGCGACCGCCTCGAGCGTGACCTCGGTCCCCGCCGGCACCGTCGCGACGAGGAACTGCTTCGTCACGTCCGCGGCCGGCTTCAGCGTGCGCGACGGGATCTGCATCCCGCTTGCCGCCTTGAACGCGAGGTCGACGCTCGTCGCGCCGGCGTCGAAGAGCTTGTCGGCGTGGATCTCGACGTCGCCCGACTCGAGCAGCTTCTCGAGCCTGTCCTTCGTCCAGCCCTCCTGCTGGTCGTCGAACTGCGACGCGAGCACGCCGAGGTCGGTCATCGACTTCGCGTCGCCCCACCCGGCGGCGGGCTTCCCGTCCTCCTTCAGCGGGACCGGCACCGCCTTCGAGCGCTCGATCTTGCCGTCGCCGTTGAAGTCGAAGCGCGGGAAGACGTTCTCGTCGACCGGCTTGTCGCAGCTAGCGTCCGTACCGCCCGGCGGGACGCGGCACCCGTCCAGGTTGAGGTCGCGCTTCGGATGGCTCGGGCCGCCGTTCAGAGCGACCTTGCCGGACGGGCACCCCGGCGGCTTCGACGATGCCTCGCACGTCTGCAGCCACGCGTCGCGGTAGACGCGGAAGTCGCGCATGTCGACGCGCCCGTCGGGCGTGATCGGCGTGATGTCTGCGGCCGTCTCCTTGTTGTCCGCGTCGAGCACCGCGCGCCGCCGGCCGTCGAGCGACCGGTCGTTGACGTCGACGAGCGCCTTCGCTGCGCCCGGCGACGCGAGCAGCGTCGCGAACGCGTCGATCCGGCTGCGAATACCGCCGCTCGTGTCGCCGCGCGACCACGTCTGGATGCGCGCGCGCACCTCTTTCGGCGTCAGTCCAGGCTGGAACGAGAGCAGGTATCCGGCGAGGCCCGCGACGTGTGGCGCGGCCATCGACGTTCCGGTCATCGAGCCGTAGCCGTTGCCGAGGACGGTGCTGTAGATGTTCGTTCCCGGCGCAGAGACGTCGCCGCCGACGTTGGACGACGGGCTGCGCGAGAGGTTCTCCTGCACGTTCTCGACGACGATGACCGGGTTGTCCGTTGCAGCCGCCCAGTTGCGCGCGGCCCATGCGAACGGCGCCGTCGCGACGGCGTTGAGCGGGAACGGCGTCGCGCCCGGCATCGCGCACGGATTGACGCTCAGCACCTTCGTGCCGGACGGCGGCAGGCAGAAGATGCTCCCGACGTTTCCGGCCGACTGCACGATCGTCACGCTCTCCCTGCTCGCGCGCTCGGCGACGAGGCGCGCGGCGCTGCCGATCCTTCGCATCGTGCGGAGCCACAGGTCGTCGTTCAATGGCGTGCACCACTGGCCCGCCCCCGGGCCGTCGTCCGCGTCGCCCGGTCCGCACCTCGGAGTCAGCCGCGTCGACCACCAGAGGCCCGCGGCGCTCAGGAAGTTGCTTGCCCCGGCGCTGTAGTTCGCCACGCGGAGCTTCGGGATCCGCTGCCCGAGCAGCAGGTTCCACGCTTGCATCGCGTCCGCGAACGTCGTGACGAGCCTGTCCTCGGACGTGGCCCCGGGCGGCGACGCAGTCGGCGGGACGATGGCCGAGCCGACGCCGTCGAGGAGCGCCACCGGGTTCGCCCCGCTGACGCCGACCGTGCGCTTGCGGTCCGGCGTCGGATTGGCGTGGTCGGCGCCGATGATCCCCGCGACGTGGTTCCCGTGGTCGTTCGCGATCGTCGACGTGCACGACGGGTTGACGGCGA
Source organism: Gaiellaceae bacterium (assembly GCA_036505325.1). Classification (GTDB taxonomy): domain Bacteria; phylum Actinomycetota; class Thermoleophilia; order Gaiellales; family Gaiellaceae; genus PALSA-600. The sequence goes on from DASXTR010000232.1 coordinate 22,373, forward strand.
CGAGCGGTGGACACAGCCGGCGATACGTCAGGTTCGTCAGATCGACGTGCGTCTGGAAGCCCGCGTCGACGACGGCGGTCCGGATGCGGTGGTCGTCCTTGCGCTGCTGAAGCTCTCGGACGGCGTCGGCGAGGTTCCACGCCTGTGGAAACCGCGACGCCTCGAGCCCCCAGTTCCCGCCCTTGCCCTGGGGCGCGCCGCCCGACTCGAGGACCTCCCAGCGCCAGTTGCCGCCGCTCTCGACCGACGACTCGGCCGTCTTCGGCACGACGTCGGGCGTCACCTCCGGGGACAGGGCGGCGAAGTCGACCGCGGGATCCGCGTTGAGCGTGTCGAGCGCAACCGTGAGCGGCCCGAACCAGCCGAAGTCCTGGACGGCGGCGATCAGCAGCCCGACGTCCGGGAGACCGGCGCGGATCTCGACGTCGGCCGCCGCAAGCGCCGCGTTCGCCTGCGCGACCGTCGCGCCGGGCGCGAAGTGGAGCAGGATCAGCGACCGCGAGGCGGAGATGCCGAGGTCGGGGTGCGCGCCGACGTCGTTCGGATCGGTGCCCGCGAACGGAATGTCCGGCAGGTGGTCCGCGACAGGGGCGGTTCGCGGTCCCGGCAGCTGCTTGAGCCGCACGCGGATGCCGCCGGTGGGCGCGCTGCCGAAGATGCCGGTCGCCGTGTAGCTGTGCTCGCCGGGGACGGTGAGGGCGACGCTGTACGCGCCGGCCGGCGGGAGCGGCCCCGAATCGACGAGTCCGCCCGTGTCCACGACCCGGCGCTCCTGGCCGCTGAAGTTCGTGAAGTGGACGCTGTCGCCGGGGTCGACGACGAGCTCGCTCGGAGAGATGCCCCAGCTGTAGAGCCCGATCCACTGGTCGGCGGCGGTGGCCGGCGCGGCGGCGTAGGCGGCCGCGGCGAGCGCGAGCAGGAGGGCGGCGAGACGACGGATGATGTCCGGAGCGTCTTCCGCGCGGCCCAATGTGCGGTAAACGGGCGGCAAACGCGATGATTCGGGCCGTGCGGCGCACGGTCGCCACGATCGGCGTCTACGGCTGGACGCTCGACGCGTTCCTCGACGCGCTGCGGGCGGCCGGCGTGGAACAAGTGCTGGACGTCCGACAGCGGCGAGGGGTGCGCGGGCCCGAGTACGCGTGGGCGAATGCGGCACGGCTGCAGGCGGCGCTCGCGGCGGCCGGGCTCGACTATCGCCATCACAAGGAGCTCGCGCCGACCACGGAGCTCCGGCACCTCCAGTACCGGGAGGACGAGCGGGCGGGCGTCGGCAAGCGCTCGCGCGCCGAGCTCGCCCCGGAGTACGTGGAGCGCTACACGCGGGAGATCCTCGACCGGGCCGACCTGGGCCCGGTCGTCGCCGGGCTGCCTTCCGCCGGGGCCGCGGCGCTGCTCTGCGTCGAGCGCGACCCGGAGGCGTGCCACCGGTCGCTCGTCGCCGCGCGGCTGGCCCGCGAGCACGGGGTCCGGGTGGTGGATCTCCGGCCGGCCTAGCGCCGACCGGGGTCGGGCTGCCACCATGAGAGGCATGCCCCAGCTCCTCTCGTCGACCGTCGCGTTCGCCCGCCGCCACCCCCGGGGGATCGCGGCCGCGCAGATCGTCGCCGTCGCGGTCTTCGTCGGGGCCGCCCTGTGGGCGATCTCCGACGAGCTGGACGCCGCCGGCGAGCGGCTCGCCGGCGCGAACGTGCTCGAGTTCGTGCTCGGCGGCACCGCGATCGCCGCGTACTACCTGCTGTTCGTGGTCGGCTGGATGGTGATCCTCGCGGCGTGGGGCGTCCGCATCGGCTACGGCGCGGCACTCCAGGCGGAGATGGTCTCGATGCTCGCGAAGTACGTGCCCGGCGGCATCTGGACGCCCGCCGCGCGCGTGGTCGCCGCCCGGCGCGCCGGCATCACGGACACGGGGCTCGTGACGGCGTCGATCCTCGTCGAGGCCGCGCTGTCGGCGATCGCCGGCGTTCTCGTGTTCGTGGTCAGCCTGATGTGGGTGGGCGACGTCAACGCACACGTTCCCGCGCTGGTCGCGTTCGCCCTGCTCCTGGTCGCGACGCTGCACCCGCGGATCTTCGAGCCGGCGGCGTCGTGGGTGACGACCCGTCTCGGCGGGACGCGCATCCGCCCGCTGCCGTGGCGGACGATCGCGGTGCTGCTCGCGTACTACAGCTTCACGTGGGTCGTCGGCGGCGTGGGCCTCTTCCTGCTCGTGCGCTCGGTCGGCGGCGATCCAGGCCTCGCCGCGAT
>DASXTR010000233.1:0-1540 GCA_036505325.1 Gaiellaceae bacterium
GCCGGGAGCTCGATCATGAACGTCGTCCCCCTCCCCTCCTCGCTCCGCACACCGATCTGCCCGCCGTGCGCCTCCACGATCGCCTTCGAGATGTAGAGACCGAGGCCCGTGCCCTGGATCTGCTTCTCGAGCACGGCCTGCGAGCGGAAGAAGCGCTCGAAGAGGTGTGTGCGCTCCTCCTCCGAGATCCCGATCCCCGTGTCGGAGACCTCGACACAGACGGTCCCGTCGCGCGCGCCGACGTCGATCGCGACGTGTCCGTGCGCGGGCGTGAACTTGATCGCGTTCGAGACGAGATTGTCGATCACCTGCTCGAGCCGGATCCGCTCGCCGTTCACGGGCGGGACGGCTGCCGACGTCACGACCAGGTCTACCTCCGCCGCCTCCGCGCGCGGCCGCGCCGCCTCCACGCTCTGCTCGACGAGCGCGCGCACGTCGACGTGCTCGAGCTCGAGCTCCAGCCGGCCGCTCTGGAGCCGGGCCGCGAACAGGAGGTCGTTCACGAGCGCGAGCAGCCGCTCCGCGTTGCGCTCCACGACCTGCAGGTGCGCACGCGTCTCCTCGTCGGTCACGTCCTCGTGGAGCAGCTCGACGTAGCCGCTGATCGACGTGAGCGGCGTGCGCAGCTCGTGCGAGACGCTGGACAGGAACTCGTCCTTGACGCGGTCGAGCTCGCGCAGCTGCTCGTTCTGCACGACGAGCAGCCTCTGCGCGAACTCGGCGTCGCGCCGGGCGTGCCGCTCGTCGCGCCGCGCACGCTCCACCGATCGCACGAGGCCGGAGAGGCGCAGCAGGACGAGGACGGCGATCAGCGCCGACCCGCCGGCCGCGAAGAGCGCGTGGACGCGGTGGTGCGCGAAGCGCTCGACCGCGATCACCGTCGGCGCGGTCAGGAGCGCCGCCGCGAGGAGCACGAGCCGCGGCGTCGTGAGACGCGGCACGGCCCGGCGGTCCGCCTCCGCCAGCCGCGCCATCGACGGCTCGAGCGCCGCCGCGGCCCACGTCACGTACGAGAGCATCCACAGGGCGTCGATCCAGTCGCCGCCCTGGTAGCCCGAGACGTCGAGCGCGTAGAGCTCGTCGGCGACGACCCACAGCGCGACGCTCACGAGCAGGAGGCGGTACGACAGCGTCCGCCGGCCGGGACCCACGAGCAGCTGTGCTAGCGCGACGAGTAGCAGCGTGTCCACCGCCGGGTACGCCATGGCGACGATCCGCTCGGCGCGGTCGAGGCCCATGTGCTCGAACGGGTCGACGAAGAAGATCCACTGCACGATCCCGACGCCGACGCCGATGATGACCGTGTCGAGCACGGCTGCGCGGCTCGTCTGCCCGCCGAGGCGCCGGAGGAGCAGGAAGATCCCGAGCGCCAGCATCGGGTACCCCGCGAGGTAGAACGCGTCGGCGACCGACGGCGCCGGCGGCTCGCGGTCGAGCCGGATCTCGTAGAACGCGAAGATCGCGTCGCCGGCGACCTCGAGCAGGATGCCCAGCGCGAACAGGTTCCACGGCATCCGTTCGGGCGCCTCGGCGTTCCGCC
>DASXTR010000234.1:0-2991 GCA_036505325.1 Gaiellaceae bacterium
GTGACCGGTGACGTGCAGAACCTCGTCGACGCGCTCGCGCAGAGCTCCGGCTCGCAAATCGAGCGCAAGACCGACGAGTACGGCTACGAGTGGGTGATCGTCCGCGACCCCGACTTCGAGGACCTCGTGGGCGCCGTCCACACCGTCGCGTCGGAGCTGACGGCGCAAGGATTCGGCCCGCAGCTCCTCGCCGCACTCTTCCGCTTCGACGGCGCGGAGCATCCCGTGTACTGGATCTACGGGTTCAAGCGGGGGGCCTGGTGGCCGTTCGTCCCCGTTGGCGAACAGAAGCGGGACAACGCCATGGAGCTCGAGCTCAAGGCCAAGCTGGAGAACGAGTTGCCAATAGAGCAAGATCTGACCCGGTGGCTGGCGTTGTTCGACGCACCGGTCTGAAGACCGTGCTCGTCCCTGGTGGGGACGAGCAGGTGCGCGCGTTCATGGAGGCCGAGGCGCCGGTACCCGTTCGCGCCGTCGGCGACCCCGCCACGCCGCTGCGGCGTTCGGATCTCGTCGTCCTCGTCGTCGAGCGCGTCGACGACGACCTGCGGCGCGCGTGGGCGCGCGTGCGCGAGGAGCTCGTCCCCCACGTCGTGCTCGTGCGCCGCGACGTCTGGTCGACCGGCGACGCGGCCGTCGTCGAGCTGCTCGACGAGGTACAGCGCGATCCGCGGCGCAAGCTGATCCGCTTCTGGCGCGACCGCGACGATCTCGAGCGGACGCTACGCGACGAGGTGTTCACGCTCGACGACTCGACGCTCATCGGCGAGACCGTCCGCGACGGCGCCTTCGTCAAGGTCGGGTCGACCTTCGCGCAGACGTGGGAGCTCGAGAACAGCGGCTTCCGCGTGTGGGAAGGCCGGTCGCTGAAGCAGATGGGCGACGCGACGCTCGTGCCGGTGCAGGAGGAGGTGCCGGTCGAGCGGGCCGAGCCCGGCGACCGCGTGCGGATCGCGGTCGACTTCGCCGCGCCGGACGAGCCGGGACGCTACCGCTCGGTCTGGAAGATGCTCGACGCGGACGGCCTCCTGTGCTTCCCGTGGACGACCGGCGTCTGGGTCGACGTGCACGCGGTCCTGTAGCGACTACGCGACGCCGACGGTCGCAGCGAGCGCGCGGCTGATCGCATGGTCGCCGGTCGACGTACGCACCGTGAGCGGCCCGTCGAACGGCGCCGCAGCGACCATCGTCACGTCCGCACCGGGAACGAGCGCGAGCTCGTCCAGGTACGCGAGCACCTCCGAGTCCTCGTCGGGGACACGGGCGACGACCGACCGCTCGGCGACCGCGAGCGAGTAGAGCGGCCGCCACTCCTCGTGCGCGACGTTCAGGCGGCCGTCGGGGATCGGCTCGCCGTGCGGGTCGTGCGTCGGATGGCCGAGCACGGCGTCGATGTGCGCCTCCAACCGCTCGGACAGCACGTGCTCGAGGCGCTCGGCCTCGGCGTGCGCCTCCGCGATCGGCACGCCCAGCTCCGCGACGAGGAACTGCTCGACCAGCCGGTGGTGCCTGATCAGCTCGAGCGCGAGGCGGCGTCCGTCGTCGGTCAGCGCCACGCCGCGGTACGGCTCGCGCGTGACGAGGCCGCGCGCGGCGAGCTTCTTCGTCATCTCCGTCGCCGAGGGCGCGCTGACGGCGAGGGCCGATGCGAGCGCCGACGTCGTCGCGCGCTCGCCCGCGAGCTCGAGCTTGCAGATCTCCTTCAGACAGTCCTGGGCGCTCCGGCCGAGCTGGCGCAGCATGAGCGTTCAGTGTACGCTAATCTTCGAGTTAGGTATGGCTAAAAGCATCTCCCGCCGGGCGCTCCTCGCCGGAGCCGCGCCGCTCGTCGCCGTTCCGGTGCTGGGGAAGCTGGCGCTGGACGACGCCGGGGCGACGGGCCTCGACCATCTGCACCACCACGCCGCGCTCGGCCATGCCGCGATGGTCGGCCCCGAAGCGCCGGCCGTCGGCGGCCCCCACGACCTCGACGCGCTGCTCTACCCGCCGCGACCGCGGCCGGGGGTGCGCGAGTACAAGCTGACGGCCGTCGACCGCGAGCTCGAGGTCGCGCCCGGCGTGTTCTTTCCCGCGTGGACCTACAACGGCACCGCTCCCGGCCCGATCATCCGCGCGACCGAAGGCGAGACGCTCCGGGTCGAGTTCGCGAACGCGGGCTCGCACCCGCACACGATCCACTTCCACGGGATCCACCCTCCTGACATGGACGGCGTGCGCGAGATCGTCGCCCCCGGCGGAAGCTTCACATACGAGTTCGAGGCGGGGCCCGCCGGCTTCCATCTCTACCACTGCCACGCGACGCCGCTCAAGAAGCACATCCACAAGGGCCTCTACGGCGCGTTCATCGTCGACCCCAAGGAGCCGCGCCCGCCCGCGCAGGAGCTCGTGCTGGTGATGAACGGGTTCGACACCGACGGCGACGGCGAGAACAACTTCTACACGGTCAACGGGCGGACGTTCTACTACGCGCGGTACCCGATCCGCGTCCGCCGCTCCGAGCTCGTGCGGGTCTACCTCGCGAACCTGACCGAGTTCGACCTCGTGAACTCGCTCCACCTGCACGCGGACTTCTTCAACTACCAGCCGAACGGCACGGGCACGCACTGGGAGTACACCGACACGGTCATGCAGTGCCAAGGCCAGCGCGGCGTGCTCGAGATCGAGTTCGCGCATCCCGGCCTGCACATGTTCCACGCGCACCAGTCCGAGTTCGCGGAGCTCGGCTGGATGGGCTTCTTCGACGTGGTCGACTGATGCAGACGCTCGTCGAGACGCGGTGGCGGCTCTGGGCGCTCGCGCCGATCGTCGCCCTCGCGGCCGCCGTCGGCCTCTTCGTCACGAGTGGGTCGTCGCTCGTCGACCTGATCGGCAAGAACCCGCCGCCGGCCGACGAGTTCGACATCCGGCGCGTCGAGCTGCGGGCCGGCGAGATTCGCATCCGCGTGACGAACCCCCAGTCCACCGAGCTCAGGATCGGTGCGGTGACGATCG
>DASXTR010000235.1:0-3318 GCA_036505325.1 Gaiellaceae bacterium
TCGACACCGTCCGTCCCGGTGACGTGCGGCAGGCGCATGAACGTCTTGATCCCGGCGAACCGCGGCATGACGCGCGCGTCCACCGGACGGTAGGGCGGGCCGGTCACCGGCCTACACTACTTCTGCATGCGCACCGGCCGGATCGCGGTTGCGTCGGCTCTCGCTGTCGCGGGAGCCGCCGGCCTCGCGCGCGCCGGGCCGCCGCCGACCGAAGAGCTGTCGCTCTCGATCGCCGGTCCGCGTGCGGTCGAGATCAGCACCTGGACCGACCTTCGCCTCGACGTCGCCAACCTCGGCACCGACCCGGCGCAGGTGCACGTGACGGTGACGCCGGGTCTCGCGGCGGCACGGCCGGCGGCGGCGACCGGCGCGCGCTGCTCCGGCTCGGGGACGATCGACTGCGAGCTTTCGCTCGCCGGGGGCGCGAGCGCATCCTTGGCGTTTCGCGTCCGGTGGGACGGGTTCGGAAGGAGGACCGTCGAGGCCCGCGCGCGGACCGAGTCGGGGTCGCCCGACGCCGCTGCGACCTCGACCGTCTCCGTGTACGTGCTCCGACTTCGCGGGCTGCACACGACTCCCGCGCCCGCGCGGGCAGGGCAGCGCTTCGTCGCCACGGCGATGCTTGCGCGCTCGGACAACGATGCACCGCTCCGCGCTCGCTCGCTTCGCTGTCTCGCGGCGGTGGTCGCCGTGCCCCGCGGACGGCCGCTTGTGCGGCGCGTCCGCTAGGTTCGCGCGATGAGCGACCTCGTCGTCCGCAATGCGCGTCTCGCGGACGGACGGGTCGTCGACCTCGCCGCGGAGGGCGGGCGCTGGACGCGGATCGGGGAGGTCGGCGACGGCGCGACGACGATCGACGCCGGCGGCCGGCTCGTCACGCCGCCGCTCGTCGACTGCCACCTGCACCTCGACGCCTCGCTGACTGCCGGGCGCCCACGTTTCAACGAGAGCGGCACGCTGATCGAGGGCATCCACGTCTGGGGCGAGCTGAAGCCGTCGCTCACGGAGCAAGACGTCTTCGACCGCGCGTCCGAGATCGTGCGCTGGTCGGCCGCGCAGGGGACGCTGTTCATCCGCGCGCACGCCGACGTCTCCGGCGAGAACGAGGCAATGGTGCGCGGCCTGCTGCGCGTGCGCGACGCGCTCTCCGAGCTGTGCACGATCCAGGTGACGGCGTTTCCGCAGGACGGGATCTTCGCGCGCGAGGGCGACGAGGAACGGCTGGAGAACGCGATCCGGCTCGGCGTCGACTGCGTCGGCGGCATTCCGCACTACGAGCCGACGTCGGAGCTCGGCCTGCGCGAGGTACACCGCGTCTTCGAGCTCGCGAAGCAGCATTCGCGGCGCGTCGACGTCCACTGCGACGAGACCGACGACCCCGCGAGCCGCTTCCTCGAGGTGATGGCCGACGACACGGTGAAGTTCGGGCTCGCCGGCCGGGTCACCGCCTCGCACTGCACGGCGATGGGCTCGTACGAGCCGTACTACTCGTCGAAGCTGCGCGGGTTCCTGAAGCGCGCCGGCATCAACGTCGTCGTCAACCCGTACGCGAACTCGCTCATCCAGGGGCGGCTCGACGACTACCCGAAGCGCCGCGGGTTCGCGCAGCTGAAGGAGCTGCTCGCCGAGGGCGTCAACGTGTCGCTCGGCAACGACGTGATCATGGATCCGTGGTACCTGATGGGGAAGGCCGACCTCGTGGACGCGGCGCATCTCGCGCTGCACTTCACGTACATGAGCGGTCTCGACGAGATCCCCGAGATGCTGCGCTGTGCGACCGAGCGCGGCGCGCGCACGCTCGGCGTCGAGGACGAGTACGGGCTCGAAGAGGGCAAGCCGGCCGACTGCGTCGTCTTCGACGCGCCGAACGCGATCGAGGTCATCCGCCTGCGCGCGACGCGGCGGTGGGTCGTGCGCCGCGGGCGCGTGATTGCGGAGACGTCGCCTGCGCAGACAACACTGCTCGGAGAGCAGGTGACATTTCGCGCAGATACCTGACGAAGCTCGGCCACCAGATCACGTCGTTGGCCAGCACGACGAGTCCGAACGCGAGCGGCAGCGCCCCGGTCGCGTACGCGTACGCGAACCCCACGGGCCCGAGCACCTTCCCGAGCAGGCCGACGGCGACGAGCTCCGGCAGCGGGCGCCGCGCCGCGAGCCAGTAGCCGGGCGCGTAGCAGAGCACCATCATCGCAACGCACTTCCACGCTACGGCGTCCGCTGTCAGCACGACCGTCGTGCCGCAGACCGCGTTGTACGCCGCCGCCGCGCGCAGCCACCGCCGCGAGCCGGCGCTCACCGCACGCCCCGCCTCAGGACGATGCCGAACGCGAGCAGAAGCGCGGCGAACGCCGAGACGCCGAGCGCCGCGAGACCGGCGACGAACGCCAGGACGAGATCCACGATCGTGAACGTCCGCAGCGGCTGCGCAGGCGGGAGGTCGGTCGCGATCGCACGGAGGTCCGAGTAGGTCGCAGCCTTCCAGGTGTCCTCGATGCGTCCCTCGAACTCCCAGAACGCGATCCGCCCCGCCGCGTAGTCGTCCGCGAGCCGGGCCCGCAGCGCTTCCCGCTCCCGGTCGCCGATGCGCGTGCGCCAGCTGACGCCGCGCCGCGCACGCACCGCCGCGGCGATCTGCATCGAGAGCCAGACCGGGAACGCGACGATCCCGGCCGCGATCGCAAGCCACACCAGGGCGTAGACGACGCCGACCAGATCGACCGCCGTCACGCGAGCGCGTCCTCCAGCGCGGCGCGCAGGGTCCGGTAGCGGAACTCGAAGCCGTCGAGCTTGTCCGACACCGCCCGCTGGCCGTGCAGGAGCAGGTCGGCCTGCCGACCCATCAGGGCCCGCAGCGCGAAGGCCGGTGTCGGGAGCCGGGACGGCCGGTGCAGGACGCAGCCGAACTCGCGGGCCGCGTCGCGCTGGCGCAGCTGCTGTGGCGCGACGGCGTGCACAGGGCCTTGCAGCGACTCGTCATCGATCGCGCGGCGGTAGATGCCGACGACGTCGTCGACGTGGATCCACGGGAACCACTGCCGGCCGGTCCCGAGCCGCCCGCCGGCAAACAGGCGGAACGGCAGCGCGAGCAGGTGCACGGCCTTCGCATCCGCGCCGATGGTCAGCGGCGTGCGCACCGCCACCCAGCGCACGGGCGAGCGGGCAGTGGCGGCCTCCAGGTCCTTGCAGACATGTCCCAGGAACGTGTCCCCGGGAGCCGCGTCCTCCGCGACCACGGCGTCGCCGGAGTCGCCGACGAAGTCGATCCCGCTCGCGTTTACGAGCACCCGAGGCTTGTGCACCGAATCACGAATCGCC
>DASXTR010000236.1:0-26454 GCA_036505325.1 Gaiellaceae bacterium
AACCTGGGTCGCCGCCGGCCTCGCCGGGACACAGATCGTCGCGCCGAAGTTCGGCCGCCTCCTGACGTGGACGCTCGCGACGGCGGCCGTGAACGACTGGCTCCAGGCGGGCTTCGCAGCGCTGACGCACAAGTCGAACGAACTCGAGGAGCGCGCGTCGGACTAGCCGCCGGCGCGGCGGACGCCGTTGCGCTCGCGTTGGAGCCGCGCGGCTGCGAGCGCCTCGAGATCGCCGATGTCACCGCAGACGTCGCAGCGGTACAGGCCGACTCCTCCGTCGTCGGCCGAGGCGAGGATCAGCCGGCCGTCGGGGGAGAACTCGACGTCGGTGATCCGTGTCTTGGCCTCGGGACGGACGTAGAAGACCAGACGGCCGGTTTCGGCCGACCAGAGGGCCGCGCTTACCGGTCCACCGGTCACGACCCAGCGGCCGTCAGGGCTGAACGCGCCGGCATTGACGGTCGAGAACGTGCCCCGCAGCGTGAAACGGGGGCGTCCGGTGCGGACGTCCCAGATGCGGCCGTCCTTGTCGGCACTCGTCGTCACGACGCGCGCCCCGGTGGAGTCGAATCGGGCGTCGGTCAGCGCCGCGGTGTGGCCGTGCAGTGTGTGCAGCGGCCGGCCGTCGATCGACCAAAGGCGCGCGGTCCCGTCGGACCCTGCGGTGACGATCGTTTTCCCGTCAGGGCTGATGTCGAGCCGAACGATCGGTCCGCGGTGACCACGCAGGACGTGAAGGACACGGAATGGCCGAACGCTCCAGATGCGGGCGATCCCGTCCGCGCCGGCGGAGACGATCGCGCGGCCGTCGGGCGTGAAGGCGACATCGGTCGCCGCAATGCCGCGGTCGTGCCGGCCGACGAGGCGTCCGTTCGGATGCCAGAGCGCAATCGTCCCGTCGGAGGTCGCCGTCACGACGAGCGATCCGTCCGCCGAAAGCGCTGCGCCGACGACCGCGCTGCGGTGTCGCAACGTGGAGACGAGCGTGCCGTCGCGCGTCCAGACGCGGGCGGTGCGATCGTCAGCTGCCGTCACCACGCGCTGACCATCGGCGCCGAATGACGCGCTGCGCACGTGTCCGCGGTGGCGAAGCACGGCCAGAAGGCGGTGGCGCCGAACATCCCACAACCGCGCCGTGCCGTCTGCTCCCGCGCTCACGGCAAGCCGCCCGTCGGGTGAGAACGAGGCCGCGTCCGCGGGCGCGGCATGCGCCCCCATTCGTGCCAGCTGCTGCTCGAAACCGGCATCCCACACGCGCGCGGTGCCGTCGTCGCTCCCGGTGACGATCGTCCGTCCGTCTGGCGCGAAGACCGCGGTGCGGACCGCGTCGTCGTGTCCGGCGAGCACGGCTGTCTCCCCGAGCGGGATGCCGGCCACTTTCTGTACGCGCGCCGTCCGGTCCGAGCTCGCGCTGACGACGTACTGCCCGTTCGGACTCCATGCGACATGCACCACGGGATTCGTGTGGCCGAGGAAGAAGAAGAACCGGTCGCCCACGTCCGGGCGCCAGATCCGCACCCCGCCGTCGTCCGCCGCCGTCGCGAGGAACGTACCGTCGGGACTGAACGCGAGGTCGTTGACGCCGGTTCCGCCGTCGTCGAGCGTCCGAACGAGGCGACCGGTGCGCGGCTGCCACAGCGTGGTCGAGCCGTCGCGGCTCCCGACGGCGAGCAGCCCGCCCGGCGAGAACTCGACGTCGCTCACCCCTCGCTGCGGAAGCCGGTGCACCAGGCGGCCCGTCGAGACGTCGTAGATCCAGGCGAGCACGTGGCCGACGGGATCACCGCCGATCGCGGCGAGGATCCGGCCGTCGCGGCTGAGCACCGCGCGAACGTCGAGCTTGCTTCCGAGGAACCGACGCAGAAGCGCCCCGTCGCGCGCGCGTCGGATCGTCACGCCGCCGCTGCCCGCTGTGACGACGGCGCTTCGACCGCGCACGAACGCCGCGTCTTCTGTTCCCGAGCCGGGCAGCAAAACCGAGCCGCGGCCCGCTGCGTTCCAGACGACCGTCGTTCCGCCGCCGACGGTGAGGATCCGCCGGCCGCTCGGGTCGTAGGAGACGACAGCCGCCGGACCGCCCGCGTGAAGGGTCCGTACGAGCCCTCCACCCCGGAGGTTCCAGATGCGGACGAGACCGTCGGCCCCGGCCGTCGCAACGCGCCGACCGTCCGGGCTATACGCCACCGCGCGGACGGGCGCGCGTACCGGGAGCACCGATCGCACATGCGACGCGAGCAGCGACGACCGAAGCACGTCCTCGGTGTCCTGCGCCGGAGCGAGCTGCGCCGCTCTCAACGCGAGCGCAAGGCTCTTCGAGGGGTCGACGCCCTGCAGGAGCAGGGCGCGCGCGCTCAGCTCGCGGGCCTGCGCATGGCGGGTCTGGTTTCGTGCCTCGGTCCGCTGTGTGAGAGCGTAGATCGCGACGCCGGCGACCACGACGAGCGCAGCGAGAGACGCCCCTGCAACGGCGACCAGCCGCCGATGCCGGCGCCGCGCGTCGTCGAGCTCGTGTTGCACGTCCCGGCGGCGTCGCCAGTCGATGATCGCGTCCGCGAGGACGTCGTGGAAGATCTCGTACCGGTCGCCGTCGGTCTCGTCGAGCGGGCGCAGGATGCGCTCGCGCCCGAGCGCCGCGAGCACCGGGCGCGCCTCGCCCGGGCCGAGATGCGCGAACTCGGCCAGGTCGGACGAACGATGGGCGATCTTGGTCCCCGACGGCGTCACGAGGTGCTCGAACATTCGCGCGGCGGCGGCCTGCTCGTCGTCGTCGAGCGCCCCGAGCGCGCGGTCGAGGTGGTCGCGCACGATCGCGCCGGCACCGCCCAACTCGGTGAGCGTCGAGCGGCGCAGGAGACGCGACCCCGCCTCGTGCTCCTCGTTCCAGAGCCGCTCCATCACGAGCTGGAGGTACGGCGGCTCGACGCGATCGGCGTCGCCCTCGACGCTCGCCTGGGCGAGGACGTCATCGACGAGCTCCGGCTCGATCTCGACGTGCTCGCCGCGCCCGGTGAGCTCGTTCCACCGCTGGACCGGCCCGATGATCGCCGCCCGCGCGGCGTCGCGGTCGAGGCGGTCGAGGCGCAGGTAGTTCGCGAACAGGTTCGGAATGCGGCCCTTGAAGACGTCGAGCCGCGCAAGCGCGTCGTCGCGGAGCGACAGAAGGACGTTCGCCCGCAGCGTCGACCGCAGCACGACCTCCGGCAGCTCGCCGACGAGCGTCCCTGGACCGTCCTCGTCCTCGTGGTAGACGAAATGCTCCTCGAGCTGGTCGAGGACGATGCAGAGATCTCCGTCGAGCAGCGCGCTCCAGTGCTCGACCACGTCCGCGAGCGACGATCCCTCGGGCGGGCGCGGGGCGAGCGGCGAGACGAGCGGGGCCACCTCGGACTCCATCGCGTCCGCGAGGCCGCGCACCGGGTCCTCCGCCCACGACGCGAACACCACGATCGCCACGTCGGGCCCGCGTCCGACCGCGCGGCGGGCGCCCAGCTCTCGCACGCGGCGGGCAACGCCCGCGCGCAGCAGCGAGCTCTTCCCCACGCCGCTCGGTCCGTACAGGATCGTCAGCCTCGCCGCGATCAGGTTGGCAACCGCGATCTCCGTCTCGCGCTCGCGCCCGAAGAAGAGCAGCGCGTCGAGCTCGCTGTCGCCGAACGGCGCGAGCCCGCGGTACGGCGCCGAAAGCCCGACCACTCCGTCGGCGAGCATCGGGGAGGGACCCTATCGCCGCGCGAGCGTCGCGAGTCGCGCCCGCGCCGTGGGGACGAGCCGGTCGAGCCCGCCGCAGAGCACGCAGTCGTACGTGCGCACCGTGCCGTCAACGCCCCCCGTGACCGCGACGTCGTCGGCCCAGGCCGCGCTGGTCAGGACGCCTGTGTGGCCGCCGAGGAAGAACAGCCGGTCGGCACCCAGTTCGCCGTCCTGCGCGGGCCAGATCCCGGCCTTCGCCGGACCGGCCGTCAACGCCCACCGGCCGTCTGCGCTGAGGGCGGCGCCGCTGACGAGCGCCGAGTGGCCGCGCAGCGTCCGGAGGGGCCGGCCGCTCGTCGCGTCCCAGATCAGCGCGTCTGCGTCCTGCGACGACGTGATCACGCGCTTGCCGTCGGCCGAGAATGCGACGGCGAGCACGTCGTCCTCGTGCCCCTCGAGTAGGACCGCCTTCCGCGTCGCGAGCGACCAGATCCGCGCCAGGCCGTCGGCGCCCGCCGTCGCGAGCAGCTTCCCGTCCGGCGAAAGCGCGACCGCGTTCACGGCCTGTGGGTGCTCGAACGACGCGATCGGCGCGCCGTCCGTGGTCCGCCAGACGCGCGCGATGCCGTCCGCGCCGGCGGCGGCGAGGAGTCGGCCGTCGGGCGTCAGGGCGACGCCTCGGAGCGCTGCGGTCCCTTCGCGGAACACGGTCACGGCGTCGCCGCGCCAGACGCGTGCGCCGCCGTCCGCGCCGGCCGCGGCGACGAGGGCGCCGTCTCGCGAAAGCGCCACCGCATTCAGCGGCACTCCGGCGGCGAGCGTCCGCGTCGCCGAGCGGCGCCGGAGGTCCCACAGGCGGACGGTTCCGTCGACGCCGGAGCTCGCAACGGTCGTCCCGGCGGTCGCGACCCCGGTGACGCGGCCGTCGTGACGGCCGAGCAGGCGGAGCTGCGGCTCGCCGATTCCGTCCCACGTGCGCGCGGTCCCGTCCGCGCTCGCGGTGACGACGCCGAAGCCCGTCGGTGCGAACGCCGCGAACGTGATCCCTACTCGGTGACCGAGCAGCTTTGCGTAGCGGTCGCCGTCGGCGCGCCACACGATCGCGGCGCGATCGTCGCCGGCAGAGACGAGGAAGCTCCCGTCGGCGCTGTAGGAGAGCGAACGGACCGTCGTCGTGTGCCCCGTCGGCGTCACGTCGAGCTTTCCGGTGCCGAGATCCCAGATGCGGATGACAGGGTCGGTCCCGCCGGCGGCGAGGGTCTTGCCGTCGGGCGCGAACGCGAGTGCGAGGACGTTCCCCCTCGCCTCGAGAGTCGTCGGACCGTCGCCGTTCGCTGCAGACCACAGCCGCACGTTGCCGTCGCGCGACGCCGTCGCGATCGTCGTCCCGTCGGGGCTGAACGCGACCGCGGTCGCCTCGCGGACGTTGTCCAGCGAGAACAACGGCTCGCGCCCCGCGCCGGCCACGTCGTAGACACGGACGAATCGGTCGCCGCTGACGGTCGCGAGGCGCGCGCCGTCACGGCTGAACGTCGCCGAGAAGACCGTTCGCGGATGGCGGAGCGTCTTCAGCAGAACGCCGGAGGCGGCGTTCCACAGCTTCGCGGTCTGGTCGTTCGACGTCGTCGCGAGGATCGATCCGTCAGGGCTGTAGGTGACGCTCCTGACGGGACCGCCGCTCCGTAGCTCGTGCAGGAGCGCGCCGGTCCGGACGTCCCACACGCGCGTGACGCCGTCGCGCCCGCCCGCCGCGACCTGCGACCCGTCGGCATTGAAGGCGACGCCGCGCAGGCGCGACTTCGCGTCGATCGTGCGCACGAGCCCGCCGTTCGCGGTACGGAAGACGCGGACGAGGCCGTCGGCGGTCGCGGTGGCCGCGAGTGCGCCGTTACGGCTGACCGCGGCGGCGTTCACGGCCCCGCCGCCCGCCTGCAGCACGAAGCGGCCGTGCGTCGCGACGAGCGCGTCGCGGACCACGCGCTCGACGAGCGGCGTGCGCTTCAGCGCGACCGAGCGAAGCGCGAGCCGCAGGCTCGACTCCGGATCGTCGCCGATCTTCGCGAGCGCGTCGGATGCGAGTGCCTGGGCCCGGCTCTCGATCGCCTTCGCATGCTCGCGCCTCTGCGACTGCCGCAGGCGCGTGTTCGAGCTCTTCGTCGCCTCCTGCGCCTCCTGCGCCTCCTTCGTCTTCTGCGCGAGACGTTTGTTCGTGTTCTTCAGCTCCTTGTTCGTGACACCGAGGCGGCCGTTCGCGTCGCGCAGCGCCGCGGAGGTCTCATCGGCCTGGCGCGTCTTCTCGTCGGCGACCTTGCGGCTCCGCTCAGAGTCGGCGAGCGCAACCTTCAGCGCCTTCCGGTCGCTTTCCGATTGCGTGAGTGCCTTGTCCTTGGCGCGCTCGGCCTTCTTCGCCTTCTTCGCGAACCGCTGCGCCGACAGCTTCGCGTTCCTCTCCTTCTCCGCCGACCGCTCCGCGTCCGCCTGCGCCGCACGTGCAACCGCCGCCTGGTGGCGCGCGACGTGCCGCTGGTTGAAGGCATACGCCGTCATCGCACTCATCACGACGACGAGGACGAGCGCTGCGCCGAGCCCCACCGCGAGCCGTCGCTGGCGGCGGCGCGAGACGACGCGCTCGTGCTCGACGTCGCGGCGGCGGCGCCACTCGAGGATCGCCTCCGCGAGGACGTCGTGGAAGATCTCGTACCGGTCGCCCGCGCCCTCGGTCTCGTCGAGCGGACGCAGGATGCGTTCGCGGCCGAGCGCGGCGAGCACCGGACGCGCCTCGCCCGGGCGGAGGCGCGCGAACTCCGCGAGATCGGACGAGCGGTGCGCGATCTTCGTCCCCGACGGGGTGACGAGATGGTCGAACATGCGCGCCGCGGCGTCCTGCTCGTCCGCGTCGAGCACGCCGAGCGCGCGATCGAGGTGGTCGCGCACGATCGCGGCGGCGCCGCCGAGCTCGGCGAGCGTCGACGGGCGCAGCACGCGCGACCCCTGCTCGTGCTCCTCGTTCCAGATCCGCTCCATGACGAGCTGGAGGTACGGCGCCTCGACGCGGCCGACGTCTCCCGCGGCGCTCGACTGCGCGAGCACGTCGTCGACGAGCTCGGGCTCGACGTCGACGCGCTCCTCGGCCGGCACGAGCTCGTTCCAGCGCTGCACCGGACCGAGGATCGCCGCGCGCGCGGCGTCGCGGTCGAGCCGGTCGAGCCGCAGCGTGTTCGCAAAGAGGTTCGGGATGCGCGCCTTGAAGACGTCGAGGCGCGAGAGCGAGTCGTCGCGCAGCGAGAGCATCAGGTTCGCGCGCAGCCCCGGCCGCAGCACGACCTCCGGCAGCTCGCCGACGAGCGTCCCGGGACCATCCTCGTCCTCGTGGTAGACGAAGTGCTCCTCGAGCTGGTCGAGCACGATGCACAGGTCTCCGTCGAGCAGCTGGCTCCAGTGCTCGACGACGTCCGCGAGCGACGACCCGCCGGGCGGACGCGGCGCGAGCGGCGACACGAGCGGCGCGACCTCCGCCTCGATCGCGTCCGCGAGCGCGCGGACGGGCTCATCCGTCCACGACGAGAACACGACGACCGCGACGTCCGGGCCGCGTCCGACCGCACGCCGCATCCCGAGATCGCGCAGGCGCCTGGCAACGCCCGCGCGCAGCAGCGAGCTCTTCCCCACGCCGCTCGGTCCGTACAGGACGGTCAGCCGCGCGGCGATCAGGTTCGCGAGCGCGATCTCCGTCTCGCGCTCGCGGCCGAAGAAGAGCAGCGCGTCGAGCTCGCTGTCGCCGAACGGCGCGAGCCCGCGGTACGGCGCCGCGAGACCCGGTGTCGTCGCCGTGGTCACGCGACGGCCGCCCCGACGCCCGACGCGTCCGCAAGCGTGTCGACGTAGACGTCGAGCGTCGCCTCGACGAGGTCGACGTCGACGCGCCGCCAGAGCTCGCGTTCGGCGGCCCGCGGCTCCGGGTGCACCGCCCACGACCGGTACGTGAGCGGGTGCTCGCCCCACATCCGCCCGAGGACGAGCCTCAGGTTCCAGTCGCGCATCGTGTAGCCGAGGAACAGGAAGTGGCTGCGGCGCAGCGTCGCGGCGAGGCCGACGGGCACGGCGCCGGCGACGTCGCCCCGGCCGAGGTAGTCGATGTAGTCGTCCTCGGTGACGACGAAGCTCTCCCACTCGCGCTCCGGATCGGCCTGGCCGCGCACCTTCAGAATCACGGTGCGGCGCTCGAGCGAGAGCTCGGCGGCGTACGTGTTCGGAAGGTCGATCACGCGCGCCGAGCCGTCCGGCGCCTGGTGGCAGAACTTGCCGCGGCTGCGTCCGGCCGCGATGTACGAGACGACGTCGACCTCCTCGCCCGCGTCCGCGAACGCGCGCTCGAGCGCGCGCCCGTACGAGGTCGTGACGAGCAGCTGGTGCGGCGCGCCCCGCTCGCGCAGGAGCGGCGGCAGCGCGGCGAAGAACCTGTGCACCGAAGACGGCTCTCCGTCCGCCTCGGCGAGAGCGTGCAGCTCGTCGTACAGCGGGCCGTAGCCGCGCGTCACCGCCGCGAACTGTGAGACCCGCGGTAGCTCGGCGGGCTCGTCGTCCGGGTAGCGGAACCGTTCGGCCAGCCGGATCGCGATGTCCTCCGCGTCCATGCCGAGGACGGGGACGACGCGGCCGCCGAGCAGGCCCGCGACGACGTCGGCGACGTGGTCCGGGCTCGGGCCGGTGGACGCCTGCATCACCGTCGGCCGCAGGTCGAGCGACGGCTCCTGGCGCAGGATCGCGCCGTGGAGGCCCCGCAGCGCCGGTCCGGGGTCGATGCCGAGGTCGTCCGCGAGCGTGCGCCGTGCGTCCTGGTAGGCCTGGAGCGCGTCGCCCTGCCGGCCGGTGCGGTAGAGGGCGAGCATCAGCTGGGTACGCAGGCGCTCGCGGTGGGGCTCGGCTGCGACGAGGGACTCGAGCTCCGGCACGACTTCGTTCGCGCGCCCCGCCTCGAGCTCGGCGTCGATCCGGTCCTCGAGTGCGGTCAGGCGCAGCTCCTCGAGCCGCCGCACCTCGGACTGGGCGAACGCGTCGTACGCGAACTCGGCGAGCGGCGGGCCGCGCCAGACGTCGAGCGCCTCCTGCAGCAGCCGCGACCGGTCGGCCGCGGGCGCTCCGCGCGCCTCGCGCAGAAGCCGCTCGAACCGCGTCAGGTCGAGCGATTCCGGGTCGGCGCGCAGGACGTAGCCCGGTGCGCGGGTCTCGAGGGTCTCGGCGCCGAGCAGCTTCCGGAGCTGCGAGACGGCGTTGTGGAGCGAGGTGACGGCGGTCGGGGGCGGCTCCTCGCCCCAGAGCCGGTCGACGAGCCGCTCCGTCGGGACGACTCGGTTCGCCTCCAGGAGAAGCAGCGCGAGCACGGCGCGCTGACGGCCGCCGGTGATTTCCACCGGCGTGCCGTCCCGTTCGACCTCGAGCGGCCCCAGGATCCGGAACTCGAGCACGTATCGGTTGTAACACGGTCCGGCGCCCTGCGATAGCGCCGGTTAGCGGCCCGTTAGCGGCGCGTGACGGGCCGGTTTCGACCTCGCCGGACGGTGGCGACGTGTTCGCCGCCCGTTTCGCAGCTCCCGCCGTCGCCACCCTCGCGGTCGCCGTCGTCCCCGCGCCGACCGCCGCGCCGCAGCCGCTCGACGTCCGCTCCGTGACCGTCGCCTACCGCTCGCACTCCGGCGCCGTGCGGCACGCCGTCGTCCTGGTGCCGAAGGGCTACCGCGGCGAGGCGCTCCCGCTCGTCATCTCCCCGCACGGCCGCGGCGCCACCGGCCGCGCGAACGCGGCGCTGTGGGGCAACCTCCCGGCGGTCGGCCGGTTCGCGGTCGTCAACCCCGACGGCGACGGGCGCCGGCTGGGGCGCTTCTCGTGGGGCGCCCCGGGCCAGATCGACGACCTCGCCCGGATGCCCGACGTCGTCGAGCACGCACTGCCGTGGCTGCGGATCGACCGGGCCCGCGTCTTCGCGTTCGGCGGGAGCATGGGCGGCCAGGAGACGCTGCTGCTCGTCGCGCGCCATCCGCACCTGCTCGCCGGCGCCGCTGCATTCGACTCGCTCGTCGACTTCGCGCACCAGTACGACCAGTTCCCGCGCCTGCGCTGCAAGGCGCCGTGCCTCGCCTGGGGCGGCTCCCTCGGGCTCACGCTGCAGCGCCTCGCGCGCCGCGAGGTCGGCGGCTCGCCGGCCACGGCCGCCCGCGCCTACGCCGCCCGGAGCCCGCTCGCCCACGCGCGCCAGATCGCCCGCTCCGGCGTCCCGCTGCAGGTGTGGTGGAGCAGGGCCGACCGCATCGTCGTCGACGCCGACCTCCAGTCGGGCGCGCTGCTGGACGCCCTCCGCGCCGAGGGCCCGGCGGCGCCGGTCTTCTCGGTCGAGGGCAGGTGGGCGCACACGCACGAGCTCCGGTACGACGCCCTCCTGCCCTACGCGCTCGCCCGGTTCGGCCTCCTCGCGGCGCAGTTCGACCGCGTACCGCGGGTGACCCGGATGCGCGTCGCGCACCGCGAGCTCGTCGACTGACAGGGGTCCGACGGCGCACGCGGCTACCCTTTGGCCCGTGCGCCGCCTGGCACCCGTCATCCTGGCGCTCCTCCTCGCACCTTCGGCCCATGCGGCCGACCTCAGCTTGCACCCACAGGATTTCTCGCCGGCGCGAAGCCGCCTCGCGATCTCGGCGTCCCTGACCCTGCCGCGCCAGGTCGGGGTGCAGCTCGCGGACCCGTCGGGGCGTCCGCTCGGGTGGATCGAATCGCCCGAGCGCCGGCGCGCGCTCGCCGTCGGCTGGAACGGCCGGATCGGCGGCGCGCGTGTGCCGGATGGCCGGTACCTCGTCCAGCTCGTGTACGCCGGCCGCGTCCTGGCCGCGCATCCGCTGCGCATCGACTCGACGGCCCCGCAGCTCACGAAGCTCCGCGTCGCCAACGCATCCGCGCCGTTCGTCGGCGACAGCGCCCTGCTGACGACGGTGAGTCCGAACGGCGACGGGTTTCGCGACGTCGCGCGCGTGCGGTTCCGGCTCGCGGAGCCTGCGACGGTGACGCTCGAGGTGTCGCGAACGGTCAAGACACCGCATCCGATCTTCGAGCTCACACAGCGATTCCGTGCCGGCCCGCAGTTGATGGTCTGGAAGCCGTCGTCCAGGCTCAACCCGCGGACCTACCTGCTGCGACTCTTCGTCCAGGACCGCGCCGGGAACCGCATGACCTACGGCGCCGAGAACGCGTTCGTCGGCCGCACGGCACGCGCTCCCGTTGTGCGCCTGCAGGGAATCGACGCGGGCTTCACGCAAGAGAGCTACCTCGCCGGAGACCTCGCGAAGCTCCGCGTGTCGACCGACGCACACGAGGTGACGGTCCGGTTCTTCCAATCGGGGCCCGAGCGCGATGTCGTCTATGCCGACAATCAGATGGCGGGCGTCGAGGTGTCGGCGCCGCCGAGGACGTACACGTGGAACCGGTGGTGGCAGAGCCGGACACGGACGCTGACGATCAGGGTGCCGCCCGTCCCGAGCGGCCTCTACTACGCGCAGCTCGCTTCGCCCGACGGACGCGTCGGGTATGCCCCGTTCGTCGTGCGGCCGCTGCAACCGGGCGCGGCGAGCCGGATCCTCGTCGTGCTGCCGACGAACACCTGGGAGGCGTACAACTTCCAGGACGTCGACGGCGATGGATGGGGCGACACGTGGTACGCCGGCGCACCGCACCAGACCGTCGACCTCACGCGGTCGTACATCGCCCGCGGCGCGCCGCCGCGGTTCTACCGCTACGACCTCCCGTTCCTGCACTGGCTGTACTGGTCGGGGAAGAGCGCGGAATTCATCTCGGACGCGGACTTCCAGTGGTTCGCGAGTGGCGACGATCTCGCGCGCGCGTACGACCTCGTCGTCTTCGAGGGACACGAGGAGTACGTCGGCGCGCACGAGTACGACGTCGTCCAGCGCTTCCGCGACCTCGGCGGGAACCTGATGTTCCTGTCGGCGAACAACTTCTTCTGGCGCGTCGAGAGGACCGGCAGCGTCCTGCGGCGCGCGCGCCAGTGGCGGCAGAACGGCCGACCCGAAGCGGCGCTGATCGGCGCGCAGTACCGGGCGAACGACGACGGCCGCAAGCAAGGGCTGTTCGTCGTCCAGAGCGCGACGACGGCACCGTGGCTGTGGGCTGGCACGGGCCTCGCGGACGGAGCGACCTTCGGACAGCCGGTCGGCGGCTACGGCATCGAGATCGACGCGAGATCACCGGAATCCCCGCCGGAGACCGCTGTCCTCGCAACGATCCCGGACCTCTTCGGCGCCGGAGTCTCAGCGGAGATGACGTACTACGAGACAGTCGCGGGCGCAAAGGTCTTCGCCGCAGGCACCCTGGACTTCGGAGGCTCGGCAACGTACTGGCCGATGAGGCAGATGCTCGACAACCTCTGGGCGCGCCTGAGCGCACCGTGATGTGGGACGTCGCCGACTATGTCCGGCTGCGAACCGGAGGCGACGACGCGGCGCTCGACGAGATTGCGGAACGGGGCGCGCTGCGCGGTAAGCGGGTGCTCGATCTCGGCTGCGGACCCGGCCGGTCGACGCGCGCGCTGGCGGAGCGACACGGCGCACGGGCCACGGGCGTCGACGCCTCGGCGGAGATGGTCGCGGCGGCGCGCGCACACGTCCCGGACGACGTCGAGATCGTCGAGGCGCGCGCGGAGGGGCTTCCCTTTCCCGACGGCGCGTTCGACGCCGTCGTCGCGCAGTTCGTCGTGCACCTGCTCGACCGACCGCGCGCGTTCACCGAGGCGCGGCGTGTGCTGCGCCCGGGTGGCGCGTTCTTCGTGAAGACCGAGGACCCGGCAACGATGGAGGGCTACTGGGCGGTGCCGCTCCTGCCGTCGTACCTCGCGGTCGAGCGCAGTCGGTTCCCCGCCGTCGACGTGCTCGAGCGCGAGCTGCGCGACGCAGGCTTCGCGTCGGTCGAGATCTTCCACCGCGCGGTACCGCGGGAGCTCAGCCGCGCCGAGGCGATCGAGCGTCTGCGCAGCCGAGCGCACTCGACGTTCGGTCTACTGCCGCCGGGAGAGCTCGAGGACGGAATCAGACGCGCGCCGAACGTCCTCGAGGACCCGGTCCGCTACACCCTCCACCTGGTCATCGCGACGGCGAGACGCTCCTAGCCCGAGCGCCGCAGGCGCGAGTGTCTTTCCAGCGCGGGCAGCTGACGCACGACGAGCCGCGGCGAGCACCGGCTTAGCCGGTGCTCGCGCACCAGCAGAGGCCACGTGTCGGAAGGGGGGTCCTTGGGGGGAAACCGGAGGTTTCCCCCCGCGTTCAGTCGCCCCAGTCGAAGTCGCGCGAGCGCGACCAGAGGTTCTCGTCGGACGCCTCTTCCGGCTCGCCCGGCTCCGTGGCAGAGGCGGGCGTCGCGACCGGCGGGTCGATGAACGTGTCCTCTGCTGTCGGCCAGTCGAGCGACGTCGGCTCGTCGACGATCGACTGCACACCGTCCATCGTGTCCTCGACCCTCGCCTGCTCCTCGGTCTTGAAGAGCGGGTGGTTCTGGAACGGATCCTCCGTCATGTATTTCTCGATCGGCATCTCGTGTTCGAGCGCGGCGTTGCGGCGCTTCAGCTCGAGATGTTCCTGGATGACTTGCGCAAACAGCGACGGAGCCTCAACGGGCATGAAGTCCTCCTGCTTCAGAGCCATTTCTCTCCCGGCGCGGCAGTCTACCGCGTCGTCGCTTCCGTCGCGTTCGCGACGCGGTTCTTGCCCTCGCGCTTGGCGCGGTAGAGCGCGGCGTCGGCCGAGGCGACGAGCGCGTCGACGCTGTCGCACGCCGGGAACGACGCAACGCCGAAGCTCGAGGTGACCGGAATCAGGTCGCCGTTCGGCGCATGCAGCTCCTGCGCCTCGATCGCGCGCCGCGCGCGCTCGGCGAGGGCCGCGCCGCCGGCCGCGTCCGTGCCCGGCAGGATCAGCGCGAACTCCTCGCCGCCCCAGCGGCCGGCGACGTCGATCTCGCGCACCGTGTCCGCGAGCGTACGCGCGAACGCGCGCAATACCGTGTCCCCGACGGGATGGCCGTAGCGGTCGTTGACCGCCTTGAAGTCGTCGAGGTCGGCGAGCACGAAGCTCACGGCGTCGCCGAAGCGTCCGGCGCGCGCAAGCTCGGCATGCAGCGTCTCTGCGAGCGCGCGACGGTTTGCGAGCTCCGTCAGCGGATCGATGTGCGCCTGCTGCTCGACGATCTGATGGAGGCGTGCGTTCTCGAGCGCGATGACGGCGTTCGCCGCCAGCGTCGCAGCCGTCTCCACCTGATCGCTGTCGAACTGCGGCGCGGCGAGGACGAGCGACCCGAAGTCGGACTGCCCGGCCCGCAACGGGAACGCGATCTTCTGCAGGCCCGCGTCGGGATCCCCCGCGCTCACGAGCTCGCGTCCCTCGTTGAGGACGATGCCGCCGTACGCGCCGGTCGCCTCGACGGCCGTCTCCACGATCACGCGCAGCAGCTGCTCCACGTCGTGCGTCGCCTCGAGTGCCTCGCCGAACCGCGTGGTCGACTCGCGTAGTCGATGACGCTCCTCGTCGAGCTCGATCAGCCGCTGCTCGAGCTCGCCCGCCATGCGGTTGAACGCGTCGGCGAGCTGCGCGAACTCATCTCGGCCGCGGACCTCGACGCGCCGCCCCAGATCGCCGTGCGCGAGCGCATTCGCGGCGTCGGCGAGACCCGCGAGCGTCCGCACGATCGAGCGTCCGAGGAGGTACGTGACGAGCGCGAAGAGCGCGAGCGAGCCGAGCAGCGCCAGGAACAGCCGGCGCTCGGTGCCGCTGACGGCACTTTCGACCGAGCTCTGCGGCGTGACCGCCACGAGCTCGACGCCCGGCGGATTGCCGAGCGGCGCGGTCGCGAGCGCGCGGTACCGCGTTCCCTGGATGCGGACGCGCTTCGGGCCGCCCGACGGAACGGAGATCGACGCACCGCGGAACGCGCCGGCGACGACGCGGCCGTCGCGCACTGCGACCAGGCGGTCGCCGTCGTCGAGGCCGGTCCGGATGTCGCGCAGCAGCCGACGGTCGATCGGAACCGCGATCGAGACGCGGCCGAGGATCCGGCCGTCCTGAACGATGTCGACCGTGCGCCGCGCCGCGAACGTCGGCGCCGTCCCGATTCTCAACGGGCCCGAGGTGATCGTGAGCGACCGGTTCGCGCGCGCGATCTCGGCGATCGCCGCGCGGTCGCGGCGCCGGAGCGCACGCTGGAGATCCGGGTCGCGGGCGACCGCGCGCGCCGTTTGCTGCGCGTCGTCGAGCACCGCGCCGTACGCCGTGAGCGACGCGCGCAGGCCCGCCTGGAGCCGGGCGTCGACGCGGCGCGTCTCGCTGCGATGCGCAAGCGTGTCGAAGCCGTAGAAGGCGATCGCCGACGGCAGCAGCGCCAACAGCGCGAAATAGAGCGCGAGCTTGAGCTTGAAGCTTCCCATGCGGCGGTTTCTTCTCAAGGTACGACGACGAATGCCGATACCTTCCTCAAGTCGTTGTCGGCCGATGGGGGTTGCACCATGAGGCTTCGCTGGAGGCAGGCGGCGACGGGGGCACTTTTGGCAACAGCGTTCCTCGGCTGGTTCGCGTTGCCCCGACAAGTCATCGTCACCGAGCCTGCGTCGCCGCACGACGCGCTCGTGCTTCCGTCCGACAGCGCCACGAGCGCGGTCGAGGCGCACGCACCCGCGCGCCCGGCGCCCGCCCACCGCGCGGGGCTCGAGGTCTCGCACCCGGCCGCCCGCCCGCACGCCGTCAGCCGGCGGGTCGTGGTCGCGCCCGCGCGCGCGCACACGCGTCCCACCGTGCAGGCTCGCCCACACCTCGTCTCGCGCCCGCCTCCGGTCGCGGGGCCGAAGCCTGCCGCGCCGAAGCCGGCGCCTCCGTCCACCCCCGCCCCCGCCCCGGCGCCGGCACCCGCACCCACGCCCGCCCCGCAGCCGGCACCCGCCCCTACCCCCGCGCCCGTGCCGGCCGCGGCGACACCGGTCGAGCGGACGCTGCTCCAGACTGTCACGGAGACCGTCGCCGAGCCGAAGCGCCACGGCCACGCGCACGACAGGAAGGACAAGCCGCAGCACGGCCACGGAAAGAAGGAGCAGGACGTTCCGGCTGCGCCCGAGCTCGCGCCGGCGCCGCCCGCGACCGAGGTCGAGCAGGAGCCCGAGACGCAGCCGGCCGCGGACGCGCCGGTCGCGATCGACGAGCTCTGCGAGCAGGTCGATGCGCCGGCGGCCGATGACGCTCCCAGAAACGGGAACGGGCACGGCCACGGGCACGCCCCGGGACACGAGAAGAAGTAGGCCTCACGCGACGTCCGGCGGCCGGGCAGAATGCGCACGATGCCTCGCCTCCGCATGATCATGGGACGCCGCGTCGGTCCGTGGGGCCTCGCCCTGACGGTCTGGGACATCTGGAGGCGGATCCCGCCGCGCCATCGCAAGCGCCTGGTCGAGCAGGCGCGCCACCACGGTCCGCGGCTCGCGCGCCAGGCATACGAGGCAAGGCGCCGCACGCCGCGCCGGAAGCCCTAGCGCGTCAGCGCCTCGCGCGCGATCCGATCCTGCTCGATCAGATGCGCGGTCGGATACCCCTCGCTCGGGCTCGCGCGCCACGGCCGGCCGATGAAGCGGACGGGGATGCCCGCCGCGGCCTCCTCTAGCCGGTGCCGAGTCGTGCGCCAGGCGCCCATGTTCTGCGGCTCCTCCTGCGCCCACACGATCTCCTCGAGCGACGGATACGACGCGACGACCTCGCGCGCCTCCTCGACCGGGAACGGGTACAGCTGTTCGACGCGCGCGACCGCGACGTCCGCGGCATCCGCGTGCGCCTCGTGGCCGACGATGTCGTAGTAGATCTTCCCTGTGCAGAGAACGAGCCGGCGCGTGCGCTGCTTGTCGGCCGCGGGATCGTCCAGCACGGGCCGGAACGCACCGTCGGTCAGATCGGCGAGCGTCGACGACGCCTCCTTCAGGCGCAGGAGACCCTTCGGCGTCATGACGACGAGCGGGCGCGCGCTCGCGTCGAGCGCTTGCCGGCGCAGGAGGTGGAAGTACTGCGCGGCCGTCGTGCAGTTTGCGATGCGGATGTTCTCCTGCGCCGCGAGCTGCAGGAACCGCTCGAGCCGCGCGCTCGAGTGCTCGGGGCCGTTGCCCTCGTAGCCGTGCGGGAGGAAGAGCGTGAGCCGTGAGGTCTCGCGCCACTTCGACAGCCCGGCGACGATGAACTGGTCGATGACGATCTGCGCGCCGTTCGCGAAGTCGCCGTACTGCGCCTCCCAGAGCACGAGCGCCTCGGGCGCGGCGCTCGAATAGCCGTATTCGAAGCCGACGCACGCGTACTCGGACAGCGGCGAGTTGTAGACCTCGAACGACGCGGTCGACTCGTCGAGGTTCTGCATCGGAACGTAGAGCTCGCCCGTCTCGGAGTCGTGCAGCACGAGGTGGCGCTGCGAGAACGTGCCCCGCTCGACGTCCTGGCCGGTCAGGCGCACCGGAATCCCGTCGACGAGGAGCGTCGCGTATGCGAGTGCCTCGGCCTGCCCCCAGTCGATGCCGCCGGCGTCGAAGGTGCCGCGGCGGCGGTCGAGCTGCCGGGCGAGCTTCGGGTGGACCGTGAAGTCCTCGGGGACGCGCAACAGCTCCTCATTGAGCGTGCGCATGCGGTGCTCCGCGACGGCTGTGACGACGCCGCCCGCCGTGTCGTACGGCACCTGCTCGTCCTTCGTCTGCGCGGGGATGCTCGCGCCGAACGACGAGCGCAGCCGCTCGTGCGCCGCGCGCAGCTTCACCTCGACCTCGCTCGCGAGCCGTTCTGCCTCCTCCTCGCTCAGCACGCCCTCGGCGACGAGCTGCTGCGCGTACAGCTCGCGCACGGTCGGGTGGTTCGCGATCTGCTGCACCATCAGCGGCTGCGTGTACGCGGCCTCGTCCTGCTCGTTGTGGCCAAAGCGGCGGTAGCCGACGAGGTCGATGACGACGTCGTGCCCGAAGCGGCGGCGGTACGCGAGCGCGAGCCGCACGGCCGAGATCGCGGCCTCGGGATCGTCGGCGTTCACGTGCACGATCGGAACGTCGAATCCCTTCGCGAGGTCGGACGAGTAGCGCGTCGAACGGCCCTCGGACGGGTCGGTCGTGAACCCGATCTGGTTGTTCGTGATCAGGTGGAGCGTGCCGCCGGTCGAGTAGCCCTCGAGGCCCTCGAGGTTGAACGTCTCCGCGATCACGCCCTGCCCCGCGAACGCGGCGTCGCCGTGGAGCAGGATCGCAAGCGCGACGGAGGGGTCGTGCGCGCCGTTCTTCGTCGAGCGATCCGTCTGCTTCGCGCGCGTGCGGCCCTCGACGACCGGATCGACCGCCTCGAGGTGGCTCGGATTCGACGTGATCGACACGGCGATCTTCCCGTTTCTCGTGTTGCGCGTGCCGTGTGCGCCGAGGTGGTACTTGACGTCGCCGCTGCCGCCCTCCGGGTCGGCGGCCACCGCCTCGAGCGTGCGCTCGCCCTCGAACTCGCGCAGGATCTGCTCGTACGGCATGCCGATCGTGTGCGCGAGGACGTTGAGGCGGCCGCGGTGCGCCATGCCCATCACGACGTCGTGCGCGCCGCCGTCCGCGGCCAGCTCGATCGCCTCGTCCAGCATCGGGATCATCACGTCCAGGCCCTCGAGCGAGAACTGCTTCTGCCCGAGGAACCGCTTGCGCAGGAAGCGCTCCATCCCCTCGACCTCGCACAGGCGCGCATAGAGCGCGCGCTTCTCGTCGGAGGAGAGCGGCGTCCGGTAACGCCACGACTCGATCGCCTGGCGCAGCCAGACGCGCTGCTCGTGGTCGGAGATGTGCTCGATCTCGTATGCGATCGTCCCGGTGTACGTCTCCTCGAGGCGCGGCAGCGCATCGGCGAGCGTCTCGCCGCCGACGTGCACGCGAAGAACGGAGGAGGGAATCTGCGCCTGCAGCTCAGGCGTCAGCTTCGGCTCGAGCCGCAGGGGCTCGAGCGCGGGATCGCCGACGGGCTCCGACCCGAGCGGATCGAGCCGCGCCCCGAGATGGCCGTGCATGCGGTGTGCCTTGACGAGCGCCATGGCGGCGGCGACGGCGCCGAGAAGCTGCTGGTCGGCCGCCGCCGGAGGCGCGGCCGCGGTTGCCGGCGCGGACGGGGCAGGCGCGGCCGGGGTCGCGACGGCCCCGTGGCCGTTCCCCCCGCCGTTCGCCGTGAGCGTCTCGAGCAGCCGGGCCAGGCCGGGATGCGTGGCGACGAGCGCGGAGTCCCCGCTCTCGAAGAGCGCGCGCCACTCGGACGGCACGGCCTCGGGGTTCTCGAGGTACTCGTCGAGCAGCAGGCGCGCGTAGCCGGCATTGAGCCCGTCGACGTCGTGCATGCTCATGCCCCTGTTTTGTAGCAGGGGCGGCGTTCCTTCCCGCGCCCTAGTACAGAGGACGGGAGAGCCAGACGGCGATCGACGCCCCCACGAGGAAGCAGACGAGGATCACCGCGACCGCCAGCCCGACGAGCCGCTGCTGCTGCCGGCTCATCACCGCGGCGACCAGGGCGACGAGCAGCGCCGCCGGCGCGAGGCGGAACGGCCGGTACGCGAGCTCGAGGAATCCGACGAACATCGCGGCGGCGGCCAGGATGCCGGCGACGGTTTCGGCTGTCCCCCACGTCCTCGCGCTCACGCGCCGACTCTACCGCGCGTGCTCCGGGCCGCCGTGCGGGACCGCGTGCCGTGCGGACCGCCGCGCCGCGGACGCGGGCCGGCGGGCCGGTGCCAGGGTCGCCAGTTGATCCCCTCGCTGCCGCCGATCTCACCCGGCTCCGGCTCGGCCTTGATCGCCCACCAGACGACCCAGCAGAGATAGACGAGCGGGATCTTCAGGATCAGCATCATGAAGATCAACTCCCACATCCCCGTGCATTGGGAGTCTACGGCACCACTAGAACAGGGTGTAGCTCCCGATTGCAAGGCTCGTGGGCCCGGGGACTCCCGGACCGAGCAGGAGTAGGCCCGGCGTCGGCGCGAGCCGGAGCCCGGCTGCGAGCGCGGTTGCGACGACGTCGCGCGACGATCCGGGGATTCGTACGCGTACGTCTCCGTTCGCGCGTGCGAGCTCAGCACCTAGCGCCGACGCGGCCGCCGCACCGTCGACGCCGCCGACCGGGCCGATCGCGACCGGGTGCCCGGGGAAGACGTACGAGTAGGCGACCACCCGACCGTCGCGGCGCCACAGCATGCGCCGAGCGAGCCTGCCCCAGCAGGCGTGGTCGACCGAACGGTCGAAGCCGTACGCGACCGCGTCGATCGCGCGCAGCGCGTCGTCGTCGTCCGCGTCGGCCGGCTCGAGCCCGGCGTCGGTGCCGGCCTCGAGTCGTGGACGACCGCCGAACCACAGCACCGGCGTCGCCGGGACGAGCCCGCGCCGGCCGTAGAGCATGTTCGACACGGGTTGGATCGCGTCGGTGATCGTCCGCCGGCGCAGGAAGCCGTCACCCCACACGGCGTCGAGCAGCGTCTTGCCGACTCCGCGCGCCTGTGCGCGCGGCGCGACGAACAGCGACGCGAGGAACCACGTGTCGCCCCGCACCCACGCGGACGCGAACCCGACCGGGTCGCCGCCGTCCTCGGCGACCGCGCAGCCGTCCGCGTCGTGCGCGAGCACGTGCAGCTGCTGGTTCGCGAAGACCTCCAGCGGCGGCGCAGGCGGATCGAACCCGTGTGGCCGGTAGACCGCGGCCATCGCCTCGATGAAGATGTCGTGAAGCGCCGGCAGGTCGGCGGCGCGCGTGCGGCGGATCTCCATCTGCCGCGCATCTTCACCGGAATCTCCTCCCCTCGTCGCGGCGGTAGCCCCAGGCCCCCAACGCCGCGAACGCCGAGGCAAACCCGAGGAGTGCGACCCACGGCCGCAGTGCGAACGCGTCGCCGTACACGACCCCGGCGAGCGCGTCGGCGAGCGCGCGCGTCGGCAACAGAGGCGAGACGCGGCCGACGGCGTGCGGGAGCTCCGACGGGCGAATCCAGAGGCCGCCCGCGTACGACAGCCCGAGATAGATCAGGTTCGCGATCGGCAGCGCGCCCCGGCTCGGGGTCCAGTAGCCGAGGGCGACGCCGAGCAGCGCGAACGGAACCGTGCCTGCGAGCAGAACGAGCGCGAGCTCAACCCAGCGCGCTGCCGTGAGGCGGGCGTCGGTGGTCGCGAGCGCGATGACGATCACGAGCGTCGCCGCCGCCGCGGCGAACGCGGCGGCCGAGACGACGCGCGCACCGAGCCGCGCACCTACGCCGACCGGAAGGGTCCGCAGATACACCTCCCACGGCGAAGCGCGCTCAGTCGCGATCCCGACCCCGAACTGGAAGAACGCGACGCCGATCGCGGCGAACCCGGCGAACGCGGCCATCTTCACCGTCGCGTACCGGCTCGAGGAGGGCGCGACGAAGAAGAGGAAGAACGCCGTCGGGAACAGGAGCGTCGGGACGACATACGCCGGGTATCGCGCGAGCTCGCGCGTCATCGCGGCTGCGTGCACGAGCGCGAGCCTCATGGGCCGCCCCGCATCGCGTCGAGCGCCTCCTCGAGCGTGACGGGACGCACCTCGAGGTCGACCAGCGGAACGCCGTCGCGGACGAGCTGCGCCACCGCGGCGCCTGCGTCGCGGGCGAGGAGAAGCAGGTGGTCACCGTCGCGCTGCAGGGGGCCGCCCAACGTGGCAGTCGGCGGCGCGCGGAAGCGAATCCGTGTCAGGCCTGCCGCGGCCTTGATCGCGGCCACGGAGCCGTCCGCGACGATCCGGCCGCGCTCGATCACCACCACCCTCGACGCGAGCGCCTCGGCCTCGTCCAGGTGATGCGTCGTGAGCAGGACGGCACCGCCGCCCCGCCCCTGTTCGCGGACCGCATCCCAGACCGCCCGGCGCGCCCCGGTGTCGAGGCCGGCAGTCGGCTCGTCGAGCACCGCGAGCGGTGCGCCACCGGCGAACGCGAGCGCAACTGCGAGACGGCGCCGCTCGCCGCCCGAGAGCCCGCCCGTCTGGCGCCGCGCGAGACTCCCGAGCGCGAACCGGTCCAGCACCTCGGCGAGCGGAGCCGGATGCGGATAGTGGGCGCGGACGAGCTCGACGACCTCCGTCACGCGCAGCGTCAGTGGAAACATCAGCTCCTGTGGCGTCGCTCCAACGAGTCGCCGCGTTTCGGCGCGCCGTG
This sequence comes from Gaiellaceae bacterium, assembly GCA_036505325.1. Lineage (GTDB taxonomy): Bacteria > Actinomycetota > Thermoleophilia > Gaiellales > Gaiellaceae > PALSA-600. Next base: position 21,919 of record DASXTR010000236.1, read on the forward strand.
GGTCGCGGCCGAACAGGCGCGCGCTGCCGCCGTCCGGCCTGCGTAGGCCCAGTAGCAGCGCGATCGACGTCGTTTTCCCTGCACCGTTCGGCCCCAGGAGAGCGACGACCTCGCCCTCCTCGACCGCGAACGACGCATCGACGACCGCCGCCGTCTCTCCGAAGTGCTTCGTCGCGTGCTCGAGTTGCGCGGCCGTCACACCGACACCTCGGCGGTCGGCGCCCGCGCACGCTCGACGACGACGGCGACCAGACCGTTGTACGTCCAGTGCGCCGCGACGGCGGCCGCGAGCGAGCCGGTCGCGACATAAACGGCGCCGAACGCCGCTCCGGTGACGAGGTGCGTGCCGCGCCGAGCCCGGTGGAAGAGCGCGAAGCCGACGGCGCTCGCGGCGACGGCCGCGACGGGACCGCCGCGCAGCGCAGCGCCGAGCGCGAGACGGCGCCAGACGAGCTCCTCGTTGACGGCCCACAGCCCGAGGAAGGCGTGCTTCGCGACCGTGACCGGCAGCGGACTGCCGCTTGCGGTCAGGCACGGCACGCGACGCGCGACCACGGCGAACAACGCGATCCCGGCCGCGCATCCGAGGGCGATCGCTGCGCCGGGCGCGAGCGTGGCCGCCGGCCGCGAAACAGGCACCGCCAGCGTTGCCCAGCCGAACGCCGTCATCGCCGCAACGCGCAGCCACAGCGCAAGCGACTGACCGCTCACGGGCGACCGCCCAGGAGCACGACATACACCGTCGCCTCGTCCAGGCCGTCCGCGCCGACGAGTTCGTCGACGCGCCTGTCGTACCAGCCGCCGAGGGGCAGTGCAGGCAGCCCGAGGGCGGTCGCGGCAAGGACGAGGTTCTGGACGACGTGACCGGCCTCGAGCAGCGCGAACCGGTAGCCGCGCAACCCGTACTTGAAGCGCGATCGCCAGAACATCGCAGTCACGACGAGGACGAGCGACGACCGTGCCGCCAGCGGCGGGTCGACGAGCGTCGCGGCGATGTCATGCTCGAGGACCGGGCGCAGCGGGACGATCCGGTGGCGGAACGGCTGGTAGTGGAACGCGGCCAACCCGAGCCCCGGCACGGCAAGCGGCAGCGCGTAGAGCTCGAGCGGATACAGCGCGCCGCCCGACGGGACCGGCCGACGCGGCGGCGCGCCGTCGCCGCGCGGGCGTGCGCGATACGCCGTCGCCAGGAGCGTGCCGAGATCGTCGAGCGAGATCGGCAGCCGCTCGTGCGGCGGTTCCGACCGGCGCGCGTCGAGGAGATCGCGCAGTCGCTTCCGCGGCAGGGGCCGGCTCGGCAAGTCGACGCCGGGCCGGTGATCGTGCGTCCGGCTCGCCCGGCCCGCGGTCTGCTGGAGCGCGGAGTTCTGCGCGAGCGCGATCATCGTCGCGAGGCGCGACGGGGCGACGTTCGGATACAGGCGCGACGCCTCGTGGAACGCCTCCGCCGGATCGTCGTCCGGTACCCCGTCGCGCCCGTAGACGAGCGAGGCGAACTCCGCGGTCGGCATGGTCACGGGAACGGGTGCGGCTCCGGATTGACGTCGTCCTCCGTCAGCGGCGTCTGCCGCAGTCCGAGCTCGTATGCGGCGCGATAGAGGCGCTGCCCGCCCAGGAAGCGCGCACCATGCGGAACGTCGAGCGCGCACAGCTCGGGCGCCACGACCTTCACGACGCATTGTCCGAGCTCGCGTACGTCCGGAGACGTGACGTCGACCGCGTACACCTCCGAGCCGGCGCGTCGGACCCGGTCGCAGAGCGCGCCGACTCGGTTCTCGGCCGTCGCCCCCTCGAGCACGGGAACGCCCGAGACGGGCCGCCGGACGGCCGAGGCGTCGAGGAAGGCCGCGCCGGCGGCGCGAGCGTGGTCGGCGTAGTACCGGATGTGGTCGTCGAAGCCGAGCACGCCTTCCCCGTACGGCCCGTACGTCGTCTCGGGAGCGACCAGCGTCAGCTTCACGCCCGCCTCACGCGACGCGAACGCCTCCGACAGTGATTTCCACCATGCGCGCACGACGTCCGCAGATGTGCCGGCGCCGACGCCCATCGCGCCGGCGACCCCTGCCCGCGCGCGGACGACCCCGAGGAAGCTCGGCAGCCCGTGGATCACCGACAGATCGACGACGGCATACGTGAGGCCGGTCACGGCGAAGTACCGGCGGTCGAGCGCCACGAGGCGATCGTCGCCCGACCAGTCGAGCCGCGGGAGCGAGAGGCGGTTCGCCCACGCGATCATGAACGCGTCGCGCTCGAGCAGCTCGCAGAGTGCCCGCTCGAGCGCCTCCTCCTGCGTGCCTGCGCAGGCCGCGCCGCTGCTCGTCGCGTATCCGATCCGGGAGCACCCGTCGGGCAGCGACTCGCCGAGGAAGACGAGCTCCGCCGGGAGCCACGCGAGCCGGCCCGTCGCGACCGTCCAGCCCTCGATCCACGCGACACGCGTGTCGCGGCGGAACGGTCGACACGGGAATTCGGCCCGCGCGTACTGCCGCTCCGAGAAGAGCGCGAAGCGCTCCGGCGCGACGGCGTCGTCGCCGAGCTCCGCTGCGGTCGCAACCACGAGCCGTTCGCGCGGGACGTACGTGGCCGAGTAGCGCTCGAGCGCCTCGCCGACCGCAGCGGCGGCGGCCGCTTCCCGCGACAGGCCGGCGCCGCCGATGCCGCCGACGTGATCGAGCCGCTCGCCGAGCGGACCGTCGCCGCGGCCGACGTCGCAGGTCACGCGGAAGAGAGGCGGCTCGGTCGACACCCTCAGGCACTCCTCGAGCGACCGAACGATGCCCGTGTACGGCGAGACGGCACGCCGCAACGGGGACGGAAGCACGTCGGCGAGGATCGTCATGCGGCCTCGGCCTCGTGCCACGGAAGCGGAGCCGCCACACGCTCGGCCGGCGAGCACGCCGGGCAGCGGGGCACGCGCAGAACGTGGTGGGTCGTCAGCGCGAGCGCGGGCCGAACCTCGACCGCGTGGACGACGCCGGGGATCGTCGTGTCGCGCGCCACGAGCCACCGCAGCGCGAGGTGCGCCGCTATCCCCGCGACCGACGCCTCGACGGCGGCGTCCGCCGTCGCCGCGACCGGCGCCGAGTCGACGTCGACCAGGTCGCCGCCCCAGTCGACGTTCGCGGCCCGGCGCAGCAGCGTGCACTCGTAGCAGCACGACTCGCCCGGGACGACGAGCGGGCCGACGAACGCGCACCGGCCGTCCCACGGCCGGACCGGGAGCCACGTCATGCCGCGCTCGAGCGCGAGCGAGTTCCACGGCTGCAGCCCGTCGACCTCGTCGAGGGCGGGCGCGACCACGGCGACGTCGACGTCCGCCCCTCGCCGCCACGACAGGTGCGGCACATGCTCGACGCCCGCGAGGTGCAGGAGCCGCGCGACGTCTGCCGCGGCCGGGCCGCCACCGACCACCCCGACGCTTCCGGCCCGGAGCCGCTCGGCCGCGACGCGCGGGGAGACGTCGAACGCTGCCGCGAATGCATGTGCCGACGCGCGGGCGCGCTCCGGGGCGGGCGGTCCCTCCGCGAGGACGCCGTGCTCGGCGAGGAGCGCGAGCGCGAGGTCGACAGCCGGACGTGCGGCGATGCCCAGCCGCGCAACGAGCTCGGCAACGGTTCGCGTGCCGTCCAGAAGGGGGAGCAGATGCGGGAGGAGCGTCCGGACGGCAGCGCCCTCGAGCACGACGGCCACCTGTGCGTGCTCGAGGATCAGCCGCTCGCCGTCGCCGACGATGCGATACCAGGGCGAGAGCAGCGGCCGATCCGGGACGTCCATCACGTCACATCCCCCAACACCCGCAGCAACAACAGCACGAGCACGAGCAGTCCTGCTCCATCGCGAACGGCGGCAGCGTCGCGCCGAGCGACACCGCGCGCAGGTCCAGCAGTTCGCGGGTGAGCATCGCGAACATCAGCAGTTGAAGACGCAAGCGCAGCAGGAAGAGCTGCAGCAGTCGAAGGACATGGCGTACGGCGCGCGGCTGTCGCCGCGTACCTCGGCGGCGAGGTCGAGAAGCTCGCTCGTCAGCTGGTGGAACATCGACACCTCCTTGGTTGTTGTCTCTCCGGCCAACGTAGCGGTCAATGTGTGACGTGTCTGTGCCATCTCTGCGCCAAAAGTGTGACGAGTGGATCGTCGACCGCGGCCGTCGCCGCGCCTAGTGGCCGTCAGGGCCATGTCCGAAGTGGTTAGCCGCCCCAGATGCAAAACGGCTGCGGCCAGCAGGTCGTGCACGAGCTCGAGCAGCAGTCGAATGTGACGGCGTACGCACCGGCGGCGTGGCCGAGGGTGCGCGCGCGTAGGTCGAGGAGCTCGTCGGTCAGGTCGCGGAACATGTCTCTCCTTTCGTGTTGCCCATGCGGACGACGGTAGGCGCTGAATGTGGATGACCGTGCGCCGTCTTCGTGCCAAGATCGCGATGTGCGCATCGATCTCGTGCGCGACCCGCCGGCGGACGCCGTCCGCCCGCTGCTCCGCGAATACGCGGACTCCCTCGGGTTCCCGCTCGACTTCCAGGACTTCGAACGCGAGCTGGCG
>DASXTR010000237.1:0-6954 GCA_036505325.1 Gaiellaceae bacterium
GCGTCGTCGACGCAGTCGTCGAGGACGCGCCACGAACGTACGCGGTAACGCACTTCGACGAAGGCGAGGTCCGGGAACCGCGGCGCGAGCCGCTGCACGAGCCATTCGAGCGTCGCGCTCCAGGTGCCGGGGAGGAGCTCGGCCCGGCCGCCGTTCACGAGCACGACGGCGGGGCCGCCGAGGGCGTTCGCGATCCTCATGCCTGCGCGCTCACGGTGCGCGTGACCCAGCTTCGGTTCTTGACGGTGAACGGCGAGCATGCGTAGAAAGCCGCCGACGGCGTCGGCGTAGGCGACGACACGAAGCAGTAGCAGGCGGCGGGTGGACTACGCCGCTGTGCGCGCGGGCCCGAGCCGCCGTTCGAGAACTGCCGCCGGGAGCGAAAGAACCTCGCTGCGGCGGCGGTAGCCGAACCCGTACCGGCCGAGCGCGCCGCGGCGCCGACTCAGCATGACGTACTGCACCGCCCCGAGCGCAGGCATCACGAGGATCTGGAGCAGCGAGTAGAACGGAAACGCGAGCATCCAAGGCGACGGCACCTGGAGGTTCGAGACCACGGTGACGAACACGTACGCCGCGAACATGAGCGGAAGCGTCCTGGGGAGCGCCCTCACGTCGATCAACGTCCACCACCTGAAGTAGATGGACGCCCACACGACGGCGAGCGAGTAAGTCGTGATGACCGGCAGATGGAGCAGGTTCCGGTCGAAGTTGATCCACCAGTGCCGGAACGCGCCCGCCCACCACAGCCGGCGCTGACGCACGAGTGCGCGCCACGTGTCCGGTGCGTCCGTCTCGACCACGATGTCGAGGTGCCGGACGCGCATGCGCAGCGCGAGCGCGACGCGTCCGGTCTCGATGTCCTCGCCAGGCGTCGACAACGAGTGGCGCTCCATGATCAGACGCAAGGCGTCGGTGCGCGCTGCCGGCAGGGCCGCTTTGACGAGCGCGGCCGGGTTCGGGTTGTCGAGCCGAAGGCGTTCCACGCGCCAGCCCTCCTGCTCGAGCTCGTCGGCGAACGACGCCATGAGCGGCGAGCCGACTTCGAGCGCGACGAGGACGTTGCCGCAGTACTCGACGAGCGACGCCCGCCGCGCGAAGTAGCGCGGGTGCCCGAACAGCGGTACGACGATCGTGAAGTCCGACGACATCTCGTCACCCGGCGCGATCGTGCGCCCGCGCCACCACGACACGACGTTCTGGAACTCGAACGCGACGAGGACCGCCGAGACGGCCAGCATGGCCGAGGACATGCCGCTACCGCTTCGGGAGGATGACCTTCTGCGTGATGTGCTGCTCAGCCGGACACGGCTCTGATGGTTCGCACTGGACGATCTTCGTCTCCGTGGTCTTGCCGACGAGCACGTCGACCCAGTGGTGGTTCTGCAGCAGGGGCGCGAAGATCAGAGTCACGAGCGTCACCACGGTAAAGCTGCGATGCGCAGCGCTCTGCATGGAACTCCCTCGGTTCCGGCGTCGGTCCCGGGGGAGGCGATGGTGCGGCGGCGGCGTCCCCCACGACCCTTGCCCGATCACTCGACAATGCGCCCGCGCGCGCCGATCCCTCGTCGCAGGGATTCGCGCGACGCAGTCGCGGCCACCCGCCCGCACAGGTGGTCAGATCTGCCAGTCGCCGTTGCGCAGGATCGGCACGCGCTCGCCGTCGCTCGTGACACCTGTCACGTCCAGCTCGTCCGAGCCGATCATGAAGTCGATGTGCGTCCCGCTCTTGTTCACGCGAGCGGCGTCCTCGTCGTCGACGAGGAACGCGAAGCCGTTGCCGAGCGCGATGTGGCTCGCCGCGTTCTCGTCGAGCAGCGTGTCGTAGAACACGGTGCCGAGCGGGCCGATGCGCCCCTGCCGGTCGACGAGCGCCAGCTCGCCGAGCCGGGCCGCGCCCTCGTCGAGCTCCGTCTTCGCGCGGAGCGCGTCGGCGTTCTCCTCGGCGTCGATCTCGACCACGCGTCCGCCCTCGAAGCGCACACGGAGGCCGCGCACGATCGTCCCGTCGCGAAACACGAGCGGCTTCGTCGCGGTCACGTGCCCCTCGGTGCGCTCGGGGTCGGGCGTCGTGAACACCTCTTCGGTCGGCAGGTTGGGGAAGTGCCGCAGGCCGTCGGCGGTCGAGAAGTCGGCCGCCCACCAGGTCGCCGTCGGGAGGAGCCCGATCGTCAGCTCGGTGCCGGGCCCGCGGAGCTCGATCCGGTCGAAGCGGCGCGTCGCGAGCGTCTCGGCGCTGCGCCGCAGCGTGTCCATGCGGTCGTCCCACGCACGCGCGGGATCCCCCTCGTCGAGGCGCAGCACGTGCCACAGCTCCTGCCACAGCTGCGCGTACGCCTCCTCGTCGTCGAGTTCGGGATGCACGAGCTTCGCCCACGCCGGATGCGGGCACGGCACGATCGACCAGTTCGTCGTGCGCTCGCCGACGATGCGCGGGATCTCCTTCAGGTAGGGAAGCTGATCGCGACCGGCCAGCGCGGGGTCGAGCCCCGCGAGAGCATTCGGCGCGGTGACGCCGGTGAGGTGAATGCGCGCGTCCCGGCGCTCCGCGAGCGCGTCGAAGCGCGCGCCGTACCACGACGGAACGAAATCGAGCGTATCGGGATCGGCGTGCGCGACACGTGCGCGCTTCACGAGCGGATCGAAGTACCAGACGTCGACGAACAAGGCCCCGCGCTCGTACGCGGCGGCAGCGATCGCGCGCACGAGCTCCTCCTGGCCGAGGTAGGCGCCGAGGCCCACGACCTGCCCCGGCTGGACGTTCGCGCCGTGCACTGCGAGGGCGGCGAGGGCGGTGAAGCGCTCGTCCATCGGCAGGCGATCGTACAGCGGCGGCGAAATGGCGTCGCGTGAGGACGTCGCAGGCCATCGACCGCTTCCTCGCCGCGGCCGGCATCTCGGATTCCACGCGCGTCGCGTACCGCGCCGACCTGCGGGCCTTCCATGCCTGGTACGGCGACGGGCCGGTCGAGGAGATCGACGTACGCGTGCTCGCGGACTGGACTGCCGAGCTCGGGCGTGCGCGGCCGGGGGGAAAGCTCTCGCCCTCGTCGATCGCGCGCAGGCTCGCCGCGGTGCGCTCGCTGCTCCGTTTCACGCTCGGACCGGGGCACATCCCCGACGCGCGGCTCGCCCCCAGACGGTCGCGACGGCTGCCCGACGCGCCGAAGCCGGAGGAGGTCGACGCGCTGCTCGACGCGCTCGCGCCTGAAGGCGGCCCGCTGGGATTGCGCAATCGCGCACTCGTCGAGCTCGTGTACTCGGCGGGGCTGCGCAGCGCGGAGGCGATGGCGCTCGACCTCGCCGATGTGGACTTCGAGCAGGAAGCGGTGCACGTCCGCGAGGGTAAGGGCGGCAAGGACCGCGTCATTCCGCTCGGCGAGGAGGCCGCGCACTGGGTCGCGCGATACCTCCGCGAAGCGCGCCCGCAGCTCGTGCGCGGCGCGCAGAACGCGTTGTTCGTGTCGGCGCGCGGCCGCCGGCTCGACACGTCGACGCTGCGGCGGCTCGTTCCGCACCCGCACCGGCTGCGCCACGCGTTTGCAACGCATCTGCTCGAGGGGGGCGCCGACCTACGCGCGATCCAGGAGCTGCTCGGCCATTCGTCGCTCTCGACGACGCAGATGTACAGCCACGTCGACGGGAAGCGACTACGGCGCGTCTACGATCGCGCGCATCCACGCAGCTAAGGCCGTCACCGTCGTCGTCGTCGTCGCGCTGCCGCTCTTCTTCGCGGCCAACGCGGTCCGCGTCCTGCTCACCGAGACGTACGTGCGCGCCGCGTACCCGCACCTCGAACGCGAGGAGCTCCTGAGCGAGTCGCGGCGGACGGAGCTCGCGCTGCTCGGCCTGCACGCAGTCGATCCGGTGCGCCGCGAACACGTGTCGATCCTGCGCGCTGCGCGCCTGCCCGACGGCAGTCGCGCGTTTCGCGTGGAGGAGGTGCGTCACATGCGCGACGTGCGCAGCTGGCTTCGGCGGTTGCACCTGCTCCAGGTTCTCGTGGCAGGGGCGCTGGGGGCGCTCGCGTGGCGCGCCCGATTGGTCCTGGCGTGTGCGCTGCGCGCGGGCGCGGTGGCGACGGGTTTCGTCGCGGTCGCGGCGCTGACCGCCATGGCGTTCGACTTCGACGTCGTCCTGCTCGCGTTCCACAAGCTGCTCTTCGCGGGCGACAGCTGGCACTTCGCGGACGAGGACACGCTGATCCGGGTCTATCCCGAGCAGTTCTGGAACTGGACCGGGATCGCGATCGGCCTGCTCGTCGCCGTGCAGGCCGCCGTTGCGTTCGCGGCCGGGGAGGCAATCGCACGCCGGAGCCGAAATGCGCGGGCGTGACGCGCGACCGTGACGTCGACGGGTTTCTTGCGCTGCTCGCCGCCCAGCGGGCGCCGCGAACGGTCGACGCATATCGCCGCGACCTCGCCCACCTCGCGCGGTTCCTCGGAAAGCCCGTCGCGGAGGCATCGCTCGGGGACCTGGAGCGATACACGGCGGAGATGCGCGCCGACGGACTCTCGAGTGCGACGATCGCGCGGAGAACGGCGGCGGTGCGCTCGTTCTTTCGCCACCAGCAGCTGCTCGGCGTGCGGGAGGACAATCCCGCCGCGGCAGTCGCGCTGCCGCGCCGGACGCGCAGGCTGCCGAAGACGCTCTCACCGGGCGAAGCCGAGCGGCTCATCGAGGCCGCGAACGGCGTTGCTCCCCGGGCCCTGCGTGACCGCGCGCTGGTGGAGCTGCTCTACGGCGCCGGCCTACGCGTCTCGGAGGCAGTCCAGCTCGAGAAGGGCGGCGTCGACCTCGACGACCGGCTCGTGCGGGTGATCGGCAAGGGCGACAAGGAGCGGATCGTGCCGGTCGGGCGGCAGGCCGTCGAGTCACTTCGGCGTTACCTGGCACGCGGCCGCCCGTACCTCGACCGTCGCCACCGCCCGGAGTTGTTCCTCAACGCCAAGGGCGGCCCGCTGACACGGTCGGGCGCATTCCTCATCCTCCGGCGGCTGGCCGAAAAGGCCGGGCTCGAGCCCGGGCGCGTCCACCCCCACCTCCTCCGCCACTCCTTTGCGACACACCTGCTCGAGGGCGGCGCCGATCTCCGGAGCGTCCAGGAGATGCTCGGGCATGCCGACCTTTCGACAACAGAGCTGTATACGCACGTATCCGATCGGCGGCGCCGCGAGTTGTATTTCCAGGCGCATCCCCACGCGCGCCGGAAGCCAATGGAGGACCGCAATGACGCTCGATCCGCACGCCGCACTGCTCCTGGCCCTGACAGGGGCCGCAGCGTGGCTGATGATGCAGGCGGGTCTCGCGAAGAACGCGCTTGAGTTTCGTCGCAAGCGCCACGTGTGCCCGTCTTGCGGCCGTCACGACGGCTGTAACTGCCGCGCCTAGACCCCGCGCTCGCAGTCCCCTCCTCAGTCGCTGAGGCGCGGGTGGATCCTGCGCAGGACGCGCGGGAGCCTGCGAATGAAGACCGCGATCTCGACGCCGCGGATCGTGGCGCGCGGATCGGTCTTCGGAAGGATCGCCTCGAGTCCACGGCGCACGTACTCGGCCTGCGAGCGATTGGTGCGCAGGGCCTCGGCGACAAGACGCTCGTACAGGCTGTCCGAGAGCGTGAATTGGCACTTGCGACTCATGTGGCTGAAGGGGTGGAGGGGTCATTAGCCATTACTGGAGGTGTAGCTCCTCCAGCACGGCACTGGAACAAAACTCCGTCGCGAAACTGCAAAAAGAGTGTGCCCGCGGCTAACGCGTAGTCCGCTTGCGCCGAAGCAGCTGCGCCACCTTCGCGGCCGCATCCCGCAAATCGCGCGACTGCTCGTCGTCCTCGCCGAGCGAGGTCAGGATCTGGATCGTCGCCGGCTGGGCCGACCCGTTCCTCAATGCGACGATCGCGAGGCGCCGCACGGCGTCGTTCCCGTCGCGCGTAACGAGCTCGTGCAGCAGCGGGCGCACGTCGTTGACGACGCCCGGGTGGTCGCGCGACAACCGTTCGAGAGCCAGCAGCGCCGAGCCGCGACACGCTGGGCTCTCGTCTTCGAGCCCTCGCCGCAGGAGCTCCGTCTTCTGGCGGAACCGGAACTGGGCGATCGCGCGATATGCGACGGCTCGTTCGCGGTAGTCGCGGGAGCGCGCCGCGGCCTCGAGCTCGTCGTCCCACTGGGCGCGGAGCGTCGCGAGCTCGCGCTCCTTCCCGTCCTCCGCGAGCGCGTCGGCCTGCGCCGCCGCGTCCGCGAGCCCGCTCATGCCCCGACTGCCTCGAGTGACCGCGCGCTCGGCCCGACGTACCGCGCGTTCGGCCGGAACAGGCGCCCCGTCCGCTTCTGCTCGAGGATGTGAGCGGACCAGCCGGCGACGCGGGAGCACGCGAACATCGCCGGCGCCAGCGGTGGCGGAACGTCGGCCACGTCGAGAACGATCGCCGAGTAGTACTCGACGTTCGTGGCCAGCACCCGCTCCGGGTGACGCTCCTGAAGCGCCACGAGCGCGACCTGCTCCAGCTCCTCTGCGACCTCGACGTTCGGTGCTCCGAGCTCCCTCGCCGTCTGCTTGAGCAGCCGCGAGCGTGGGTCCTCGGCGCGGTAGATGCGGTGGCCGAAGCCCATGATCCGCCTGCCGCTCGCCAGCGCCTCCTTCACCCAGCGCGCGGGATCGCCCATCCGGGCGGCCTCTTCGAGCATCGGCTTCACGTATGCCGGTGCGCCGCCGTGCAGCGGTCCGGAGAGCGCGCCGACGGCTGACGAGAGAGCGGCGCCGCAGTCCGCACCCGTCGACGCGACGACGCGCGCGGTGAACGTCGAGGCGTTGAGTCCGTGCTCGGCGGTGCAGATCCAGTAGGTGTCGATCGCCTTCACGTGCCGCGGGTCCGCCTCGCCGCGCCAGCGCAGGAGGAACTTCTCGGCCGCCGTCTTGCCCTGCTCGACGACCTCGTCGGGCACAGCGTCGGTCTTG
>DASXTR010000238.1:0-10867 GCA_036505325.1 Gaiellaceae bacterium
TCGCGGTGCGCGTAGCAGCTCATCGAGGGCTCGTCGACCGTGACGATCGTGCAGCCGGCGTCGACGAGCCGGACGAGCTCGTCGCGCACGACCGGGACGAGCGCCTCCGTGACCGCGTAGCGGTCGGCGTAGGCGCCGCCCGGCTCGATCCGCCCCGCGAGCGTGTAAGGCCCGGGCATCGACGCCTTCAGCTGCGGCCCGGTCGGTGCGAGCTCGCGCAGCCGCTCGAACTCCTCCACGACACCGAGCCCGCGCGGCGCACGCAGCTCGCCGGCGATCCGGTGGCGGCCGCGCTGGTCGTGTGCGGGCGGGCCGAACCGCCGCCGCGATTCGCGCTCCAGCTCGAGCCCGTCGAGATACGCGTAGAACGAGAGGTTGAAGTCGAACCGCGTCTGCTCGCCGTCGGTGATGACGTCCAGCCCCGCGCGCAGCTGGTCGCCGATCGCCGCCCACACCGCGTCGCGGATCGCCTCCTCGCGGTCGTCGGACCCCAACTCGTCGATGTGCTCCCCCGCTAGCTCGATCCACCCCGGAAACGGATAGCTGCCGACGACCGTCGTCCGGATTGGCTCGTGCGGCATTGCGACGCAGTCTAGACAGCTATACAGTCGCACTCGATGACGGAGGCCTTCGACCTGGGAGGGCGGCGGGTCGTCGTCACCGGTGCAGCGAGCGGGATCGGCGCCGCGACCGCGCGTGCGTTCCACGACGCGGGCGCGCGCGTGGCAGGGATCTCGCTCGAGGGCGGCGGCCCGGTCGACGGCATCTTCGTCGCAGGCGACACGGGCGACCCGGACGCCGTCGAGAGTCTGGCCGAGCGCGTCGCCGGCGAGTGGGGCGGGATCGACGTGTGGGTGAACAACGCCGCGCGGCTGATGGTGAAGCCGCTCGTCGACACGACCGACGACGACTGGCACGGGCTGATGCGCGGAAACCTGCACGGCTACTTCCACGGCTGCCGTGCCGCCGCGCGGCGCATGCTCGCGCAGCGCTCCGGCCGGATCGTCAACATCACGTCTGCGACGCGGATCCTCGCGGTGCCCGATCTGACCGCGTACGCGGCGGCCAAGGGCGCGATCGAGGCGCTGACGAAGTCGCTCGCGGTGGAGCTCGCGCCGAACGGGATCACCGTGAACGCGGTCGCGCCCGGCGCGACCGAGACGCCGCTCAACGCCCATGCGTGGTCGGACGAGGTGCGGCGGACGTACCACGAGCGCATCCCGATGCACCGAATCGGGGCACCGGAGGAGGTCGCCGACGTCGTGCTCTTCCTCGCCTCGGACGCGGCGCGCTACATGACGGGACAGGAGCTCGTCGTCGACGGCGGCCTGACGATCAACGGAGCCGTCGGCCATGCTCGCGACTGAGGGACTCGTCGCGTGAGCAGCTTCGTCCCCCGCTACTACGAGATCGAGCAGGCGCTCCGCGGGCGCATCGCGAAGCTGGAGCCGCACTCGCCGCTGCCGTCGGACGCCGAGCTGTGCGAGGAGTTCGGCGTGTCGCGGATGACCGCGCGCGGCGCCGTGCAGCGGCTCGTCCACGAGGGGCTCGTGTACCGGGTGCCCGGGCGCGGCACCTTCGTTGCCGACCGGCCCGCCCACCGGTCGGCAACGCACATTCTCTCCTTCAGCGACGAGATGCGCCGCAAGGGCAAGGAACCGAGCTCGCGCGTCGTCGAGAGCGGGCCGCGGCCGGCGACCGAGGTGGAGCAGGAGCGGCTCGGCGTCGAGGAGGTCTACGTGCTGCGCCGCGTCCGGCTGGCGGACGGCGAGCCCGTCGCGCTCGAGACCGCCGTCTTCCCGGCCCGCGTCGCGGGCGTCCTCGGTGCCGACCTGACGCGCGAGTCGCTGTTCGAGGTGCTGTCGAAGGCCGGCACGATCCCGACGGCCGGGCGCGCGGCGCTCGCCGCGGAGGCCGCGAGCCCGGAGGACGCCAAGCTGCTCGAGATCAAGAAAGGTGATCCGCTGCTCGTCGAGCGCCGCCTGATCCGCGACCAGGACGGCGAGCCGCTCGAGTGGACGGAGAGCCGCTACGTCGGCGCACGCTACGGGCTGGACGTCGATTTCGACGTGGAGCTCCCGCGGTGAGCCTGACGGAGACGATCGAGCTCGCCGACGGCGACGGGCAGCTGCGCCTGCACGTCCTCCCGCAGCGGGGCTTCGACCTCGGCCGCGCCTGGTTCCGCGACGCGGAGATCGCGTGGACGTCGCCCCTGGGCGAGCTTCCCTGGCAGGGCGACTTCGCGCGCTCGTTCGGCGGCGGGCTCGTGACGACCTGCGGGCTTCGCAACGTCGGCGTGCCGTCGGAGGGGCAGCCGCAGCACGGCTGGTACAGCTCGCTGCCGGCGCGCGACGTCGACGTGCAGCGTCAGTTCGCCCGCGCGCGCATGGTCGAGGCCGACGTGCCGGGCGAGACCCTCGAGCTGACGCGCGAGATCCGCGTCGACGGCGGCGGCGTCTCGATCGTCGACCGGACCCGCAACCCCGGCCACGCCCCGGTCGCCGCGCCACTGCTCTACCACGTCAACCTCGTCTGGGACGCCGTCGACATCGACTCCGCCGACGTGCTGCCGCGCGACGACGACGCGCGCGCCGGCGACTGGCGGACCGAGGGCCCGCCGGGGCCTGAGCGGGTCTACGAGCACGTCGGCGCCTCGCGCGCGATCGTGGCGCGCGGCCGCGTCCGGGTGACGGTCACGTCGACCCTGCCGCGCCTCTGGCAGTGGATCCACCCTTCCTACGGCGTGCTCGGCATCGAGCCGTCAAACTGCAGCGTTCTCGGGCGCGCGCACGACCGCGCCGAGGGGCGACTGCCGGTGCTCGAGCCCGGCGAGGAGCGGGTGACCGGGCTGCACATCGACGCGGAGGGCGCATGAGAGACATCACCGATCTGAAGGCGGGCGTCGTCGGCACGGGGTTCATCGGCGTCGTGCACGTCGAAGCGCTGCGACGGCTCGGCATCGAGGTGGTCGGCGTCGTCGGCTCGTCGCCCGAACGCGCGCGCGCGAAGTCGGTCGCGCCGGTGATCGAGAGCTACGAAGCGCTGCTCGCGAACGAGAGCGTCGACGTCGTCCACCTCACGACGCCGAACAACCTGCACTACGAGCAGGTGAAGCAGGCGCTCGCGGCCGGGAAGCACGTGGTCTGCGAGAAGCCGCTTGCGACGACGGCTGCGGAGAGCGGGGAGCTGCTCGAGCTCGCGGAGCGCAGCGGCCTCGTGCATTGCACGAACTTCAACATCCGGTTCTACCCGATGGTGCAGGAGGCGCGCGCGCGCGTGCACGCCGGCGAGGTCGGGGAGGTCTGGAACGTGCACGGCGGCTACCTCCAGGACTGGCTGCTCTTTCCGACGGACTGGAACTGGCGGCTCGAGCCGGACAAGGGCGGCGAGCTCCGCGCCGTCGGCGACATCGGCTCGCACTGGATCGACCTTGCCCAGTTCGTGACGCGGCTCGAGGTGGAGCGCGTGTTCGCCGACCTCGCGACCACCATCCCCGTGCGGCGGCGGCCGGTCGGCGAAGTCGAGACCTTCGCGGCCGCGTCCGATGTCGAGCGCGTGGAGGCGCCGATGGCGACCGAGGACCTCGCGCACATCCTCCTCCGCTTCCGCGGCGGCGCGCGCGGCTCGTGCGTCGTCTCGCAGGTGAGCGCCGGCCGCAAGAACTCGACGCGGTTCGAGGTCGACGGCTCGCGCGCAGCTCTGCACTGGGACGGCGAGCGCCACGAGCAGCTCTGGATCGGGCGCCGCGACTCGCCGAACGAGCTGCTGCTGCGCAACCCGGCGCTGATGGACGCGCGCGCACGGGCGACGACCTCGCTTCCCGCGGGCCACGCCGAGGGGTTCGCCGACACGTTCAAGCAGCTCTACCGTGCGGTGTACCGCGCCGTCGCCGCGGGTGAGCCCGGCGACGACTATCCGACCTTTCGCGCCGGACACATCGAGAACGTCATCGCCGAGGCGGTCGCGGAATCGAACCGGACGGAGCGCTGGGTGGAAATCTCCCTGTGAGGCTCGGACTGCTCACGGCCGCGTTCGGCGACCTCACGCTCGAGCAGGTCGCCGAGTGGGCCGCCGGAAACGGCTTCGAGATGCTGGAGGTCGCTTGCTGGCCGTCCGCCGGCGGAGAGCGGCGCCGCTACGCCGGAGTGACCCACATCGACGTCGACGCGCTCGATCCGGGCGCGGTGCGCGACACGCTCGATCGCCACGGCCTGCAGATCTCGTCGCTCGCGTACTACCCGAACAATCTCCATCCCGACGACGCGCACCGCGCGGAGGTGAACGGCCACCTGAAGAAGGTGATCGACGCGGCCGCGCGGCTCGAGGTGCCGATCGTCGGCACGTTCATCGGGAACGACAAGGACCGGCCACTGCCCGAGAACCTCGAGCGCTTCCGCGCGATCTGGCCCGACCTCGTTGCCTACGCAGGCGACAAGGGCGTCAAGGTCGCGATCGAGAACTGCCCGATGATCTTCTCGTACGACGAGTGGCCGGGCGGCACGAACCTCGCGTGGTCGCCCGCGATCTGGGAGCAGATGTTCGACGCCATCCCGGCCGACAACTTCGGCCTCAACCTCGACCCGTCGCACCTCGTATGGCTCATGATCGACTACGAGCGCGCGGTGTACGACTTCGCGGACCGCATCTTCCACGTGCACGCCAAGGACATGGAGATCCGCCGCGACGGGTTGTATCGCCACGGGACGTTCAGCGCGGGGATCGGCTGGCAGGTCCCGCGCCTCCCGGGCCTCGGCGAGGTCAGTTGGCCGCGCTTCATCGCCGCCCTCTACGCCGTCGGCTACGACTACGTCGTCTCGGTCGAGCACGAAGACCGCGCGTTCGAGGACACGGAGGAGCTCGTGAAGCGCGGCTTCCTCATCGCGCGCAACGCACTGCGCCCTTCGATCGCCTAAGCGTCGATTTCGGTGTCACGAACTCGCCGCGCCGCGAACCGCGGTGCCAGGCACCGGGTTTTGGGCCCTGCGCGGCGCGGCTGGGTTGGGCGGGGTCGGCGGACATGTCCGTTGCGGCCATCCGGCTCGTGTTACGTTCGTTGTCTTACTAGACAACTAGTCGCCACCTGAGGCGCTCGTGCCAGCGGAGGTCGTCGCCGCGCTGGAGGAGCTGCACCGTGTCGCCTGCGCAGGCGATCGGGAGCGCGGGCTCGAGCTCCGCGGCGAGCTCGTCGAGGACGTCCTCCTCCTCGCGGGTTGCGACGGTGACGTGCGGGATCACCTCGTCGTGGAGGCCCTCGTACGGCGGATAGTCGGGGAAGCGTGCGACGAGCGCCTCCGTCATCGCGACGAACGGCGCCGACGGCTCGGGGTCGAGCCACACGATCGACGGCCACCGGCGCACGCGCCGGAGCGCGAACGGCGCCGCGGGCCAGGACGCGACGAGGGCCTCGAGCTCCGGCAGCAGCGACGGCAGCACCGGCGCCGGTGCGAACGGCGAGATCAGCGTCACGTGCGCCGGCACTCCGTCCGAGCCGCTCGGTGTGTGGCGCCGCCGGAGCGGCCCGAGCACGGGCTCGGCCTCGAACGCAGGCACGACGAGCGCCGTGACGCCGGGCGACTCCCAAGGGGCCGCTTGTCGGCCCCGACCAGGAGAGGGCGCCGGGCTCTGCCCGGTGCCCGTTTTCTTGGGGGCGACAGCCCCCAAGCGGAGCTGTGTCACCTCGCGGCTTCGAGGATCGCCGCCGTCAGCAAGTCGACGACAGTCGCGCCACGGAGCCCGTCCCGATGCTCGGGATCGCGTGCGACGGCGACGACGCGCATGCCGGCCGCGAGCGCCGACTCCACGCCGGTCGGCGAGTCCTCGACCGCGACGCAGTCCTCGGGCGCGACGCCCAGGAGCTCCGCCGCGCGGAGGAAGAGGTCCGGCGCCGGCTTCGCGTGCTCGACCTCGTCCTGCGCGACCGTGGCGTCGAACAGCCCTTCGAGCCCCGCCGCCCGCAGGGTCGCATCGAGTCGCTCGCGCCGGGAGCCGGTCGCGATCGCGATCGGCACCCCCCGCTCCTTCAGCTCGCGCGCGCTCGCCACCGCGTCGTCGAACACCTCGAGATCGGTCTCGAACAGCTCGTACAGCCGTCCGGTGTGCAGGAGCCAGAACGCGTCCGGATCCGGGATCGTCGCGCGCTCCGCGAAGTACGCGTGCACCCACGGGTACGACCTGCCGCGGGTCGCCCGCAGGTCCTCGTCCGCGAGCTCGTAGCCGTGCCGGGCGAGGACCTCGCGCCAGGCCTGGAACGACAGCCGCTCGGAATCGACGAGCGTGCCGTCGCAGTCGAACACGACCGCCCTCACGGAGTCAGAACGTACTTGATGCCCTCGCCGCCGCGCGTGGCCGCGAAGGCGCGCTCCCAGTCCTCGAGCGGCACGACCTCCGACAGGAGCGGCTCGAGCTCGACGTGCCTCGCCTCCACGAGCTCCAGCGCGCGGCGCCACGACGCGGGCGTCGATGCGAACCCGGACGACACCGTCAGCTCGTGGAAGAGCACGAGGTCGAACGGGATCGTGACCGGCTTTCCGGCGACGCCGATCTGCACGTAGCGCCCGCCGCGGCGCGCGGATTCGAGCGCGAACGAGATACCGCCGGCGGCGCCGGAGCAGTCGACGGCGACGTCCGCCTCCAGCGGCCCGTCATCCGTCGTCGACGTCTCGAACCCGAGCGCTCGCGCGGCCGCGAGCCGCACGTCGTCGCGCGGGGTCCCGCGCACGTGCACCCGTCCGCCCGAGGCGCGGGCGACCTGCGCCGCGAGCAGGCCGATCGGCCCGGGGCCGACGACGAGGACGTCGTCCCCCGCCGCCACCGGCGCCGGGTCGAGGAGGCAGTTGCAGACACAGGCGAGCGGCTCGGCCATCGACGCGGCGGGGCCGTCGAGCCAGTCCGGGATGCGGTGCAGGTTCCGAACCGGCACCTGCACGAGGGGAGCGAATCCGCCGTCGACGTGCGACCCGATCGAGAGCCGGTGCGGGCAGAGGTTGATCCGCCCCGCCCGGCAGAACTCGCATTCGCCGCACGTGGAGAAGTACGTCTCGGTCACGACCCGCGCTCCGCGCCACTCGTCGTCGACGCCCGCGCCGAGCGTCGCGACCACCCCGCAGACCTCGTGCCCCATCGTCACCGGCGGGTTCGAGTCGAAGTGGCCGTCCTGGATGTGCAGGTCGGTCCCGCAGATCCCTGCGCCGACGACCGCGAGCACCACGTGACCGGCCGCGGGCACCGGCTCCGGCCGCTCGGCGAGCGCGACGTTCCCGGCGCCGCGCGCGAGCTTCGTCAGCCCCCGCACCGCGTCAGGTCGACGCCGTCGCGCGCGCGTAGATGGCGGCGAGCGCCAGGACGATCAGCCCGTAGAGGATCTGGCGCGTCGCCTGCGACGCGTTGAGGATCGTCAGCAGCGAGTCGAGCACCGTGAGGATCAGCGCGCCGAGGATCGTCCCCGCGTAGCCGCCGAACCCCCCGAAGATCGAGGTGCCGCCGATCACGACCGCGGCCACCGACGGGAGCAGGAACGAGCCGGCGATCCCGAGATCCGCGGCGTTGTTGAAGCCCACGAGGAGGATTCCCGCCGCCGCCGACAGCAGGCCGCAGACGGCGTAGACGAAGAGCAGCGGTTGCCAGACGCGGACGCCCGCGAGCCGGCATGCGACGGGGTTGTCGCCGACGGCGTAGATCATTCGGCCGATCCCGGAATAGCGCAGGCCGAGAATGATCAGTGCGGAGATCGGCAGCCAGACGAGCAGGTCGTACGGGATGTACGTCAGGAAGCGCTGCGACCCGAGCGTCACGACGAAGTCGGGCACGAGCGATACGAAGCGCTTCTGCGAGTAGATCGTGAGGAGTCCGAGCGTGATCACGGAGACGCCGAGCGTCATGATGAGCGCGTTGACACGGAAGAGGGCGACGCCGATCCCGTTCACGAGGCCGATCCCCAGCCCGACGCCGAGCGCGATCAGCACCGCCGGCACCCAGCCGTGCGTCCCGTACGACGAGATCATGAACGCTGCGGAGGTCGCCGTCGTCGCAACCGACAGATCGACCCCGCCGGTGAGCATGACGAGCGTCTGCCCGGCGGCGATGAGACCGAGAACCGCGCCGTAGAGAAGGGTCGTCGAGACCTGCGTCAGCGTGAGGAAGGCCTTTCCCTCCTGTGCGCGGTTGACGACGTCCGTCGCGACGAACAGCGCGACGAAGACGAACGCGAGCGGGATCGCCGGGTTGTCGCCGACGCGCTGCCGCAGCGCGTTCATCCGCTCTTGGCCTTCTGGCGCACGGCGAGGCCGCCGATCATCACGACGAGGACGATCAGCGTCCCCTGGATCACCTGCGCCCAGTTCGCGTCGACCCCCTTGATGATCAGGATGATCTTGACGAGCGTGAGGATGAACGCAGCTGCGATCGGACCGATGAGACCACCGACGCCGCCCAGGAGCGATACGCCGCCGAGCACGACCGCCGCAACCGAGTTCAGCGTGTAGTACTGCCCCGAGTTGGCGTCGCCGAGGCCCGAGGCCGCTGTCAGCGTGAGACCGCCGAGCGCGGCGAACGCGCCCGAGAACGCGTAGGCGAGGATGCGGAAAGCGGAGACGTTGATGCCGGCGAGATATGCCGCGTTCCGATTCGAACCGATCGCGTACAGGGAGAGGCCCGGCCGCAGCCGGCGAATCGTCACCCACAGCACGACGTATGCGCCGGCCAGGATCAGAAGCGCCTTCGGCAGCCACTTCGTGCCGACGGTGTCGACGGTGATCATGCTCTGGTACGCGAGCGGCGTGCCGCCGCCCGGGATCTGCAGCACGGCGAGTGCAGCCCCCGCCCACACGAACAGCATCGCGAGCGTGACGATGATGTCCGCGACCCGTGTGACGACGATCACGAGCCCGGTCAGCGCACCGGCGAGCGCCGCGCAGACCACGAGCAGCAGCGAGAAGAGCAGCGCCTCGCGGAGGCTCATGTGCAGCATGTACTTCGCCGAGACGACGTTGACGAGGCTCATCATCGAGCCGACGGAGAGGTCGATGCCGCCGCTGATGATCACCACGGCCTGGCCGCACGCGGCGAACGCGAGCGGCAGCGCGTCGATCGCGAGCGACTGCACGTCGAACGGCCCCCAGGGCAGGTTCGTCTGCGAGCGCCAGTAGAGGACGAGCAGGAGCAGCAGGACGTAGACGCCGATCGTCCACCCGTGGCGCCGCGCAAACCGCGCAGCGAGGTTCCTCCGCGCGATGCGAATGTCCGCAGTCGTGGTCGTCACGCGACGGCTTCCTCGTCCTCCACGAGCCCGTGCATCGCGCGCAGGAGCGACGCCTCGTCGGCGGCCGCGCCCGGCAGCTCGGCGGTGATGCGGCCTCCGAAGAGCGTCACGACGCGGTCGCACACGAGCGGAAACTCCGTCAGCTCCGACGAGAAGAACAGGATCGCCGCGCCGTCGTCGGCGAGGCGGCGCAGGAGCGCATAGATCTGCCGCTTCGTGCCGACGTCGATGCCGCGCGTCGGGTCGAAGCAGAGCATCGTCTGGAACCCGCTCGCCAGCCAGCGCGCGATCGTCACCTTCTGCTGGTTGCCGCCCGAGAGGCGGCGCACCTGACGGCCCGCGCGGACGTCGATCTGCAAGGCCTCGATCGCGCGGCGCACGAGCCGGCCCTCCTCGCGGATCGAGATCGGCCCCCAACGCGAGACGCGGTTGTAGCGCGGCATCGCGATGTTCTCGCGCACCGACCGCTGCGGGAGGAGCGCGTGCAGGCGGTCGGCGGGAACGAGCACGAGGCCGGCGCGGATCGCGTCGTACGGGTGCCGTGCCTTGAGCGCCTTGCCGGCGACGCGGATCTCGCCCGTGGCCGGGCGCTGCTCGCCCGCGAGCGCGTCGAAGAGGTCGTCCTGGCCCTGACCCTCGAGCGCGGCGATCCCGAGGATCTCGCCGGCGCGCAGCGCGAAGGACACGTCCTCCACGCGCCCGACGCCGAGCCCCTCGACCGCGAGCGCCGCCTGCGCGGCGCCGGGCAGGGCCGCGACGGTCGTCGGCTCCACGTCCTCGACCTCCTGTTCGGCCGCCTTCGCCTCGGCCCGCGCCGCCTCGGGGCCGAGCATGTACTCGACGATCGTCTCCTCCCCTCCCTGCTCCGGGACGATCGTCGCGACCGCGCCCCCGTCGCGCAGGATCGTCGCGCGGTCGCAGTTCGCGATCACCTCCTTCAGCCGGTGCGTGATGAAGAGCACGGAGCGACCCTGCTCGCGCGAGTCGCGCATCACCGCGAAGACGCGCTCTGCGAGGTCGGACGGGAGCGCCGCGGTGATCTCGTCGAGGATCAGGACCTGCGGCCGCCGTGCGAGCGCTCGGGCGAGATCGATCATGCGCAGCATCGGCAGAGCGAGATCGCCCGCCTGCTCTGCGACGTCGACCCCGAGCTCCATCGCCGCCAGCTCGCGCTGCACTGCGTCGGGAACCGCGCCGGTGAGCCGCATGTTCTGCGCAACCGTGAGGTCGGGTACGAGCGCCGGATCCTGGAAGACCGACGCCAGGCCGATCCGCGACGCCGCGGCGGGCGAGCTGACGCGCACCTGCTTCCCGCCGACGACGATCGCGCCGCGGTCCGGCCGGATGACTCCGGTCAGGATCTTGACGAGCGTGCTCTTCCCCGCGCCGTTGGCGCCGAGCAGCGCGTGCACCTCGCCGGGCGCGACGGCGAGCGACGCCGATCGGAGCGCCTGCACCGGCCCGTAGCTCTTCGCGACGTCCGTGGCTTCGAGGAGAGGAGCGGTCTCGCTCATCGGAGGAAGGGAGGCGGGGGGCGGCATGCCGCCCCCCGCCTCCCTTCCTCCGATGAGCGAGACCGCTCCTCTCCTCGAAGCCACGGACGTCGCGAAG
>DASXTR010000239.1:0-15753 GCA_036505325.1 Gaiellaceae bacterium
TCGGGGGGCGGGAATGTGGGTTCGGTGACGAACGCGAGTTGGGCGGCGGGGAAGACTGGTGGGGCGTTGGCGTTCAGCGGCAGCTCGAGTTATGTGACGGTTGCGGATCGGTCGGCGTTGGATTTGGTGGGTGCGTTGACGTTGGAGGCGTGGGTGTTTCCGACGGCGGCGCAGTCGGGGTTTGGGGCGGTGGTTGCGAAGGAGCGTGCGGGTGGTGGTTTGCCGTATGGGCTGGAGTCGGGTGCGGGTGTTCCGGATGCGTATGTGAATTCGGGGGGGCGTGCGGTTGTGACGGGTGGGTCGGTGTTGCCGCTGAACAGTTGGACGCATCTGGCTGTGACCTATGACGGTGCTGCGTTGGGCTTGTATGTGAACGGTGCGCTGTCGGCGAGTGTGGCGAAGTCGGGGGCGTTGACGGCGTCTGCCGATCCGTTGCGGATCGGCGGCGATTTGACGTGGGGCGAGTTCTTCGTGGGCAGGATCGACGATGTGCGTGTCTATAGCCGGGCGTTGACGGCGGCCGAGGTGCAGAGTGACATGGCGACCGCGGTCGGCGGTTCGACGCCGCCGCCGGCGCCGCAGAACACGGCGCCGCCGACGATCTCGGGGACGGCGCAGCAGGGTCAGACGCTGACGGCGAGCGAGGGGACGTGGACGGACACGCCGAGCTTCGGCTACCAATGGCGGCGTTGTGATTCGGCGGGAGCTGGGTGCGTGAGCATCGCCGCTGCGACGGCGAAGAGCTACCTGCTGGTCGCCGGTGATGTCGGCTCGACGATCCGTGTCGTGGTCAGCGGCAGCAACAGCGGCGGCTCCACCTCGGCGACCTCCGCCCAGACCGCCGTCGTGACGGCGACGTCTCCGCCGCCGGGATCCGACATCCAGCCGTCGTTTCCGATCAGAGCGGCGTTCTACTACCCATGGTTCCCGGAGTCGTGGTCGCAGGCCGGGATCTCGCCGTTCACGCAATACCACCCGTCGCTCGGCCTCTACGACTCCGGCGATCCCTCGGTGATCCAGAACCACGTCAACGCGATGCAGTACGGCAACTTCCAGGCCGGCATCGCGTCGTGGTGGGGTCAAGGCAGTCGCACCGACGGGCGCATCCCGGCGCTGTTGTCGACGACCGCGCTGATGGGCTCGAGCTTCCGCTGGGCGATCTACTACGAGCCGGAGGGCACGACCGACCCGTCACAGGCGCAGGTGACGGCCGACCTTGCATACATCCGCGACAAGTACGGCAGCGACCGCAGCTACCTGCGGGTCGGCGGGCGCTTCGTCGTCTTCGTCTACAACGCGAACGACGGCACCTGTGCCGTCGCAGACAAGTGGAAGGCGGCAAACGCCGGGATCAACGCGTACATCGTGCTGAAGGTGTTCGCCGGCTACCGCACGTGCGCGAGCCAGCCGGACGCGTGGCACCAGTACGCGCCGGCGGTCGCGGCCGACAGCCAGACCGGCTTCTCGTACGCGATCAGCCCTGGCTTCGACAAGGCGGGCGAAGCCGCACCGCGCCTCGGCCGCGACCTCACGCGCTGGAACCAGAACATCAAGGACATGACGGCGTCGAACGCGCCGTGGCAGCTCGTCACCACCTTCAACGAGTGGGGCGAGGGGACGTCGGTCGAGAGCGCCCAGGAGTGGGCCTCGCCGTCCGGCTTCGGCTCGTATCTCGACGCGCTCCACAACAACGGCACGCCGACGCCGACGCCGCCGCAGAACACGTCGCCGCCGACGGTCTCCGGTGCGGCGGAGCAGGGGCAGACGCTGACGGCGAACGCGGGCACGTGGACGGGCTCGCCGTCGTTCGGCTACCAGTGGCGGCGGTGCGACTCGGGCGGCGCCGGCTGCGCCGACATCGCAGGAGCGACCGCGCAGACGTACGTGCTCGCCGCGGCCGACGTGGGCTCGACGATCCGCGTCGTCGTCACCGGCACGAACGGCGCCGGCTCGACGTCGGCGACGTCCGCCCAGACCGCGGTGGTCGCAGCTCCGTCGACGACGCCGCCGCAGAACACGTCGCCGCCGACGATCTCAGGCGCGGCGCAGCAGGGTCAGACGCTGACGGCGAACAACGGCACGTGGACCGATACGCCGAGCTTCGGCTACCAGTGGCGGCGGTGCGACTCGACGGGCGGCGCCTGCGTGAACATCGCCGGTGCGACGGCGAAGACGTACGCGCTCGGCGCGTCCGACGTCGGATCGACGATTCGCGTCGTCGTCACGGGAACGAACTCGGCGGGTTCGAATGCGGCGACCTCGGCGGCGACGGGCGTCGTGCAGGCCGCGCCGGCGTCCGATCCGGTGATCGCCGGTGCCGGCGACATCGCCGGCGGGGGCAGCGGCGACGACGCGACGGCGAACCTGCTCGGCGCGATCAACCCCGACGTCGTCTTCACGGCCGGCGACAATGCCTACGACTCTGGTACGAGCTCCGAGTTCGCGAGTCGCTACGACCCGTCCTGGGGCCGCTTCAAGGCGAAGACGCGGCCGGCACCCGGCAACCACGACTACCGCACCTCCGGCGCCTCCGGCTACTTCGGCTACTTCGGCGCTGCCGCCGGCACGCCCGGCAAGGGCTACTACAGCTACGACGTCGGTGCGTGGCACATCATCGCCGTCAACTCCAGTGGGGAGAGTGCCTGCGGCGCGATCCCGTGCGGCGCCGGCTCGGCGCAGGAGCAGTGGCTGCGGGCCGACCTCGCCGCTCACCCGGCGGCGTGCACGCTCGCCTACTGGCATCACCCGCTGTTCTCCTCGGGCCCGCACGGCAACAACACCCAGATGCAGGCGATCTGGCAGGCGCTGTACGACTTCGGCGCAGACGTCGTGATCAGCGGTCACGACCACGACTACGAGCGGTTCGCGCCCCAGACGCCGAGCGGTGCGGCGGACAACGCGCGCGGGATTCGCGAGTTCATCGTCGGCACCGGCGGCGCCAGCCACTACAGCTTCTCCGGGATCAAGCCCAACAGCCAGGTGCGCAACCAGGACACCTTCGGCGTGCTCGAGCTGACGTTGCATCCCGGCGGCTACGACTGGCAGTTCGTGCCCGAGGCCGGCAGAACGTTCACCGACTCCGGCAGCGGGACCTGCCACTGAGTCCCCCACAAGAAGGGTCCGTCGGCGCCTCGCGGGGCCGGCGGACCTTCTTTCTCCTACGGCGCCATGCTCGCGACCGCCAGCCGTTTACCGTCCGGCGACCACGTCGGCGTCGAGCTGCGGTAGACCGCGATCGGCACCGGACCGACGACGCGGCCGTCGGGGCGCATGAGGTACGTCACGTCCCTGTCGGTCGGCCGCGACACGCTGCGCGTGAACGCGATCCTGTCGCCCGTCGGCGACCACGCCGGCGTGCGGTCGTCGAAGCGACCGCGGCTGACGCGTCTCGCGTCCTTGCCGTTCGTCCGCACGACCCAGATTGCGAGCCGGCCCGGCTCTTCCTTCGTGAACGCGAGCCGCCTCCCGTCGGGCGACCACGACGGCTCGGACTCGGATCCTGGCGTCCGCGTCACCGGCCGCGCGTGCGTGCCGTCGGCGTGCATGATCCAGATGTCCCACCTGCCGTTCGGCTGCTGCACCGTGTAGGCGATCCGCCCGGCGCGCGGGGACCAGACGGCGCGGTCGTGGGCCACTCCGTCGTGCGTCAGCCGCCGCGGGTGCGACCCGTCGGCGCCCACGGTGTAGACGGCGCTGTCGGGGCCGCCGACGAACATGAGCCGGTTGCCGTCCGGCGACCAGCTGGGCCGATACGTCGGCCTGACGCCCGCACGGATCTTGCGGAAGCCGGTGCCGTCGGCGCCGACGAGGTAGATCGTCGCCGGACACTCGTCGCAGGCGGGTCCCTGGAACGCGAGCTCGTCGCCCGTCTGCGACCACGCCGGCCATTCGTAGAAGACGTCGTTGGCCGCATGCGTCACCTTGCGGCTCGTCCGTCGCACGAGGTCGACGACGTAGATGTCCGACAGGTGCCTGTGCACGCGTTGGGGCGGGGGCGCCTGCACGGCGGCGGGGCCTGCAGCGACGGCCACGCCGCCGCCGACCGCCGTGACCGCAGCGAGTCCGAGCCAGAGGCGCTCCTTCACCGGCTCCCAGTGTCGCAGACGCGACCGGCGGGCACCCACGCGATCGCGTCGCGGACGACGAACGTCAACGTCCAAGCTGCGTCGAGTCGCCTCGATCACTCCGAAGGTCCTGTTCTCGCGCCTACACTTGCGATGAGCGCCGTGCCGAATTCCCGTCCGAAATGGGGGGGCCGGGAAAGATATCCGTCCGGGTTTTCGAGCCGCACAGCGGGACCGCGAATGACCACCACTCCATCGTCTACCGATGGAGTTGACCATCCCGCGAGGAAGAATAGGCATTGGTTTAGTTTCGGGCCGGCGCACGGTGGCGGCCCTTGCAGTTGCCTGTGAGGCGTTCTAGCGTCGCCTCACGTTCCGTTCACCGGAACGAAACACCTAAAGCGGTATCGAGTGTTCCCGGCGGCGGGGTCCGGGGACAGCCGCAACCTAACACCGCAGTTTAGCCCCGCTGAAGCTCCAACGCTACCGCAAAAGCGGAGGACAAATTCATGCGCTAAATCAGCTCAGGATTTTCCGGGGAGTCGAAGAATCAGCGGATTTCGGAATCGAGGGAGATTCTCGGAATCCGAGGGCAGACGAATCAAGGGGTTGAACAGAATGGCTGCGGATCGTGTGGGGATGCGGCACGAGGACCTGCTGACAGGCAGCGCCGAGGACATCAGCCCGACCGGAATCAGGCAGCGGACAGAAGCCGCACCGCTGCTCACGGTCGTCGTACCGACGAGGAACGAAGCAGGGAACGTCCGCGTGCTCGTCGATCGGATCGGGCGGGCGCTCCGCGCGGTGCCGGCCGAGATCGTCTTCGTCGACGACAGCAGTGACGAGACGGTCGCCGAGGTCGGGGCCGTTGCCGCGACCGCGCATCACGACGTCTCGGTCGTCCACCGTGCGCCCGAGCGGCGCGTCGGCGGCCTCGGCGGCGCGGTCGTCGAGGGCATCCGCGCCGCCCGCGGCGAGTGGGTCTGCGTGATCGACGGCGACCTCCAGCACCCGCCGGAGGTCATCCCGCGGCTCCTCGACCGTGCGAAGGAGGCCGCCGCGGACATCGTCGTCGCGAGCCGGTACACCGAGCACGAGTCCGTCACCGCCTTCAGCCGCGCACGTGCACTGATCTCGCGCTCGGGGACCGGGCTCGCGCACGTGCTCTTCCCTGTCCGGCTGCACGGCGTCACCGATCCGCTGAGCGGTTTCTTCCTCGTCCGTCGCACGGCCGTCGACCTCGACCGCCTGCGGCCGCGCGGCTTCAAGATCCTGTTCGAGATCCTCGGCCGCACGCCCGGGTTGCGGATCGCGGAGGTGCCGTTCGAGTTCGGTGTGCGTCATGCCGGCGAGAGCAAGGCTTCGTTCCGCGAGGGTCTGCGGTACGTCGCGCAGCTCTGCGAGCTCCGCGTCGGGGAGCGCGCGTGGAACTTCGGCCGCTTCGGTGCCGTGGGCGTGTCGGGACTGCTCGTCAACGTGGTCGCATTCGCCCTGTTCGTGAGGCTGCTCGGCGTCCACTACCTCGCAGCTGCGGCGCTCGCCACGCAGGTGTCGACGCTGTGGAACTTCGTCCTTACCGAGGCGTGGATCTTCTCCGCGCGCTCGCGGCGACGGTCGGCGGCTGCGCGCGCCGGGATGTTCCTCGTCATGAACAACGCAGCGCTCGTCGTGCGCGCGCCGATGCTCATCGTCCTCGTGGCCGCGCTCGGGCTGAACGACCAGCTGTCGAACGTGTTGTCGCTCGCCGCGCTCACCGTCGTCCGCTTCGGCGTGGCCGACCGGTGGATCTGGAGCAAGGAGCGTCCCGCCGAAGCGACGTGGCACGGCTACGACATCCACGGCCTCGTGACCGTCGCCTCCGAGGTCGCGCTGCCCGAGCTCGAGCGGTTCCGCGTCCACCACGCGATCGCGCGCCCGACGGTGCGCGTCCGGATCGGGACCCTCAGCCGCGTCCAGAGCGCGCTCGTCGCGGAGCTCGCGTTTCTCGTGCGGCACACGCGGTACGACGAGGGCCTCGGGCGCTACGGCTTCGGGATCGACATCACCGTCGGCAAGAGCATCCACGTCGTTGCCTCGCCGCTGCTCCGGCGCTCGCCGCACGTTCTGTACACGAACGTCGTCGAGGCGATCCTCCGGTGGACGTTCGTGAAGAAGGGTTACGCGCTCGTGCACGGCGCGTGCATCTCGTTCGACGATCGTGCCGTGCTCGTCACGGCCAAGACGGATACCGGGAAAACGACGACGATCCTGCGGACGCTCGACAGCCACAGGTGCTCGTTCCTGTCGGACGACCTGACGCTGCTCGCGCCCGACGGGCGCGTGCTCACGTATCCGAAGCCGCTGACGATCAGCAACCACACGGTGCGTGCCGTGAACACGCCGCTGCTCTCCCGGCGGGAGCGCTTCTTCCTTCGCTACCAGAGCCGGCTCCACTCACGCACGGGGCGCCGGTTCGCATTCCTGCTCGCGAAGACCCACCTGCCGATCGCGACCATCAATGCGGTCGTCCAGGCGCTCGTGCCGCCGCCGAAGTACCACGTCGAGCGGCTCGTTCCCGGCGTGGAGAAGGCCGAGGAGGGCCGGCTCGCCGCGCTCGTCGTGATCGAACGAGGCGGCGACGGGCACGCCCGCCTGGAGCATCACGAGGCGGTCGACATCCTGCTGAGCAACTGCGACGACGCGTTCGGCTTCCCGCCGTACCCGTCGATTGCGCCGTTCCTGCACAGCGGCAACGGCCGCGACCTCCGCGCGGAGGAGCGGTCGATCGTGACACGGGCGCTCGAGGCGTTGCCCGCGACGATGCTCAAGAGCACGACGATGGACTGGTCGCAGCGGCTGCCCGCCGTCGTGAACCGATCCCTTCCTTATGAGTCGCCGGAGGAGACTCTGCCGATCCTGGCACCGGCGCTTCCGCTCGCCATCGACTAGTGCTGGACCTCAGTGGCGCGATCGAGCGGGTGCGAGGCATCGGCGAAGAGCCGCCGGCGACGCGGCTCTTCGCACGCGTTGGCGTCGTTCGGGCGCACCTCGCCGCGCGCGCCGCGATCGCCCTCGTCGCCGCGGGATTCGCGCTCGCACTCTTCCTGCGCTTGTGGCAGATCGACACGATCGGCTACAACAGCGACGAGGCCGTCTATGCGGGGCAGGCCGCGGCGCTCGCGAACGATGCGGGCCTCAAGCCGTTCTTCCCGGTCTTCCGGGCGCACCCGCTCTTGTTTCAGACGATCCTGTCGGTGCCGTTCCATTTCGGCGTGAGCGACCTCGTCGGCCGACTGCTCGCGGCGTTGTTCGGGCTCGGCACGATCGTGCTCGCCTACAAGCTCGGCGCGCTGCTCTACGGTCGAAGGGCGGGCGTAATCGCCGCGCTCATCCTTGGCCTCATGCCCTACGACGTGCTCGTCAGCAGGCAGGTGCTCCTCGACGGTCCGATGACGTTCTTCGCAACGCTCACGCTCTACCTCCTCGCCTTGTTCGCGACGACGCGCCGTCCCGCGTGGCTGTACGCAGCCGGAGGCATGATGGGCCTGACGGTGCTCGGGAAGGAGACGAGCATCCTCGTCGTCGGCGCGACGTACGCCTTCTTCGCGCTCGCGCCGGAGGTGCACGCGCGTCTTCGCGACCTGGCGTGCGCCGCCGTGATCATGGTGCTGACGATCGCGCCGTACCCGCTTGCGTTGAAGCTCGCCGGCAACGGGCGGACCGGCGAGCAGTACCTCGCGTGGCAGCTCTTCCGCCGTCCGAACCACGAGTGGACCTTCTATCCCGCGACCGTCCCGCTCGCGATCGGGCCGCTCGTCGTCGTCGCCGCGGCGATCGGGATCTGGTTCGTCCGCCGGGAGCTGACGTGGCGAGAGACGCTCTTGCTCTCCTGGATCGCAGTCCCTGCGCTCTTCTTCCAGCTCTGGCCGGTCAAGGGCTACCAGTACCTGCTGCCGACGGCGCCGGCGTTCGCGGTCCTCGCGGCGAGGACGCTCGCGTGGCGGGTCGAAGGACGGCCGCGGCTCGCGTGGGCGGCGTCCGCGGCCGCGGCGGTCGTGGCGCTCTCGCTGGCATTTGCGACGTGGCAGCGGGTCGAGCGCCCGGCGGCCGGGCAGCTGCTTGCCGGCGCGGGCGGCGTCGCCGGCGGCCGCGAGCTCGGGCACTGGATCGCCGGGAACGTTCCGGAGGGGGCCGTCTTCCTCACCGTCGGGCCCTCGATGGCGAACCTCGTCCAGTTCTACGGGCGCCGGAAGGCCTACGGCGTCTCCGTCGGCACGAACCCGCTCAGGCGAAACCCGGCCTACGACCCGATCCCGAACCCTGACCGCGCGATTCGCGCGAGCGAGCTGCAGTACCTCGTGTGGGACGTGTATTCGGCGGCGCGCTCGCCGTTCTTCGCCAACAAGCTGCTCCGCTACGCACGGCGCTACCACGGCAGAGTCGTCCACACCGAGTCGATCACGGTGACGAAGAGCGACGGCCGGCGCGCGCAGAGGCCGCTTGCGGTCGTGTACGAGGTGCGGCCGTGACGCGTGCAGCCGTACTCGTCGCCACGGCCGTCGTGGCGCTCGCCGCGGCGGCTGCCGCTGCGGCCGCGGCGCCCGTGCCGCGGACGCCGATCAGCCACTTCGTCACGCTGATGCAGGAGCACCACTCGTTCGACAACTACTTCGGCACCTATCCGGGCGCCGACGGGCTGCCGCCCCGCGTCTGCATGCCGCTCGACGTCGCACGGCCCCGGGGCCGCTGCGTGCGGCCGTTCCACCTCGGCGGGCACGCCGTCAAATCGCTGAGCTCGGACCAGCGCACCTTTCTCGCGCAGCTCGGACGTGGGCGCATGAACGGCTTCCTCGACGTCTACCGTCGCCAGGGCATAGACGGGACGATCGCGATGGGCCACTACGACGCCCGCGACCTGCCGTTCTACTGGAACGTCGCCGGGGAATACGTCCTCTTCGACCGCTTCTTCGCCGCCGCGCCGGTGGGGACGCTCCAGAACCACATGTACTGGATGACCGGAACGCCGGGGAGCCGCGCGCCCGACGTGATCCCACGGCGGGGCTTCGGCCGGCTGCCGACGATCTTCGACCGGCTCGATGCGCGCGGCATCTCGTGGAAGGTGTACGTGCAGAACTACGACCCGTCCGTCTCGTTGCGGACGGTCGCGCGGCGCGCGAGACCCGGTGGCAGGGGGTCGCGGTTGCTCCGCCTGCCCCTGCTCGCGTTTCCGCGCTACGTCGACGACCCGAGGCTCTCGCGCCATGTCGTCGGGCTCCCGGAGTTCTACGACGATGCCGCGCGTGGGACTCTCCCGGCCGTCTCGTACATCATCCCCGCCGGCGCCGGTGAACATCCGCCGGGGAGCATTCGATCCGGACAGAGCTTCGTGCGCTCGCTCGTCAACTCGCTCGTGCGCAGCCCGGTCTGGACGAGCTCCGCGTTCCTCTGGACCTACGACGGGTGGGGCGGCTGGTACGACCACGTCCGGCCTCCACGCGGCTACGGCTTCCGCGTCCCGGCGCTGCTCGTGAGCCCGTACGCGCGCCGCGGCCACGTCGACAGCACGACGCTCGACTCCACGTCGATCCTCCGCTTCATCGAGCTCAACTGGGGGCTCGACCCGCTCGCGCCGCGCGACGCCGCCGCGCGGACGTTCATGAGCGCGTTCGACTTCGGACACGGTCCGCGGCCGGCCCGCTTCCTCGCCGCCGATCGCGCGACTGCGACTGGACCCGAGCCGCGGCGGAGCGTCATCTACGCCCTCTATTCCTCTGCCGTCGTGCTCGCGCTCTCGGTGCTCGCGTGGCCGCTTGCGATCCGTCGGCGGCGGACGGTCCTCGCCGCCGGGGAGGCGGAGCGCTCGTGACCCTCCGCCCGATCATCGTGCTCGCGGCGGCTCTGGTGGCCGCAGCCGCTCTCACGCCGCTCGCGACGGCGGCGCCCCGCCGCACGCTCGCGTTCGAGACGGTGCCGCGTCTGCCGGGCGCGACGATCGCGCTCGGCGACCGGACGGGCGTCGCCGACGCAAACGGCGTCGTCCGCCTCGTCGGTGCGAGGATCCGGCCCGGCGCGCGGCCCGTCGTCGTCCACGGCGGCGCCGGCGTGCGGGCCGTGTTCAGCCGCTGGTACGGGACCCCGGCGCACGCGGGGCGGTCGCTCCGGGCGGGCTTCGATCTCTACTACCGCGTCCGCACGTCGTTCGTCGACAGCAGCGGGAGGCCGATCCCGCTGCGGCGCGTGACGGCGGTGACCCTGCGGAACGACATCGGCCTCGTCCGCACGTTCCGGCGCCCGGACCTCGCGCGGCCGCTCTGGCTCCACGGCTCCAGGGTCGTGTGGAGCCTCCGGCCGCGCCGGCGCGACATCGTCTACGTCGTCGACTCGGTTCTCGCCGGTGGCTCGAACGTCGTGAACCAGGGGCAGCAGCGGTTCCTGCCGAGCCGGCAGCGGAGCGTGCGCATGCACCTGCGTTTCTACCCGTTGCGCTTCGAGTCGCGCGACATGCTGTTCGGGTTTCCGATCGGCTCGGCGATCCTCCTCACATTCCCCGACGGTCACACCGAGCGTCACGAGCTCGGGTCGCGCGCAGCCGTCACGCTGCCGTCACTGCCGCGCGGGCAGTATCGCGTCCGCGTCACGGGCGCGCGCGGGATGTCGTTCCTCGTCCCGGTCGCGCTCTCGCGCACGCAGAAGGTTCCGCTGAAGGTGATCAGCTACCTCGACGCGGCGCTCGTGCTCGGTTCCCTGCTCGCGCTTGCCGCCGCCCTCCTGCTCGTGCGGCGTCCTGCCCTGCGCGAGCGCCTGCGGCCGCGCGTGCCGCGACTTCGGGGCGCGGTGCAGGTTCCGCGGGAGGAACGGCCGTGAAGCCGCGTTCGCTGCGCGCCGCGGCGGCGCTCGCGCTGGCCGCGGTAGTCGCGGCCGGCGCGACGGCAGCCCGCGCGTCCGGCGGGGCCGCCCACGACCCGCAGCCGGTGCTCGCCTACTACTACATCTGGTTCGACACGCGTTCGTGGGAGCGCGCGAAGACCGATTACCCCCTCCTCGGGCGGTACTCGAGCGACGACACGCGCGTCCTCCGCAGGCACGTCGAATGGGCGCAGCGCGCCGGGATCGACGGCTTCATCGTCAGCTGGAAGTCGACGCCGGTGCTCAACCGGCGGCTCTCGGCACTGGTCCGTATCGCCGACGAGCTGCACTTCAAGCTCGCGCTCATCTACCAGGGCCTCGACTTCCATCGCAACCCGCTTCCCGCCGCGCGGGTCGCCGCCGACCTGGACGTGTTCGTACGGCGGTACGCGCGCGACCCCGCCTTTCACATCTACGACAAGCCGCTCGTGATCTGGTCGGGGACGTGGAAGTTCACGGCGCAGGACGTCGCCGCGGTGACGCAGCCGCTGCGCAGAGATCTCCTCGTCCTCGCCTCCGAGAAGAACGTCGCCGGGTTCGACCGCCTCGCACCGTCCGTCGACGGCGACGCCTACTACTGGTCGTCGGCCGACCCGGTCAGGTTCCCGTCGTACGGACAGAAGCTCGCGGCGATGTCGCGCGCCGTCCACACGCGCGGCGGCCTCTGGGTCGCTCCCGCGGCGCCCGGATTCGACGCGCGCCTCATCGGCGGGCACCAAGTCGTAGAACGCCGGGACGGCCGGACCCTGTGGGAGGAGATGGACGCGGCCGCGGCCTCGTCGCCGGACGCGATCGGTCTGATCAGCTGGAACGAGTTCAGCGAGAACAGCCACGTCGAACCCAGCCGTCGCTACGGGACGCGTTACCTGGAGGTGCTCCAGGCGATTCACCGCGCGGCGCTCGGCGGAAGGAGCGGTGGCGCCGAATTCGATTCGAGCGAACCCGTGAGCGGCATCGGCTACGCGCTGCCGTTCTTCACCGGCGTGGGCGGGGTGGTGCTCGCCGGCGCGCTCGTCGTCGTGTCGCGCGGGAGCAGGAGGCGCGGCGCGCTCGCCGCGCTGCCGACCGCGAAGGAATCGAAATGACTGGAGGATCTGCGGTGTCCGAACGTCGTCCCATCAACCGGCTGGGCCTCGCCTTGCGCACGCGCTTGGCGTTGCTCGTGCTCGGTGTCCTGCTCGTCGCTGTCCCAGCGGCCGTCCGCGCTCCCGCGGTGGCTGCGGTTGCTGACCCGGTGGTGGCAGCGGGTGGGGATATCGCGTGTGGGCCGGCGGACCTGACCTTGCCGTGTCAGCAGATGGCGACCTCGGATCTGTTGTTGCAGATCGCGCCGTCGTTGGTGCTGCCGCTGGGCGACGAGCAGTACAACACCGGCGCCTACACGGATTTCCTGAACTTCTACGATCCGTCGTGGGGGCGGGAGAAGCTGATCAGCCGCCCGGTGGTCGGCAACCACGAGTACGGGACGCCGAACGCGAAAGGGTATTTCGACTACTTCAACGGGGTCGGGGTCGCCTCGGGGCCGGCGGGTGACCGTGGGACCGGCTACTACAGCTACGACCTCGGCGCATGGCACCTCGTCGCCCTGAACAGCAACTGCGCGAAGCTTGTCGACGGGTGCGGCGCCGGCTCGACCGAGGAGCGGTGGTTGCGCGCGGATCTGGCCGCGCACGCGAACGCGTGCACGCTCGCCTACATGCATCATCCGCTTTGGAGCTCGAACAGCTTCGCGACCCCGGCGGTGCAGCCGCTCGTACAGGCGCTTTACGACGCCGGGGTCGAGCTGCTGCTGGTCGGGCACTCGCACACGTACGAGCGGTTTGCGCAGCAGGACCCGAGCGGTGCGCTCGACAACGTGCGCGGGATCCGCGAGATCATCACCGGCACCGGCGGGCGCGACTTCAGCGGCTTCGGCACGGTCGCCGCGAACAGTGTCGTGCGCCAGAACAAGACGTTCGGCGTGCTCAAGCTGATCCTGCACGACGCGGGCTACGACTGGCAATTCGTCCCCGTCGCGGGCGGCACCTTCACCGACTCCGGCAGCGGCAGCTGCTTCACCGCCGCACCCGACACCACCCCGCCGACCGCGCCGACCGGTCTGACCGCGAACGCGTCGGCCGCGACGCGCGTCGACCTCGGCTGGATCGCGGCGACCGACAACTCCGGCGTTGCGTCGTACGACGTGCTTCGCGACGGCGTCAAGGTCGGCAACTCGACGACGACGTCGTATGCGGACACGACCGTGCAGCCGAGCACGACCTACAGCTACACCGTCGTCGCCCGCGACGCGGCGCTCAACACGTCGCCGCTCTCGAACACCGCCTCGGCGACCACGCCGGCGGCGCCCGCGACGATGACCTTCACGCCGAGCGACGATGCCTACGTGCGTGCCGATCAGCCGACCGCGAATACCGGGGCGGCGACCGAGCTGATCGCCGACAACAGCCCGGTCAAGCGCATGCTGCTCAAGTTCTCCGTGTCCGGGATCGGCGGCCGCACCGTCGTCAGCGCCAAGCTGCGCCTGCGCTGCGTCGACTCCTCGCCCGTGGGGGGCGAGTTCCACCGTGTCGCCGACAGCAACTGGAGCCAGCAGACGCTGACCTGGAACAACCAGCCCACGTCCGAACCGGCCGTGCTGACGAGCCTCGGCGCCGTTACCGCCGGCAGCAGCTACGAGGTCGACGTCACGCCGCTCGTCAGCGGCGACGGCACCGTGAGCATCGAAGCGGTCTCGAGCTCCGCCGACGGGGCTCACTACTCCTCCAAGGAGGGCAGCGTCGCACCGCAGCTCATCGTCACCGTGAAGAACGGGCCCAGCGACACCGCTCCGCCGGCGGTCGCGATCACGGCTCCCGTGGACACGGCGACCGTGTCCGGCACGACGACCGTCACCGCATCCGCGAGTGACGACGTCGGCGTCACCGGCGTGCAGTTCCAGGTCGACGGCGTCGACGTCGGGGCCGAAGACCTGAGCGCGCCCTTCTCGCTCGCCTGGGATACGACGGCGACCGCGAACGGTACGCACGCCGTCACTGCAATCGCGAGCGACGCCGCCGGCAACGAGACGACGTCGGTCGCGGTGTCGGTCACGATCGCGAACAGCACCCCCGATACGTCGCCGCCGGGTGCGCCGTCGGGGTTGTCGGCGTCGGCGGGGTCGGGGTCGGTGAGCTTGGCGTGGGGTGCGTCGAGTGACGATGTGGGGGTGGTGCGGTATGACGTGTATCGGTCGGTGACGGCGGGGTTTGTGCCGTCGGCGGCGACGCGGGTCGGGCAGCCGGTGGGGACGAGCTATTTGGATTCTGGTCTCGCTGCGGGCACGTACTTCTATGTGGTGCAGGCGGAGGATGCGGCGGGCAATCTGAGTGCGGCGTCGAATCAGGCGAGCGCGACGGTGAGCGCGCCGCCGCCTGCGCCGAGTGGGCTGGTGGCGGCGTACTCGTTCGATGAGGGGTCGGGGATGTCGGTTGCCGATGCGTCGGGGAGCGGTAATACGGGGACGGTGGCGGGGGCGGGCTGGGCGGCGGCGGGTAAGTTCGGTGGCGCGTTGTCGTTCAACGGCAGCGGTGCGCTGGTGACGGTTGCGGACGCGGCGTCGCTGCGTCTGAGCGGGGGGATGACGGTGGAGGCGTGGGTGGATGCGGCTGCGCTCGGTGCGAGCTGGCGTTGTGTGGTGTTCAAGGAGCTGCCGGGGGCGATGGCCTACGGCCTGTACGCCAGTGATGGGGCGGGGAAGCCGCTGGGGCAGGTGAACATCGGCGGTGAGCAGGACGTGCTCGGCGCGAGCGCGCCGCCGCTGAATACGTGGACGCATCTTGCGGTCAGCTACGACGGTGCGGCGCTGCGGCTGTACGTGAACGGGGTGCTGGCGGCCACGAAGCCGCTCACGGGTGCGATCGCCGGGTCGACCGGTGCGTTGCGGATCGGCGGCAACAGTGTCTGGGGCGAGTACTTCAGCGGCCTGATCGACGAGGTCCGCGTCTACAACCGCGCCCTCACCGCGACCCAGATCCAGACCGACATGACCACCGCGATCGGCCCGTAACAGGCGCTGCCCGACCGCCGAGCAGTGGCTCCACGGTCGGGCGCGTCGTAGAGTTCGCCTATGGGATACAAGGTCAGTTCGCTCGACGAGCTCGGTGAGGGGTACGGCTTCCGGAAGATCCGGACGCCGCTTGGGGTGACGGCGTTCGGGGTCAACGCCATCGTCTATCCGCCGCACTACGACGGCCCGGAGCACTACCACGACACGCAGGACGAGCTCTACTTCGTCCACCGCGGCACCGCGTTGTTCGTCGTCGACGGCGACGAGTACACGGTCGGCGAGGGAGGCGTCGTCCACGTCGAGTCGACGACGCCGCGGAGCGTTTCGAACGCCGGCGACGACGAGCTCATCGTGTTCGTCGTCGGCGGCAAGGGCGGTTACGTCGAGCGCGACGGGCATCTGGTGAGCGACGCGGATCTCGCGAAACGCCAGGGCCTCGCGAAGGGAGGTCTGCGGTGAACGGCTTGATGATGGACATGCAGCTGACGCTGCCGATGATCCTGCGCCGGGCGGAGATGTACTGGGGCGACAAGGAGATCGTCACCCGGATGCCCGACCGGTCGTTCAAGCGCACGAACTACCGCGAGACGATGCGCCGTGCGCGCGCGCTCGCGGTCGCGCTGAAGGAGCTCGGGCTCGAGCGCGGCGACCGCGTCGGCACGCTGTGCTGGAACCACCACCAGCACATGGAGGCGTACTTCGGGATTCCGTGCGGCGGCTTCGTCCTCCACACGCTGAACCTGCGCCTGCACGCGAACG
>DASXTR010000240.1:0-5109 GCA_036505325.1 Gaiellaceae bacterium
CAGGACCCGCGGCCGCCGGCGCCTGACGCCGCTCGCTGTAGGATGCTTCGTCCTCGGCGCTTGGCCGTACGAGATGTACTGTGCTGCGCGCCTCGGGCTCGCCTCCTTTGCGAGCGCCGCCCGAGGGTCGTGCGGGTACCGCTGTGTCTCGACACTCGGATAGGAGAGCCTACGCGGCCAAGCTCAAGCTGCTATGTGCTCGGGTTTCGGCAGTCGGCGGGAGACGATCTGGGATACGCCGTCGGTGCCCATCGTCACCCCGTAGAGGACGTCCGCCGCCTCCATCGTCCGCTTCTGGTGGGTGACGACGACGAACTGGGCGCGATCGGAGTACCGGCGCAGGAGCTCGACGAAGCGCGCGATGTTCGTGTCGTCAAGCGCAGCTTCGACCTCGTCGAGCAGGTAGAAGGCACAGGGGCGCGCAAGGAAGAGCGCGAAGAGGAACGAGATCGCCCCGAGCGCCTTCTCGCCGCCGGAGAGGAGCGAGAGACGGGTGATGCGCTTGCCCGCCGGTCTGAGCTCGACCTCGATCCCGTGCTCCCCCTCTTCACCTTCCGGCTCGACGAGCCGGAGACGGCCTTCTCCGCCGGGGAAGAGGGTTTCCGAGACCTCTTCGAAGTGCGTGGCGACCGCCCCGAACGTCTCGGAGAAACGGCGCTCGACGGTCTCCGTGAGCTCCTCGCGCAGGCGCGCGAGCTCGTCGAGACTTCGCTCGAGGTCTTCACGCTGTGAGCGGAGGTCGTCGAGCCGCTCCTTCTCGGCCTCGTACTCCTCCTTCGCAAGCGGGTTCACCTGGCCGAGCTGCTCGCGCCGGCGCTCGTAGCGCGCGAGCTTCTCGGCGAGCTCGTCGCGGCTCTCGCCCTCCGCGGGTTCCGCATGTGCGGTATCGAGCCGCCGCTGCGCCTCGTCGCGCTCGGCGTCGCTGCGCGCGAGCTCCACGTCGATCGCCGACAGGCGCTCCGCAGCCTCGCCGGCCGCACGTCGCAGCTCGACCTCCTCGGCGCCGAGCCGCCGCAGGTCCGCGCCGAGCTGCGTCGTTCGCGCCGCGTCGGCCTCCACCCGCTCGCGGAGGGGCGTCTCGAACCCCGCGACGTCGACCTCGAGCGCACGCTCGAGCCGCTCGGCGCCCGCCGCCAGCCGCTCGAGCACGAGCTCGCTCGGCCGCCGCTTGCGCGCGGGGTCGGAGTCGGCGAGGGCCCGCGCCGCCGCCCGGGCCCGCTCGGCGGCGTCGTCGGCTGCGCCGACCGCCTCGTGTGCGCGCGCCGAGAGGTCCTCGGCTTCGCGGTGCAGCGCCTCGATCTCTTGTGACAACTTGTCACTAGGTGCAGTTCGGCCCCCGGCACGGCGCTCTGCGGCGAGGGCGCGGGCATCCGTCTCGGAGACCGCATGCCGGAGCTCTCCCTCGCGGGCGGCGATCGCCCGCAGCTCCTCTGCGAGCGTGCCGGCGCGTGCGGCGAGCGGCTCCTCGAGTCGCGCGGCGAGCGACGCGGCGACGCGCAGCGTCTCGTCGAGCCGCGTCGCACCCGCGACGAGACGCTCGAGCCGCGCGGGATCGGCATGGCGAATGGTGCGCAGGTGCGCGACCGGCGCGAACGCGTCGGCGGCCGCCCGCGCCCGCGCGGCCGCCTCCTCCGCCGTCCGACCCGCGTTGTCCGCTCGGCGGCCGAGCTCCTCGACCTCGACTGCCAGCTCGCGGCGACGCGCGTCGAGCTCGAGCAGGACGGCCTCCGCCGTCTCCCCTGCGAACCACAGCTCGCCGCGCGTGGGATCCCAGCCGATTCCTTCCTCCGTCACCGCGGGCACGCGCGAGGCCAGGAGCTCGTCACGAGTGACGACGGGCAGCTCGCGGACGAGTTCGCGCGGGTCGCGGCCGACGAGCACGACCACCGAGCCCAGACCCGCGCTGCGCGCTCGGTCGACGAGCTCGAGCGCGCGGCGTGCGTCGTCCGCGAGCACCGCGGACGCGCGGTGGCCGAGCGCCGCGGCCACGGCACGCTCCTGCCCCGCCTCGACCTCGAGGAGCTGCAGCGCCAGCCGCTCGCCGTCCTCGGCGAGCGCACGCGCGGCCGGCGGAATCCCCTCGCGCTCCGCGAGCGACTGCTCGAGTGCGGTGAGCCGCTCCTTCGCGAGACGCGCGCGCTCGGCGAGGTCTTCGCGCTCGCGCGCCGCAGCACGCGCCCCGGCATCGGCCTCGTCGGCGGTGCGCCCCAGCTCCGCGGGGGACGGACCTGCAGGACGCTGACGCTCCTCCACGAGCTCGAGGTTGAGCTCCGCGAGGAGCCGCTGCGCGGACTCGTGCCGGACGCCGACGCGCTGCGTCGCGCCGCGCAGCGCGAGCAGCGCGTCGCGGCCCCCGCCCGTGAGCTCCGACTCGGTCGTTGCCCGGCGGGACAACACGTTGTCCAACTCGGCGACGAGCTC
Organism: Gaiellaceae bacterium; assembly: GCA_036505325.1. Taxonomy (GTDB): domain Bacteria; phylum Actinomycetota; class Thermoleophilia; order Gaiellales; family Gaiellaceae; genus PALSA-600. Next base: position 2,422 of record DASXTR010000240.1, read on the forward strand.
GCGCTGTGCGGCGCGCTCGATCGCCGCCACCCGCGCCCAGCGCTCCTCCGCTTCGACCTGCAGCCGCGCGCGATCGGCGGCGGCGGCCTGCGCCGCGCCTGCTGCATCCCGCGCGGCCTGCTCGAGGTTCACCGATGTCGACGGGTCGAACGCACGCGTCGCCTCGAGCTCCGCACGCAGCTGGCCCGACAACGCCTGCGCCGCCTCGCGCCGCAGCACGATCCGCTCGGCGCCGCTGCGCAGCCGGTACAGCGCCGCGGTCGCCGACTCTCGCGCACCCGCAGCGTCGGTGAGCTCCTCCTCGGCCGTCGTGCGCTGCGCGAGCAGCGCCTCGAGCCTGGCATCGAGCGCGCGCCGCTCGTCGAGCGCGGTCGCGCGCCGTCCCTCGGCCTCGGCGCGGCGCTCCGCGAGCCGCTGCAGGTCGAGCGTCGCGATCGCCGCCTGCAGGCGCGCGATCTCCACGCGGAGCTTCTCCGCGCGTTCCGCCGCCGTCGCCTGCAGTGCGAGCGGGCGCAACCGCTTGCGCACCTCGTCCTCGAGGTCGCGCGCACGCTCGACCTGCGTCGCGACGCGCGCGAGCTTGAGCTCCGCACGGTGCCGGCGCCGCTTGAAGCGCCCCAGCCCGGCGGCCTCCTCGACGAGCTCGCGCCGTTCGGACGGCTTGGACGAGAGCACGAGCTCGACGCGCCCCTGCGAGATCACCGACCGCAGCCCGCCGCCGAGCCCGACGTCGGACAGCAGCTCGATGAGGTCGATGCGGCGCACCGCCGTGCGGTTGACGAGGTACTGCCCCTCCCCGCCGCGGTGGAGCCGCCGCGCGATCGAGACCTCGCTGTAGGGAAGCTCCGGCCAGGTCGCGTCCTCGTTGTCGAACACGAGGTCGACCTCGCAGAAATCGACGGCTTTCCGCCCCGCCGAGCCGGAGAAGAGCACGTCGTCCGGCTTCTCGGCGCGCAGCTCGCCGGGGCTCATCGAGCCGGTCGCCCAGAGGATCGAGTCCGAGACGTTCGACTTCCCGGACCCGTTCGGGCCGATGACGACGGCGACGCCGGGCTCCAGCCGGATCTCGACCGGGTCCACGAACGACTTGAAGCCGCGCAGCTTGATCGCGCGCAGGTGCACGCGGGCAAGTATCGCCGTCGCGACGGATGACGTCGTCAGCGGATGGTACCCTATGTAGGGTGAAGAAGACGAGCATCTACCTGGAGCCAGAGCTCGACCGCGCGCTCGCACGCCTCGCGCGCGAGCGCGGGATCACGAAGGCGGAGGCGATTCGGCGTGCGCTCGCGGATGCCGTGAGCGCCACGCGGCGCCCACGGATCACGGCGATCGGCGTCGGCGAGGGTGGTCCGGGCGATGTGTCCGAGAACGTCGATCGCTACCTCGAGGGCTTCGGCGAGGATTGATCCTCGGCGATACCTCGTTCCTCTACGCGTTGCTCGATCCGAGCGACGCGCGTCACACCGAGGCAGCGCGGTGGTATGGCTCGACGGATGAGGAGGTTGCGACGACGCCGCTCGTCCTCGCCGAGATGGACTACCTGGCCGGGGTCCGCGCAGGACGCAGCGCGCGCAACGCCTTCCGCAACGATCTTGCGAGCGGCGCTTACGTCGTCGAATGGTGGCCGACTGCGCAGGTAGACGCCGTCGAGGTCGCGCAACGCTACGACGACCTCGGCCTCAGCCTGACCGACGCGTCGCTCGTCGCACTCGCCGACCGGCTCGAGACGACCCGAGTGGCGACGTTCGACGAGCGCCACTTCCGCGTCGTCAGGACCCTCCGAGGTGGAGCGCCCTTCACGCTTCTACCGGCAGACGCCTGAGCCGGTCAGCCCGCCGCAGCCGACGCCGGAGCTGTCCCGGCGTCTTCTCCGCTGAGCTTGCCGAGCGCCTCCTTGGCGGCCTCCTGTTCGGCGTCCTTCTTCGAGCGTCCCTTCCCCATGCCGATCTCCTCGCCGTCGAGGACGGCGGCGGCTGTGAACATCCGGTCATGGGGCGGGCCCTCGACGTCGACGACCGAGTAGCTCACCGCGCGGCCCGTACGGGCGAGCGTCTCCTGCAGCTCGGTCTTGTGGTCGACGTGGTGCGTGAGCGCGTACTGGATGCGCGGGTCGAAGGCGCCGACGACCGCGTCCTCGATCGGCTCGAAGCCGTGCTCGAGGTAGAGCGCCGCGAGCGCGGCCTCGAGCACCGCGGCGAGCACGTTGCGGTTGCGGACGAGCCGGACGATCTCCTCGTCGGGGAGACCGGTCGCGTTCTCACGCAGGCGCTCTCCCAGCCCGAGTCCGCGCGACACGACGGCGCAGCTCGCCCGCGAGACCACGTGCGACCGGATCTTCGCCATCCGCCCCTCCGAGAAGTCCGGGAACCGGTCGTAGAGGGCGCGCGCGATCGCCAGCTCGAGCACCGAGTCGCCGAGAAACTCGAGCCGCTCGTACGAGTCGGTCCGGTCGGCGGCCCACGAAGAGTGCGTGAAGACCGCTGCGGACCGCCCCTCCGGCAGCGCCGCGATCAACTCCGCGAGCGACTTACTGGTGCGATGTGACGTAGTCGACTGCCTGCCCGACCGTCTGGATCTTCTGGGCGTCCTCGTCCGAGATCTTGATCCCGAACTGGTCCTCGAGCTCCATGATCAGCTCGACGAGGTCGAGCGAGTCGGCGTCGAGATCCTCCTGGAACGACGCTTCCT
>DASXTR010000241.1:0-8772 GCA_036505325.1 Gaiellaceae bacterium
AGCGTCAGGACGCCGCCCCCGCGGCCGAACACGCAGCGATGGGCCGAAAGGCCTGTCAGTACGGTTCTCGCGTCGGGATACTCATCTCAACGCGAATCCGCACTTCAGAACACTTCGACGACGAGCGCCATCACAAGCCAACGCAACACCGCAGAACTCCTCGTCTCGATTGCCGCCAGACTGCCATTGATGACGCACACGCGGCGACAGCACATCACCCGATCGGGGTAGCGGTGGAGTTCCCGGCGCTCACGCATCCGATCGTGCAGGCGCCCCTGGCCGGCGGGCCGTCGACGCCGGAGCTCGCGGCGGCCGTGTCCGGTGCGGGCGGCTTCGGCTTCCTCGCCGGCGGCTACGCCCCTCCGGAGGCGTTGCGGCAGAGCATCGCGCGCGTTCGCGAGCTCACCGACGCGCCCTTCGGCGTCAACTTGTTCCTGCTCGCGGAGACCGAGGTCGACGAGGCGGCGCTCGCCGCGTTCGCGGCGCGCCTCGGCGGCCCGCTCGGCGAGCCCCGGTTCGACGACGACGCGTTCGAGGCGAAGCTGGCGCTCGTCCTCGAGGCAGGGCCCGCAGTCGTCTCGTTGACGTTCGGCTGCCCGTGGCGAGAGCTCGTCGACCGTCTGCACGAGCGTGGGATCGCAGTGTGGGCGACGGTCACTGAGCCTGACGAGGCGCGCCGAGCGCAGGACGGCGGCGCCGACGCGCTCGTGGTCCAGGGTGTCGAGGCCGGCGGCCACCGCGGCTCGTTCGACGACGCCGACGGCCGCGGCGAGGTCGGACTGCTCGCGCTCCTGCGGCTCGTCGCCGCTACGACCGACCTACCGTTGGTCGCCGCCGGCGGGATCGCCGACGGCGCGGGCGTCGCGGCCGTGCTCGCGGCAGGGGCGCGGGCCGCACAGGTCGGAACGGCGTTCATGCGGACGCCGGAAGCGGCGACGAGCACGGCCCATCGCGCGGCGCTCGCACACGAGGCGCCGACCGCGCTCACCCGCGCGTTCACCGGCCGCCGCGCGCGCGGGATCGTGAACCGGTTCATGCGCGAGCACGGCGCGCATGCCCCGGCGGCCTTCCCGCACGTCCATTTCCTGACGGCGCCGATCCGCGCGGCCGCGCGCGCGGCCGACGACGCGGACGGGATCAACCTCTGGGCCGGCCAGGCTCACGCTCTCGCGTCCGACGCGCCGGCCGCAGAGCTCGTCGTGCGCTGGAGCGAAGAGGCTCGGGACGCGCTCTACGCGGCGACGGCGTTCTTGCCGCCGTCCTTGGCGCGGTAGAGCGCCTGATCGGCCGTGCGGTGCAGCTCATTGCGCTCCGTCTTCGGGAAGGTCGCGACGCCCGCCGAGACGGTGACGCCGGCGTAGGCGATCCGCGCGACGATGCTGCGCGCGATCTTCATCGCGCTGCGCTGGCTGTGGCCGGGGAGGACGACCGCGAACTCGTCGCCGCCGAGGCGGAACGACTCGCCGCCGCCGCGCAGATGGCGCGCGACGGCGACGAGCACCTCGTCTCCCGCGTCGTGTCCCAGCTCGTCGTTCACACGCTTGAAATCGTCGACGTCGATCACGCACAGCGCGACCGAGCCGCCCTCGCGCTCGGCGCGGTCGAGGTCGGTCTCGAGGCGCTCGTGGAAGTGCCGGCGGTTGCCGAGGCCCGTCAGGGGGTCGGTCAGCGCGAGCCGCGTCGCCTCCAGCGTCTTGTACGTCGAGCGCTGGTAGAGCACGATCGCGACGAGCGGCCCGACGAGCGCGACGATCGCGACAGGTGAGCGCTCCCACAGCACGACCAGCATCAGGCTGACGGACGCCATGATCGCGAACGGGATCGACGTCCAGTAGACCATCCCGCGCACGACGCCCCGGAAGTCCTCTCCTGACCAGCGCGCGACGACGGCGGCGATCAGCAGGACGTTGCCGATCCAGAACGCGGCTGCGCCGAGCAGCACCGCGACCATCAGCGCGCCGATCGACGAGTGGCTCGGCACGAGCAGCTCGACGAGGCCGCACGCGGCGCCGCAGAGCGCGTAGACCGCGCCGTTGTACGCGAGGCGAACGGCCGGGCGGCGCTGCAGGATCTCGAGCGCAACGCGCGTCAGGAGCGCGACGATCGCCGCAGGCGCCCAGCCGTACATGAGGCCGGTCGCCACGACGAAGACGGCCGCGAGCGAGACGAAGCCGCCCGGCAGGCTCTCGATCGGCACAGGGTACGCCTCGGCGAGCGTGGCAGCCGCGAGCAGGAGCGCGATGCCCGCGAGCGTCCCGCCCGACGGGCGGTCGACGACGAGCATCGTGAGGGCGGCCGCGACGGTGGCTGCGCCGGCGGCGATCACCGGTGCGAGCAGAGGAACGAGCCGGCGGCGTTGCCCCTCCGCGGCCGCCGGCGCGTTCCCACCCGCTCCGCCCTCGGAGCGAAGCGGTCTTGTGTCCATCGATCTACCAGTAGATCCCGCAGGTGCCGTCGGCCCAGCCCATGAGGGCGGCGACGGACGCTGCGACGATCACAAGCACTGCGAGAACGGGCTTGAACCTCACGTTCCAGTGGAGCACCGCAGAAATCTCCTTGGCTCGGACGACGCTACGCGCTCGTTCTCGTCGATCCGCGTTCGTCGTGCATCCCTCGAATAGGGGTTTGGTCCTAGCCGCTGCGGTGCTCGAGATGGCGCGGGAGCCCGTCATCGGGCAGCGGCTCCCAGACGGCCGCGTACGTGACGTACTGGCGGTACTGGGGCCGGATGCCGGGGTCGCCGTCGAAGGTGCCGAGGCGGACGCCGATCACCTCGGGGTCCTCGGGGCTCCGGCTCCAGAGCGCGCCGCCGCACGCCGAGCAGAACTCCTTCAGGAACCCGCCGTCGCCGGGGTCGTAGACGCGCACGAGCTCCTCGCCGCTGGTGACGCGCAGGCTCCCGGGCGCGACGCGCGCCGACGCGGCCGCGGCCGTCCCCGTGCGGCGCTGGCACCTGGTGCAGTGGCAGTAGCCGGCGGAGACGAGCGGCGCGGTCACCTCGAAGCGCACGCCGCCGCAGAGGCACCCGCCCGTGAGTGGAAGGTCGGTCACGGGGAGAGCCTACGCGGGCCGGGCTATGTCATCGCGTCTCGGGTCGAGCCGGCTCTCGCTACTGGTTCCACTTGTCGGCCGTCTTCTTGCCGTGGCCGCTGCTCTTGGCCCGCGGATCCCACGCGTCCGGCGGCCGCTCCGGCTTGAGCAGCTCCATCGGCTCGTCCGGGCGGATCGTCGGCTTCTTCTCCGGGTGTCTGCGCTGGTCTCTGTTCATACGCTCCCATTCCGCGGGAGCGTGGGCGGCTAAACGCCGACCGCCTCCGGCATTGCGACCTCGGCGAGGAACGCCTGGACGACGTCGGGGTCGAACTGGCTCCCCGCACAGCGCTCGACCTCCGCGATCGCCTCGGGCTCGGTCACCTGGTCGCGGTAGATCCGGTCCGAGGTCATCGCGTCGAACGCGTCCGCCACGAAGATGATGCGCGCGCCGAGCGGGATGTCGTCGCCGGAGATGCCGTTGGGATAGCCCGCGCCGTCCCAGCGCTCGTGGTGGTGCAGCACCCATTCGGCGACCGGGTCGACGCCGAGGCTCTCGAGCATCCGGAACCCGATCTGCGGATGCCGCTCGAGCACGAGTCGCTCGGCCTCGGTGAGGCCGCCCGGCTTGCGGAGGATCTCCTCCGGGATCGCCAGCTTGCCGAGGTCGTGCAGCCTGCCGGCGAGACGGGCGAGCTCGATCTCCTCGGGCGTGAGGCCGAGACGCTCGGCGATGCGCGCAGCGAGGTCGGCGACCCGCTCGGAGTGGCTGCCGGTGTACGCGTCGCGCGTGTCGACGGCGCGCGCCAGCGAGCCTGCAGCGCGGAAGCGCGCGGCGCGGTCGGCTCCGGTGGCGAGGCGGCGGAGGTCCGCAAGCTCCACGACATCAGGACGGGAAACCCGTACCCGATTCTTCCCGTGCTCCTTCGCCCAGTAGAGAGCGCTGTCGGCGAGGCGGATGAGCGCATCGCGGTCGGCGCCGTGCTGCGGGTACGTCGCCACACCCGCGGAGACGGTGATGCCGGCAATGTGGCCGAGGTCGAGCTCGCCGATGCGGTTCACGATCGAGCGCGCCGCGTCGACCGCCGCCGACTCGCCGGCCCCAGGCATCAGGACCGCGAACTCGTCGCCGCCCAGGCGGAATGCCTCTCCGCCCTGGCGCAGACGACCCGCGACCTGCGAGAGCACGCGGTCGCCCGCCGGGTGCCCGAAGCGGTCGTTGATGCGCTTGAAGTCGTCGATGTCGAGGAAGCAGAGCGAGACCGCCGCAGCTCCCTCCTGTGCGATGCTCAGCTCGCGCTGGAGCCGCTCGTGGAAGTGGCGGTGGTTGCCGAGCCCCGTCAGCGGGTCGGTCAGCGCGAGTCGCATCGCGCGCAGCGCCTTGTGGGTCGAACGCTGGTAGAGCGAGATCGCGATCAGCGGGCCGACGAGCGCCGCGGAGAGGGCCGGCGTCCGCTGCCAGAGCACGACGAGGATCAGCGCGGTCGAGGCCATCAGCGTGAACGGCACCGCCGTCCAGCGCGTGTTCGACCGCACGAGCTTCAGGTAGCCGTGCTCCGATCCGGACGCCGCGACGACCGCCGAGATGAGCAGCAGGTTCAGCAGGTACAGCGTCGCCGATGTCACCGCGACCTGGGCGATCAGCTCACCCGTCCCGTCGCCCGGCACCCGGGTCAGCAGGAGGCCGGCGACGGTGCCGACGAGGCCGAAGACGCCGGCGTTGAAGACGACCCGGATCGGGGGCCGCCGCTCGACGAGCGCGACAAGCGTCGGGGCGGTCGCGTACACGAACGTCCCGTCGGCCCAGCCGAAGAGGACGAGCGCGGCGACGGCGAACACGAAGCCGATCGAGACCCCGTTGACGTCGGCGCCCTCGAGCGGCACGGGATAGCGCTCGGCGAGCGTCGAGGCCGCCAGCAGCGCGAGGATCCCCGCCAGCTCGATCGCAGAGTGCGAGGAGCTGACGAAGTCCAGTGTCGCTGCGAGGTACGCGGCAACGCCGATCAGAGAGACGGGCGCCACGACCGCGAGCAGCCGTGCGGGAGGAAGCGCCCTCAGCTTCAAGGTCGGATGGGGAGCGCTACCAGGTGATGTTGATCGCGCCCCAGTCCCAGTCGATGCAACCACCGAGCGCCGAGATGACGACCAGGAGTGCCATGACCAGGAGTGCGGTGCGCTTCTGATTCCACTGCAACATTTCGAAGGTGCCCTTCGTTTGCTTGCCGCAACACGGGGATTGTCAACCACAGGGCTCTCCGTGTAATCACCCGTACGGGGGATCGTGCCGTTTGGCTCTGGTAGGCCCCGAAAGGGGGACTGGGCTACGCCAGACCGGGCTCGGCGAGTGGGCGCCGTGACGAGCGCTTCAGCGGGCGGACCATCGGCGGCCCTGCCGGTGTCTTTAGTGTGCGCGCAGTGGCCGTGGAGTTGGACCCCGAGCAGCCCGAGGAGGTCGCGCGGACCGTCGAGGAGCTCCTGGCGGAGAGCCCTCCCGCGCCCGATCCGTGGTGGCAGGCGGGTATCGAGGAGGTAATCGAGCCGTAACCAGGACGTAACCCGGACGCGCGTTCGTACGTTGTCTGGGCATGTGCATCCGGTGTGGAGAACACGAGACGCCTCCGGATCGGCCCTACTGCGTGCACTGCACGTTCGCGGTTCGGGCCGAGGTGGAGGACGGGCTGCGGAAGCTCGCCGACTACCTCACCGCCTGGGCCGCGTTCGACGAGTGGTGCGAGGTGCGCGGCCGGGCCGCCGCCGCGTAGGTCAAGGAGACGCCACGGCGCCCCCGCGCAGGAGGCGCGGCGCCGCCCGGGCGTAATCGAGACCCGAGACCCCGGTTAGCACCACCGCGACCAGCAAGGTCCACCACGCGACGGTGTCGCTCCACGCGCCTGCCGCCGCGAGGCCGCCGACCGCCGCCGCGAGCGCTTGCGACCAGGTCTTCAGCTTCCCGAGGTCGCGGGCCGCGATCACGACGCCGCGCTCCACCGCGGCCAGCCGGAGCCCGCTGATCAGGAGCTCGCGCGCGACGATCACCGCGACCATCCAGGCCGGGAAGACGTCCTGGTCGAGCAGGACGACGAGGGTCGCGAGGACGAGCAGCTTGTCCGCGACCGGATCGAGGAGCGACCCGAACGGCGAGGTCCGGCCGGTGCGCCTCGCGATCCTCCCGTCGAACCAGTCGGTCGACATCGCGATGCAGAAAACCGCCGTCGCCCAGTAGTCATGTCCGTGGAACGGGATCGCGAAGAGCGCCACGACGACGGGCACCGACGCGGCGCGCGCGACGGTCAACTGGTCCGCGAACGTCACCGGCGGGGAGAATACGCGCTCGTGTTCGCCAAAGTCCTCGTCGCGAACCGGGGCGAGATCGCCGTCCGGATCTTCCGCACGTTGCGGGAGCTCGGAATCGGCTCCGTCGCCGTGTACTCCGACGCCGACCGCTCCGCCCTGCACACGGCCTACGCGGACGAGGCCCACGCCCTCGGCGGCCGGACGGCGTCCGAGAGCTACCTCGTCGTCGACAAGCTCCTCGGCGCCGCGGCGCGGTCGGGCGCCGAGGCCGTCCACCCCGGTTACGGGTTCCTCGCCGAGAATGCCGCGTTCGCCCGGGCCGTCGAGGCCGCGGGACTCGTCTGGATCGGTCCGCCGGCAGCGGCGATCGAGCTGATGGGCCACAAGACGGCCGCGCGCACCCGGATGCGGGAAGCAGGGGTGCCGATCATCCCCGGCTCCACCGATCCGGTCGGGTCCGCCGAGGAGGTGGTCGCACTCGGTGAGCAGATCGGGTACCCGCTCCTGATCAAGGCCGCGGCCGGAGGCGGAGGCAAAGGCATGAAGGTCGTCGCCTCGGCCCCGGAGGCCGCGCAGGCGTTCGAGTCCGCCCAGCGGGAGGGTCGCTCCTACTTCGCTGACGCGTCTGTCTACGTCGAGCGCTACATCGAGGATCCGCGCCACGTGGAGGTGCAGGTCCTCGCGGATGCGCACGGCAACGTCATCCACCTCGGCGAGCGCGACTGCACGATCCAGCGCCGGCACCAGAAGCTCGTCGAGGAGACCCCGTCCCCGGCGGTCACCGCCGAGCTGCGGGCGCGGATCGGCCAGATCGCGGTCGACGCGGCGCGCGCTGCCGGCTACCGGTCCGCCGGGACGATCGAGGGTCTCCTCACCCGGGACGGCGAGTACTTCTTCATGGAGATGAACACGCGCATCCAGGTCGAGCACACGGTGACCGAGGAGGTCACGGGCCTCGATCTCGTTCGCGAGCAAGTTCTCATCGCGGCAGGGGAGCCGCTATGGCTGCGCCAGGAGGACGTGGAGATCCGCGGGCACGCGATCGAGTGCCGCATCAACGCGGAGGATCCGTCCACCGGCTTTCTGCCTGCGCCGGGGCGGATCACGAGCTACCGCGAGCCGGCGGGTCCGGGGGTTCGCGTCGACTCCGGTGTCACGGCCGGGAGCGAGGTCAGCGGGCTCTACGACCCGATGATCGCGAAGCTGGTCGTCCGCGGCGTCGACCGCGAGCACGCGCGCCGGCGCATGCTCCGCGCGCTCGAAGAGTACGAGATCGGCGGCGTGAAGACGCTGCTCGGCTTCCACCGCGCGCTTCTGTCGCACGCCTGCTTCGCAGCCGGCGAGACCTGTCGCGGGGTCGCGGAGTCCCAGGAGCTGGCGCAGGCCGCAAAGGACATGTCCGAAAAGGCGTTGTCTCATCTGACAACGGAAACGATAGCGGGTCGCCCGGACGGAACGTTGGCGGAGCGGGCGGCCGTCGTCGAGGTCGACGGACGTCGCGTGCAGGTGCGCGTCCTCCGGCCGGAACCTGCGTATCGCGCGCTTGCGCGGCGGCGGCGCGAGCGCACCGCCGCGGGGGCCGCGGCGGGCACCGACACCGTCGTCAGCCCGATGCAGGGAACCGTGCTCGACGTGAAGGTCGCCGACGGCGACGAGATCGAGGCGGGCGCTGTGATCTGCATCATCGAGGCGATGAAGATGGAGAACGAGGTGACGGCGCACCGGTCGGGCGTCATCGGCGACGTGGCCGTCGCCCCCGGCCGGCCGATCGCGATCGGCCAGGCGATCTGCGTCATCTCGGCCGACCGGGGGTGACCGGGACCCGGTTTCGCCGACGCCGCTCGCGGAACAGCGCGCACGATGGACTACGCCGGCTTCATCGCGCGGGTCGCGAGCGAAGCGGCCTCGACCGCGACCGCGCAGAGGAGGTGACGGACGCGGTGCTGCAAACGCTCGCAGCACGGATCTCACGCAAGGAGGCGGAGGATCTCGCCGCGCAGCTTCCCGGCGACCTGCAGCCGCTGCTCCGGGACAAGCGCGGCGGCGAGCGCTTCGGTCCGGACGAGTTCGCCGAGCGCGTCGCGGCCGAGACGGCCCTCGACCGCGAAGGCGCCGAACGGGCGATCCGTGCCGTCTTCGCGACGCTCGAGGAGGCCGTGTCGGGCGGCGAGTTCGGCGACATCGCCAACGAGCTGCCGCGCGAGTACGACCGGCTCGTCGCGCCGCCCGCGATCTAGATCCCCTCGGCCTCTAGCGACGCCAGTGGCTCCGTGCCCGCGGCGCGTAGCCGCGCCGCTGCGCCACGATCGCCGCGCAGCGCGAGGTCGAGGAACGCCGTCATGACCGCGTCGATCAGGGGGCCCGGCGTCGGTGCCGTGGTCCTCGAACGGTTCGTGATGTCCGTCCAGGTGCAGCGTCACCAGCGCCTTCGGCGGCGCGGCGGGCCGG
>DASXTR010000242.1:0-6173 GCA_036505325.1 Gaiellaceae bacterium
CCAGGGCCAGGACGTGCTGCTCTTCATCGACAACATCTTCCGCTTCGTACAGGCGGGCTCCGAGGTCTCGGCGCTGCTCGGCCGCATGCCGAGCGCCGTCGGCTACCAGCCGACGCTGGCGACGGAGATGGGCCAGCTGCAGGAGCGGATCACGTCGACGAACAAGGGCGCGGTCACGTCGGTGCAGGCGATCTACGTGCCGGCCGACGACCTCACCGATCCGGCGCCCGCGAACACGTTCGCGCACCTCGACGCCACCACGGTGCTCTCGCGCGCGATCGTCGAGCAGGGCATCTACCCCGCGGTCGACCCGCTCGACTCCGTGTCGCGCGCACTCTCGCCGGGGATCGTCTCGCAGGAGCACTACGACACCGCGACGCGCGTGCAGGAGATCCTCCAGCGCTACAAGGACCTGCAGGACATCATCGCGATCCTCGGCATCGAGGAGCTCTCGGACGAGGACCGGCTGACGGTGTCGCGCGCGCGCAAGATCCAGCGCTTCCTCTCGCAGCCGAACTTCGTCGCCGAGCAGTTCACCGGCACGCCCGGCCAGTACGTGAAGCTCGAGGACACGATCCGCGGCTTCCAGGAGATCATCGAGGGCCAGCACGACGACTTGCCGGAGCAGGCCTTCTACATGGTCGGCCCGATCGAGGGCGCCGTCGAGCGCGCGAAGCAGATGGCCGGCGCCGCCGCGTAGCCGATGCCGGGCACCGGGCGCAAGTTCAGCGTCGCTCTCGTCACGCCGGATGGCCCGGCGTACGAGGGTGACGCCGAGATGGTGATCGTGCCCGGCGCCGACGGCGAGATCGGCGTCCTCGCGCGCCACGCGCCGCTGATCGCGACGCTCAAGGCGGGCTCGACGCGGGTGCATCCGGGCGACGGCGCCGACGTGCTCGAGTTCGCGACCGGCCCGGGCTTCTTCCAGGTGCTGCAGGACCGCGCGATCGCCCTCGTCGACGACGCGGTGAACGCGAACGAGATCGACGACGCGCGGGCGCGCGAGCAGCTCGAGGCCGCGCGCCGCGAGCTCGACGCGATCGACGCGGGCGAGAGCACCGGGGACCGCTGGCAGGCCGAGCAGCGCCTGCGGCACGCGGAGAACCAGCTCTCGGTCGGCGGCCGGGGCTGAACGCCGGCGAATCCGTCCTCTTCCGCCCGCGAATCCGTCCTCGCTTCGCTCGGACATGACGATTCGCGGGCGGGGAAACCCGTCCTTCGGCAGGCGCCGGTGAGCGGGCGCCGGCGAAGCCGGCACCCGCGGCGAGTTCCTAGCCCGCGGCGCTAGTCCTCGTCGGTCTCGTCGCCGGGGTCGCGGTTCGTGATCGGCGGTTGCGGCATCCCTCGATGGTTGCGCGCCGGCCGGACGTCGTTTGTGCACCAGAGCACGACCGCCGAGAACGTGCTCCGGTGCACATGAGGACCCGGCGGGGCTCCGTGGACGTCGTCGGTTCGTTGCTCGCCTCTCCACCCGCGCAGATCGTCGCCCTCGCCGCGGGTGCCGTGGAACGGCGGATCGCGGTGGCGAGGCCGAGCGGCGTCATCCTCCGCTTTCGCGTGACGGTGCCGCACGGTGCGCGCGCGTCGTCGTCGAGGGCCGGATCCTACGCGTCGCCGGCGTGCGCCTCTCCACGGCGGCAGCCTCGTGCGCGCGCCGCGGCCCGGTGGACGTCTGCGAGCAGCCCGAGGAGTGGTGCCCGATCCCGCGGGCGCTGTGGCGCTTCGTCGTGCGGAAGCTCGACGGCCCGGCCGGCCCGCTCCGGCTCGAGTTCGTCGTGCGCCCCGCGCTGTAACGGCGCCTTGTGCACCAGAGCACGAGCATCGAGAACGTGCTCAGGTGCACAATCGAGGGGTGCGGGTGGCTGCTCTGGCCGACGTCCACGGGAACCCCGTCGCGCTGGAGGCGGTGCTCGACGAGGTGCGGCGCGAGCGCGTCGACCTCGTGGTCTTCTGCGGCGACCTGACCTGGGGGCCGCTCCCGAACGAGACGCTCGCCGTCGTGCGCGCGCTCGAGCTGCCGGCGCGGTTCGTGCGCGGGAACGCCGATCGCTCGGTCGGCGTGCACCTCGACGAGCGCGGGACGTGGCTGGCGGTGCAACACGACGCGGAGGCGACGGCCTTCGTGAACGGCTTCGACGAGCACGTGGTGATCGACGTCGAAGGGCTCGGGCCGACGCGGTTCGTGCACGGCTCTCCCCGCAGCGACGAGGAGTGCGTGACGCTGCGGACGCCGCCGGAGCGCGTGCGCGAGTTCATGGCGGGCGTCGCCGAGCGTGTCGTCGTGACCGCCCACGTCCACGTGAGCTACGACCGCACCGTCGACGGCGTGCGGCTGGTCGGCCCGGGCAGCGTGGGCCGCCCGTACGAGGGCGAGCGCGGCGCGCGCTGGGCGGTCCTCGGGCCGGGCGTCGAGCTCCGCCGCACCGACTACGACCACGAGCGCGCCGCCGAGCTCTTCGGCGCGAGCGGCATGCCCGAGGTCGAGCGGGACGTGCAGATGCTCCTCGACCCGCCGACCCGGGACGAGGTCGTCGACCACGCGGAATCCGTCGTCTTCGCGGGCTGACGCGCTATCCTCCAGTAACCCGGAGAGCTTTGACAGGCAGCTTGGCGACCGGGTTACCAAACGCCTAAAGAGCCCGCGCGAGCGAAGGCTCGGCGTTCTCTTCGGGCACGGAGGTCGACTTGGCGGAGAGAGACGTCGCAGCGGAGATCAGGAACCTCGCAGAGGAGCGGATCCTCGTGCTCGACGGCGCCTGGGGCGTGCTGCTCCAGGGCAGCGGGCTCACCGAGGAGGAGTGGCGCGGCGAGCGCTTCCGCGGCCACCCGCTCGACGTCCAGGGCGACCCAGACCTGCTGAACCTCACGCGGCCGGATCTCGTCGCGGACATCCACCGCCGGTACTTCGAGGCCTGCGCAGACATCACGACGACGAACACTTTCACCGCGACCTCGATCGGACAGGCGGACTACGGGCTCGAGGACGCGGTCTACGAGATGAACGTCGAGGGCGCGCGACTCGCGCGCGCGGCGGCCGACGCGGCCGGCCCGGGCAAGTTCGTCGCCGGCTCGGTCGGTCCGCTCAACATCACCCTCTCGCTCAGTCCACGCGTCGACGACCCGTCGTACCGCACGCACACCTTCGACCAGGTGCGGGAGGCGTACGCGCACCAGATCCGCGCGCTCGTCGAAGGCGGCGTCGACCTGCTGCTGCTCGAGACGATCTTCGACACGCTGAACGCGAAGGCCGCGATTGTCGCCGCACGTGAAGTCGCGCCCGAAATCCCGCTCTGGATCTCCGTCACGATCGTCGACCTCAGCGGCCGCACGCTGAGTGGGCAGACGATCGAGGCGTTCTGGGCGTCCGTCGAGCACGCCGACCCCCTGATCGTCGGCGTCAACTGCTCGCTGGGCGCACACGAGATGCGGCCGTACGTCGCCGACCTCGCGCACCTCGCGCCGTGCCTGACGAGCGCGCACCCGAACGCGGGGCTGCCGAACGCGTTCGGCGGCTACGACGAGACGCCGGAGGTGACGAGCACGCTCCTCGGCGAGTTCGCCCGCGCGGGGTTCCTGAACGTCGCCGGCAGCTGCTGCGGCTCCACGCCGGAGCACACGCGCGCAATCGCCGCGGCCGTCCGTGGCGTCCCCCCGAGACCTTGTGACAAGTTGTCACAAAGGATTTCGCGCCGTGCCACGCGCTGGTCGGGGCTCGAGCCGTTCGAGATCGGCCCCGACACCGGCTTCGTCCTGATCGGGGAGCGCACGAACGTCACCGGCTCGGCACGCTTCCGCCGCTTGGTCGAGGCCGACGACTACACCGGCGCGGTCGAGGTCGCGCTGGAGCAGGTTCGCGGGGGCGCGAACGTCCTCGACGTGAACATGGACGCGGACCTGCTCGAGAGCGAGCAGGCCATGCGCACGTTCCTCAACGTGGTCGCGACCGAGCCGGAAGTCGCGCGCCTGCCGATCATGGTCGACAGCTCGCGCTGGTCGGTGCTCGAGGTCGGCCTGCAGTGCATCCAGGGCAAGGGGATCGTCAACTCGATCAGCCTCAAGGAGGGCGAGGAGGAGTTCCTGCGCCAGGCGCGGCGGATCCGCGACTACGGCGCGGGCGTGATCGTGATGGCGTTCGACGAGGAGGGCCAGGCGACCGACGTCGACCGGCGAGTCGCGATCTGCGGCCGCGCCTACGACCTGCTCACGCGCGTGGTCGGCTTCCCGCCCGAGGATCTGATCTTCGACCCGAACGTGCTCGCCGTCGCGACCGGCATGGAGGAGCACGACGACTACGCCCGGGCGTTCATCGCCGCGCTGCCCCGCATCAAGGAGCGCTGCCCCGGCTCGCGCACGTCCGGCGGGATCTCGAACCTCAGCTTCTCCTTCCGCGGCAACGACGTCGTGCGGGAGGCGATGCACGCGGCGTTCCTCTACCACGCGATCCCGGCGGGCCTCGACATGGGCATCGTCAACGCGGGCCAGCTTGCGATCTACGAGGACATCGACCCCGAGCTGCTGGAGCACGTCGAGGACGTGATCTGGGTCCGGCGGCCGGACGCGACGGAGCGGCTGGTCGAGCTCGGCAACCGCGTGCGCGGCGAGAGCACGAAACGCGAGCGCGACCTGACGTGGCGCGAGCAGCCGGTCGGGGAGCGGCTCTCATACGCGCTCGTGCACGGCATCGTCGACTTCATCGAGGAGGACACCGAGGAGGCGCGGCAGTCGGCGGCGCGCCCGCTCGACGTGATCGAGGGCCCGCTGATGGACGGAATGCGTGTCGTCGGCGACCTCTTCGGCTCGGGCCGGATGTTCCTGCCGCAGGTGGTGAAGTCCGCGCGCGCGATGAAGCGCGCGGTCGCCTACCTCGAGCCGTACATGGAGGACGAGCAGGCAGGAGGCTCGGCCCAGGGGAAGGTCGTGCTCGCAACCGTGAAGGGCGACGTGCACGACATCGGCAAGAACATCGTCGGCGTCGTCCTCGGCTGCAACAACTACGAGGTGATCGACCTCGGCGTGATGGTGCCGCCCGAGAAGATCCTCGACACGGCGGAGGCCGAGCAGGTCGACATCGTCGGCCTCTCCGGGCTGATCACGCCGTCGCTCGACCAGATGGTCGACGTGGCGCGCGAGATGCAGCGGCGCAGCCTCGACCTCCCGCTGCTGATCGGCGGCGCGACGACGTCGCGGCAGCACACGGCGGTGAAGATCGCACCCGAGTACGGGCGGGAGACCGTGCACGTGCTCGACGCGAGCCGCGTCGTCGACGTCGTCTCGTCGCTGCTCGACCCCGCGCGCCGCGGGGGCGTCGACGAGCAGAACCGCGAGCTGCAGGAGCGCCTGCGCGTCCAGCACGCGGAGAAGGTGCGCCGCCCGCTGCTCCCGCTCGACCAGGCGCGCCTGAACCGCGTCCGCGTCGCGTTCGACGACCTCCCCCAGCCGCCGTTCACGGGCACGAGCACGGTGGAGCCGAGCGTCGAGGAGCTCGTTCCGTACATCGACTGGCAGTTCTTCTTCTACGCCTGGGACATGAAGGGGAAGTTCCCCGCGATCCTCGAGAAGCCCGCGGCGCGCGAGCTCTACGACGACGCCCGAGAGCTGTTGCCCGAGCTGGCGACGCTCCGACCGCGCGGCGTCTACGGGTTCTGGCCTGCGCGCGGCGAGGGTGACGACGTCGTTCTCGACGGCGCGCGCTTCTGCTTCCTGCGGCAGCAGGCAGACCACGGCGATGAGCGCCCGAACAGGTGCCTCGCCGACTATGTCGCCGACTCGGGCGACAGCGCCGGTGCGTTCGCGGTCGCGATCCACGGTGCGGACGAGCTCTCCGACCGCTATCGCGCGGAGCACGACGACTACCGCTCGATCATCGTCAAGGCGCTCGCCGACCGGCTGGCCGAGGCGTTCGCCGAGTGGCTGCACGAGCGCGCGCGCCGCGAGTGGTACGCGCCGGACGAGGAGCTCGCGCGCGGCGGGCTGCTCGCCGAGCAGTTCCGCGGCATCCGGCCGGCGTTCGGCTACCCCGCGTGCCCCGACCACAGCGAGAAGGGGAAGCTGTTCGACCTCCTCGGCGCGCGCGAGCTCGGGATCGAGCTCACCGAGAGCTTCGCGATGACGCCGGCGGCGGCCGTCTCCGGCATCTACCTGGCTCACCCGGACGCGAAGTACTTCGCCGTCGG
>DASXTR010000243.1:0-1514 GCA_036505325.1 Gaiellaceae bacterium
TGCGCGCTCGTCGTCGCGCTGCCGCTGATGCGGCTGTCCGGCCTCGCGGCGGGCATCGCGACGTTCGCGGTGCTCGAGATCACGCACAACGTGCTGCGCTACTACGAGAAGCTCGGCCCCGGCCTGAACACGTTCTCGTCGGTGCCGGAGACGACCGGGCTGCGGCAGGCGGCGCTCGGCGCGCTGATCGCGATCGCCGCCGCGTACGCGTACGGGCGCAGCCGCTTCGGCCGGCTCCTGCGCGCCACGCGCGAGGATGCCCCCGCCGCACGCGCGGTCGGCGTCTCGGTGTACCGCCAGCGGCTCCTGGCGTTCGCGCTCTCCGGCGCGCTGGCGGGCTTCGCGGGCGGGCTCTACGTCCACCTGTTGCCGCTGAACACCGAGACGGTCTACCTCGACCTGACGTTCGTCACGCTCGCGATGCTCGTGATCGGCGGCGCGACGAGCCTGTGGGGAGCGGTCGTCGGAGCGCTCGCGGTCAGCGCACTCGACTCGTTCCTCGCCGAGGCCGAGAACGGCATCTCGCTGTTCGGGAGCACGCTCGACCTGCCGGCCGGAACACGCGTCGTCGTCGTCGGCGCCCTGATGGCGCTCGTCCTGATCCTGCGCCCGTCGGGCCTCACCGGCGGGCGCGAGCTCCGACTCTTCCGGCGGCGCGCCGCCGTGGAGGCGGCGTGACGCGCGTGTGCGTCGCGGGGGCCGGCGTGATCGGGTCGCTCTTCGCAGCGTTCCTGTCGCGCGTCGCCGATGTAACCGCTTTCGTGCGCCGCGCTGAGCACGCGAACGCGCTCAACGAGCACGGTTTGCGCGTCAGCGGGCGCGCCGAGTTCACCGCCCGTGTAAGCGCTTACATCGATCCCGCCGAGCTCGGCGATCCAGAGCTCGTCATCGTCGCCTGCAAGGGCAACGATCTCGACGAGCTCGCCGGACGCCTCGCAGGTCACTGCGAGAACGCGACGCTGATGCCGGTCCAGAACGGCCTCGGCGCCGACGAGATCGTCGCGCGGCACGGCGACTGGCCGCTCCTCTCGGCGGTGACGTTCATGAGCGGGACGCGGCACACCGACACGCACGTCGAGTACATCCTCGACACCGCGACGTGGATCGGCCCGAGCCGCGGCGCGACGCCCGAGGATGCGCGCGCTGCCGCCGCCCTCATCGCCTCGTCGGGCCTGAAGGCGGAGGCGTTCGACGACCTGCGGGCGGCGCAGTGGTCGAAGCTGATCTTCAATGCGACCGTGAACGCGGTCGCCGCGCTCACCGGCCTCCCGCACGACTACCACTTCGGCGAGCTGGAGCGGCCCGAGCAGCTCGGACACCTCGTGCGTGACCTCGTCGACGAGGGCAAGGCGGTCGCCGCGGCGGCCGGCGTGACGTTGCGAGAGGATCCGTGGGAGATGAACATGCTCGCGACGCGGCGCGGCTTTCGCCATTCCCCGTCGATGCTGGAGGACGTGGAGGCGCGCCGGCGGACGGAGATCGACCTCATCACGGGCTCGCTCGTGCGCGAGGGG
>DASXTR010000244.1:0-5386 GCA_036505325.1 Gaiellaceae bacterium
AGCACGTCGTCGTAGTTGGTCGTGACGATCAGCTGATAGGGACGCGGCGCGCCGCGCGCGCGCAGCGCCTCCGGCAGGCGGGCGAGGAGCCGATGCAGCGCAGTCGGCGCGTAGTCGGCGTCGAAGACCTTCCGGAGCGACTCGTACAACGGGCCGGGGCCCTGCATGACGGCGACGGTCTGCGCGACGCGCGCGAGGTCGTCGACGGCGTACCCGAACGGCTTCGCCAGGTATTCGGCGAGTTCGCCGCCACTCGGCAGGAACGACGCCGCGTCGGCCCAACGCGCATCGGGAGGCCGGCCGCAGAGGTTGACGCCCGCGCCGAGAAGCGGCACGACGCGTCCGTGCGTCAACGCGTGCTCGACGCTCTTGTAGTGCTCCTCCAGCTCGGCGCTGATGCCAGGCATACAACCTCCCGCGCGACATCGCGCCGCGCGTGCCGATCTGGGCCTAGCTCGCTTGTCGCGATCCTTCCCCGAAGCGCTCGTCCCACTCCTCCGCCGTGTACCAGACCGTCGCCGGCCCGGCACCGCGAAGGTGCGAGCTCTCGTCCTCGCTGAGCCCCCGCGCGAACTGGGCGACCGCCCGAACGTCGTCGCCGGGGATCGTGAAGATCAACTCGGCGCACGGCGCGACGCCGTACAGGATCTCGAGCGACGAGCCGGGAGCCAACTCCGCACCTTCGAAGCGTCGCTGGATGTCCGCGGCATGGTCGGTGTATCTCCCGGGCGGATTCAGCCCGTGGGGCCAGTGCACCCTCGGCATCTCTGCCTCCTTTGGTCAACGACGGCACGCCGATTATCGACACGTGCGCTCGCCGACGCAATGGGCCGCTTTCCGGTCCGGAACCTAGAGGTCGACCAGGCGCTCGCTCAGCTCCCGCAGCCGCCTGCGAGCGTCCGGGTCGTAGGCCTGGCGGTGTGCCCGCGACTCGGTGAGGCGGTCGTAGTACCGGCCGCTGACGCCCGCGAGTTCGATCAGTCTCGTCGTCGCCGCGACGCCCGACTCGAGCGAGTCGACCGGCCTCACGCCGGCCTCCAGCACCATCTTCGTCGGCATGTAGGTGCCGGGGTGGAGGCAGTTCGCCGTCACCCCGGACTCCGCGAGGTCGAAGGTGAGCATGACGAGCGCCAGCTTGCTCTGGCAATAGGCCTGGACGCCGTCGTAACGGTGCTCGAGCATCACGTCGTCGAAGTCGATCGGCGCCTGCCCCGCGGAAGCGACGTTCACGATCCGTCTCGAGGGAACGAGCCGCGTGAGCAGGAACGGCGCGAGGTAGTTGACGGCGAAGCGCAGCTCGTAGCCGTCTGCGCTCTCCTCCCGCGCGCCCGCGGTACCGATGCCGGCGTTGTTGACGAGGACGTCGAGCCGTTCGTGATCGGCGGCGACGCGCTCTGCGAGTCCGCGCACCTCGGCGAGCGAGGCAAGGTCGGCGCGGTACCAGCGGAGCGAGTCGTTGCCGGTCTCCGCGCGGATCTCGTTCAATGTCCGTTCGCCGCGATGGTCGTCGCGCCCGTGAAGCAGCACCGTCGCGCCCGCGCGCGCGAGCTCCGCTGCGACCGCCCTGCCGAGGCCGTCGGTCGCGCCGGTGACGAGCACGGTTCCGGTCATGCCGCTTGTCCGCGGATCATCTCCGCCAGGCGCTCCCGGGTGCGCTCGAGCTGGGCCGTGTGCGCGTCGAGCTCCTCGGGCGTTGCTCCGCGGTCGGCGAGGATGCGCCGAACCAGGACGAGTCCGCGCGCATCGAGGAGCAGGTCGTCGATTTCGCGTCTCAACAGGGTCTTGTCTCGCATCATCATGCTGCCTCCTCAACAGGCTCGAGGGCTTCGGGGACGACCAGCTGGACCGTGACGCCGCCCGGCTGCGGCTCGATGAGCAACGCGGCGATGAGCGCGCCGCCGACTGCGAGGCCGGTCAGGACGTAGAACGCGACGTGAAAGCCGTTCGCGCCGGCGGCAACGGTGCTCACCGCCGCGAGCCCGACGGCGCCGCCGATTTGGCGGCTCGTGTTGATGAGACCCGATGCGACGCCTGCGTCTTCGCGCCGGACGCCCGACAGGCCCGCGATCGTCATGGACACGAACGAGAGCGCCATCGCGACGCCGGTCAGCAGGAACGCCGGGAACAGATCCCAGAAGTAGTGCCCATGGAAAGGCGCCCGCGAGAGCGCTCCCAGGGCGACCGCGTTGAGCAACAGACCGCTCGCGAGGACGCTGCGAGCGCCGAGCCGTGTCACGAGTGTCTGCGCGACGTTGGAGAACACGACGATCGTCAGCGTGATCGCTACGAAGGCGGTGCCGGTCTGGATCGCCGAGTAGCCGAGGACCTGCTGCATGTACAGCGTGAGTAGGAAGAACTCGGAGAACGCGACCGCCGCGATGACGACCGACGCGGCGTTCGCGGCCGCGAGCGTTCGCATCCGGAAGATCCGCATCGGCAGGAGCGGCGCTCTCGAGCGCAGCTCGATCGCGACGAAGGTCAGGATCAGGAGCAGCGAGCCGGCGAGCAGCGCGATCGACGCGGTGGTGCCCCAGCCGTTCTCGGCAGCGCGCGTCAATGCGTAGACGAGCAGCATCAGCCCCGCCGTCCCGGTCGCCGCACCGCTGAAGTCGAAGTGGCGATGCCGGAGCGCCGACCGGCTCTCGCGCAGGACCCACGGCGTCGCCGCGATCACGGCGAGGCCGACAGGGACGTTGATGAAGAAGATCCACGGCCAGCTGAGGTACGACGTCAGCAGCCCGCCGAGCAGGACGCCGGCCGCCCCGCCGCTACCCGAGGCCGCGCCCCAGATGCCGAGAGCGAGGTTGCGCTCGCGGCCTTCCGCGAACGTCGTCATGAGGATCGAGAGCGCCGCCGGTGCGAGGAGCGCGCCGCCGAGGCCCTGCAGCGCGCGGAACGCGATGAGCGAGCCCTCCGACCACGCGATCCCGCAGAGCAGTGAGCTCATGGCGAAGAGGGCGAGCCCGAGCGCGAACAGCCGCCGGCGGCCGAACATGTCGGCCAGCCGGCCGCCGAGGAGCAGGAAGCCGCCGAAGAGGATCGCGTAGGCGCTGATCACCCACTGCAGGCTCTCCTCGGAGAAGCCGAGGTCGCTCTTGATCGACGGCAGCGCGACGTTCACGATCGCAATGTCCAGCACGACCATGAATTGCGCGGCGACGACGACTGCGAGAACGAGCCATCGCCTACCGTTTTCAGGCCCGATCGAGGAATCGATCACTAATTGCCTCCCTAGATCGTTGATGCGCGCTACGATAGCACAACACAACGCTAGGGCGAGCTACACTTCTCCTCGACATGACTGAAACACCTGTGACTCCGCGCCATTCCGGGCCGCCGAAGGAACTGCTCGTGAGGCCTTCCTTCCTCCTCAAGCGGCTGGGCTTCCTGATCAAGGATCGGAGCATCGCCGCGCTAGAGCCGACCGGCCTGAGCCCGTACGACCACGCAGTTCTGGCGCTGCTCGAGGAGGAGCCGCGCGAGACCCAGGCCATGATCGCCGACGCGCTCGGCTACGACCGCAGCCACCTGGTCGGGGTGCTGGATGACCTCGAGGAGCACGGCCTGATCGAGCGCAGGCGCGACCCCAGCGACCGCCGGCGGCACCTCGTCACCCTCACCCCTGCCGGGAAGGAGGCGCTGACCCGCCTCCGGTCGATCGCCGGCCAGGTCGAAGACGAGTTCTTCGAGCCGCTCGACGCCCAGGAGCGCGAGACGCTCAGGAGGTTGCTGCAGCGCCTCGCGGCGCACCACGATCCGCGCTGCGCACCGCGGAACGGCGACTCCTAGCCGTTCACTGCTACGTTGTCTCGGACGAGCGCCGTCCGGCGCCGTGGAGATCCAGCTTCTCGTTCCTCCTGTTCAGGCGTTCGAGTCTCTTGCATCTCGAACCTGAACTACAAAGGAGTCGAACACCCGTGTCCAAGTCTTTTGGCGCGCTCGGCGTCAGCACGCCCGTCGTGCAGGCGCTCAGCCGCCGCAATATCACCGTCCCCTTCGCCGTCCAGAGCCTCGTGCTTCCGGACGCGCTCGCCGGACTCGACATCCTCGCGGAGTCGCCCACCGGCTCCGGCAAGACGCTCGCCTTCGGCGTCCCGGTCGTCGAACGGACGGCCGGAGTCGAGGCGCGGCCCGGCGCACTCGTCCTCGTCCCGACACGCGAGCTCGCGACGCAGGTCGTCGACGACATCCGGCCGCTCGCGGCCGCGAAGGGCCTCAAGATCGCCGCCGTCTACGGCGGCACGCCGATCTCGGCGCAGGCCAAGCGCGCGAAGACGGCACACATCCTCGTCGCAACGCCCGGCCGCCTCTTCGACCTGATCGAGCGCCGCCTCGTCACGCTCTCAGGCGTTCGCGTCCTCATCCTCGACGAGGCTGACCGCATGCTCGATATGGGGTTCCGCCCCCAGGTCGACAGGATCCTGCGCGGCGTTCCGGACAACCGGCAGACGATGCTCTTCTCGGCCACCCTCGGCGGCGGCGTTGCCGAGCTCGCGCGCGCGTACACGACCAACCCGTCGCGCTTCCGCGCCGAGGCGCCCGTCGAGGCGCGTCAGGGCGAGGTCGCGCACGCATTCGTCCCGGTCACCGCCGACGACAAGCTCGAACGTCTCGTCGAGCAGCTCGACGGGGACCGCGGCCTCGCACTCGTCTTCGTGCGCACGAAGCACGGGGCCGACAAGCTCGCGCGCAAGCTTGCGCGCCAGCACGACGTCCAGGCCGCGGCGATGCACGGCAACATGTCGCAGAACGCGCGCGAGCGCGCGCTGGCGCAGTTCGAGTCCGGGCGCGTCCCGACCCTCGTCGCGACGGACGTCGCCGCGCGCGGCCTCGACGTCGACGACATCACGCACGTCATCAACTTCGATCCGCCGCGCGGGGAAGACGACTACGTCCACCGCGTCGGCCGCACGGGCCGCGCGGGCCGCAGCGGGACGGGCGTCACGCTCGTGCTCCCCGACCAGCGGCGCGACGTCGCGCGTCTGGCGGACCGTCTCGGACACGGCAAAGCGTTCGCGGCGTCAGGCATGGCGCCGCCATCCGCGCCGCGGCCCGCTACGCGCCGGCGCAAGCGCCGCTACTAGCGGCGCGTCGTCTTCTGCTTGCGGCGCACGACCTGGATCCCCCAGGCCTTGCCCGACGCGAACAGCTCGTCAGGGTCGACCTCGTCGACCCAGCCGATAAAGTGCCGCTCGGGCTCGTCGTCCGTGCTGCCGTAGACGGCCCCGCGCCCGGAATCGAGCGCAGCGTCGAGATCGTCCCCACGCTCGAGCGCGGCAAGCCGCTCCTCGACCGCCGATCCTTCCGCGTACCCTTTGCCCATCTGTACAGAGTACGGGGCCGGTAGCTCAGTTGGTAGAGCAGGGGACTTTTAATCCCAAGGTCG
>DASXTR010000245.1:0-9064 GCA_036505325.1 Gaiellaceae bacterium
TGCGTGACCGCTCGAGCGGGAAGACGGAGCGCGTCAGCGTCAACGTACGGTGAACGGGCAGGGCGGGATTGCTCCCGCCCCGCTCAAACCGTCACAGGCGCTGTGCTAGTTGTTGCTCGGGCCCTGGTCGCCGAGTTGGCCGCGGATCACGCCCCCAGGGCAGACCGTACTGTGGACGTTGACGTAATAGCCGTCCGGGTTCGCCCGCAGCGCTGCCACGAGCGCCGGGTTCGTGAACGTGCCGGTGCCGATTACGCCGTTCTCCTCCCCCGGCGTCGGCGGAAGCGGCTGCACGACCGGTCCGGCCGTGCCCTTGGGCGCAACATGGATGTGCGCGGCGATGATGTTCCCCGGCAGGTTGTTCGCCACGAGCGTCCACTCGACCGTTCCGGTTTCCTCGTCCACCACGTGTGCGACGAAGTTGCCGTTGGCTGCGTTCGTCGCCGCGGCACAGTGCGGCACCTCCTCGTCCGCGCTGAGAACCGCGCGAAACGTATCCGCCTGCGGCTGCGCCGCGAAGGCCACGGCCGTCCCGACGAGCACTCCCAGGGCGAGGACGAGCCCACCGTAGAGCTTCTTCATACCTGGTCCCCTTTCCGATTCGGAATCGTCTCTCCCTCATGTGACTCTATGAACTCCGCGGCGTGTCGGATTGCCAGTGGGTTGGACAGATCAACCGCGGTTAGAATGACTGCGTGAGCGACGAGCGCTGCGACGTTCTCTGTCTCGACCTTCCGCGCGCGGAGGAGCTCCGCGCGCAGCGCCTCGATCCGGAGGCGGCGGAGCTGATCGCGGCCAGGGTGCGCGCGCTGGCCGATCCGACGCGGTTGATGGTCGTCGACGCGCTGGCGCGCGGCGAGGAGCTCTGTGTCTGCGACCTGGCCTGGATCATCGGGCGCGCCCAGAACCTCGTCTCGCACCACCTGCGGGTGCTGCGAGCCGAGCGTCTGGCTCGGTCGCGCCGCGAAGGGAAGGTCGTCTTCTACGCGCTGACCACGGCCGGCGCACGCCTCTATTCGGAGGCTGCCGCGGGCGCACCGACCGCCCATGGAGCGGCGCGATGAGCGAGCAGGGTCTGATCCGGCTGACGCCCCTGCGGCCGTCGGGCGAGGCGTTCGAGCAGCGCCGCAAGCTGGAGCGGCAGGCGCGTCTGCTCGCCTGGGGCGGCATCGGCTACCACGTCGTCGAGGCGGCGATCGCGATCGGTGCCGGGCTCATTGCCGGATCGATCGCATTGATCGGCTTCGGCGCCGACTCGCTCATCGAGTCCCTCGCCGGCTTCATCGTCGTGTGGCTGTTCACGGGCGCGCGCCTCGGCTCCCACGCCGCGGAGCGGCGGGCCCAGCAGCTGGTGGCGCTGTCGTTCTTCGTCCTCGCCGCCTACGTGGGTGTCGAGTCACTACGCTCGCTGATCGCCGGGCACGAGCCGCGGGCGAGCTGGCTCGGCATCGGCTTGGCGCTGTTCACCGCTCCGACGATGCCGCTGCTCGCCGCGTGGAAGCGGCGAGTCGGCCGGCGGCTGAACTCGTCGGCGGCAGTCAAGGAGGCCGAGCAGACGCAGCTCTGCGCGTACCTGTCGATCGCACTGCTGATCGGCCTCGGCGCGAACGCACTCTTCGGGCTGTGGTGGATGGATCCGGCCGCCGCGCTCTTCATCGCCGCCGTCGCCGTCAAGGAGGGACGGGCGAGCTGGCGCGGCGAGGGTTGCTGCGACGCGTGCTGAGTTCGGCGAGAACGTCGTCGGTGGTGAGGACGCGGCCGAACTTCATGTCGATGTTCCTGAGCGTCGCAGCGTGAAGCTCGGGGTCGAACGATGAGACGGCGTCCGCGACGACGACCGTCCGGAACCCCTCGTGGAAGGCGCCGCGCGCGGTGTCCTCGACGCAGATCTGCGTCACGGTTCCGCTGATGACCACCGTGTCGGCCCCGCGCGCGCGGAGCACGTCCGTCAGGTTCGTCCGGTGGAAGCCGCTGTAGCCGTACTTCTCGATCTGCGGCTCGCCCGGCAGCGGGGCGAGCTCGTCGATCACCGCGGTGCAATCGAGCTCGCCGTTCGCGTCGCCGTACGAACGTCGGAAGCCCGGCCAGCAACTGCAGGTGGGCGGCGCGATGACGGGCGACCAGCTCCACATGAGCGTTGGCTTCGGGCCCGCGATGAATCTCGTGAAGACGACCGGGAGGCCCGCGGCGCGAAATGCCTCGAGCAGGCGCCGCTGCGCGGGGATCGTCGCGCGGGCGTCGGGCACCTCCAGCGGAGCGCCCGTGCGCACGAAATCGTTCTGCATGTCCACGACCACGAGGGCGGTCGAGTCGGGCGAGAGGTCAAACACGATTCAGCTGCGGGGCGACGCCCGCGAACGGCTCGAGGACGTGCTTCGCGAAGAGCTTTAGCTGGCGAAGGTCGGCCGTCATGGTGTGCAGCAGAAGGTATTCGACGCCGGCGTCGATGCGCGCCTGGACGCCCCGTTGAACGTCCTCGATCGTGCCGGTGAGGTACACCGCCTCGATGTACTCCCACGGCCGCTCGTCCGAGACGACGGCGAACATGCGCTCCCGTTGCTCGGCCACGGCGGCGTCTCGCCCGGCCCGCTCGCTCAGCCAGCAGAAGTTCTCGTGCGCGACCGTGAACCCGCGCTCGGCGCGTGACGTTCCGCCCCGCTCGAGCTCGGCGTCGATCTCGCGCAGGTCCTCGTCGATCTGATCCGGCGCCGCCGTCGGCCGTGCGATCCAGCCGTTCCAGCGGCAGATGCGGCGGAGCACGGTCGGCGCCATGACCGGCCGCTCCGGCGACGCCGCGTGCGCGAGCTGGCGGCCGCCCGCGACCCACACCGGCGGAACGGCGCCGAGCGGCTCGACCGTCGCTCCGTCGAAGCTGTAGAAGCGGCCCTCGAAGGTGACGTCCGCCTCCGTCAGGAGCTCCATCGTCGCGTCGAGCACCTCGTCCGTCCGGCGGCCGCGCTCGGTGCGGTGACCGCCGACGGCCTCGAACTCCGGCTCGTACCACCCGACGCCGGCGCCGAGGACGAAACGGCCGCCGCTCAGCCGCTGGATCGTGGCCACTTCCTTCGCGAGCACGACGGGCTGGCGCGTGGGGAGGACGAGGATCGACGTCCCGAGCTGCGGGCGTGTCGTCACGGCCGCCGCGTACGCGAGCGTCGTCAGCGGCTCGAGCCAGCTG
Organism: Gaiellaceae bacterium; assembly: GCA_036505325.1. GTDB lineage: Bacteria > Actinomycetota > Thermoleophilia > Gaiellales > Gaiellaceae > PALSA-600. The sequence continues at coordinate 3,179 of DASXTR010000245.1, forward strand.
ACGCGGTAGAACCGCGTCGCCGTCAGGAGATGGTCGGTGACGAACAGCGACTCGAAGCCGAGCTCCTCTGCGCCTGCGGCGAAGCGCCGGATCTGGTCTGCATGCTCCCGCTCGCCGCCGGGGAGCAGATATGTCGGCAGGAAGACGCCGAGCTTCACGCGGCGACGGGCTCGAGCTCGCCGGCCAGGATCATCGCCTCGCGCACGCGTTCCCTCTCGGCCTCGCTGACCGGCAGCAGCGGCTCGCGCACCGTCGCCCGCTCGAGGATCCCTTGCATGACGAGCGCCTCCTTGGCGCGCGCGCGGTAGTTCCGGACCGGCGCCGCGAAGATCGCGAACGCGAGCGGCGTCAGCGTGTCCATGATCGCGCTCCCCTCGGCGTGGTTGCCCTCCAGCGCGAGCTCGATCATCTCGACCTGGCGGCGCGTCGCAACGGCGCCGAAGCCGATCAGCGCGCCCTCGGCGCCGAGGACGAACGATTCGTAGATGAAGTTGTCGTTGCCGGTCAGGAACACGCAATCCGGCCGGGCCGACTTGACCGCCTCGCGTACCTCGACGAAGAGCTTGGCGTCGAACGACGCCTCCTTGATCGCCGCCACCTCGGCGACCCCGCAGAGACGGTGAAGGGCCTCGGGCGTGTACAGGACGCCGCCGAGCGCGGGCTGGAGATTGAAGAGGACGAGCGGCAGGCCTGTCGCGTCGCCGATCGCAGCGTGGTAGCGAAACGGCACCTCGGGGTCGAGCGGCTGCCCCTGGTACGCGGAGATGGGGAAGACGAGGAACCCCGACACGCCGACGTCCCGGTACTCCTTTGCGAGCTTCACCGCCTGCTCCGTGAACTGGGCGCCGAGCCCGGCGATCACAGGAACGCGGTCGCCGACCTCGTCGACGACGATCTCGAGGACGCGCCGGCGCTCCTCCGGCCAGAGGTGCATTCCCTCGCCCGTGTCGGCGTTGATTGCGAGCGCCTTCGGCCCCGCGGCCGCGACGTGCTGCACGTAGCGGCGCAGGCCCGGTTCGTCGATCCGCGCGTCCTCGGTCATCGGCAGGACCGTGGCGGGGATCAGGCCGCGGAGATCGAGGGTCATCGCGCCTCCTTCGGGAGGGGTCGGGGCTCGAAGCTTAAAAGAACGTGCGAATTCCGCCGACGACCGTGTAGTCGTCGTCGACGAGTGGGATCAGCGGCCACTTGTCGAACGCGAGGCAGGGGTGCGAGATGCCGCAGCCGACCAAGTCGCCGACGGCCAGCTCCGCGCCGGGTGCGAGCCGGACATACGCGTGCTGGTCGTTCAGCGCCGTGACCGTCAACGTTTCTCGGACGTCGCGGAGCTCACCGCCCCGGGAGGCGAGCGCGGGGATCGGGAGCTCGATGTCGAACGGGACGTCGCGCTTCCCGAGTCCGACGATGGCGAGCTCCGGCTCCGGCCGGGAGAGGACGGCGCCCCAGATCTCGAGCGCAGGGCGGAGCGGGTCGCCGCCTGCACGGGCCCCCAGCGGGCCGATCCGCTCGTAGAGGCCGGAGTCGTGCGTCAGGTAGCACCCGCCGCGTAGGACGACGCGCACCGGCAGCTCGAGGTCCCAGGCGGGGGTGAGGCAGGCGACGACGCGGTCGAAGAACGCGCTGCCGCCCGCCGTCACGACGATCTCCTCGCGCCCGGCGAAGTCTCCCGTGCCCGCGAGCTCGATCGTGAGCGCGCGGATGCGCATGAGGAACCCGTCGACGGCGGCCAGCGTCGTCCCGGCGTCGCGCTCGGCGATGATCCCCTCGAAGCCCTCGACACCTGCGAGTGCGAGAGCCGGTGAGGCGACCGCCGCAGCCGCCACCTCCTTCGCCTCGTCGAGCGTTCGGCAGCCTGCGCGGCCGCCCGGGATACCGACCTCGACCAGGACCTGCAGCGGACGCTCGAGCCCGGCTCCGCGCAGCGCCTCGGTCATCGCCTCGACGCCGGCGACGGAGTCGACCAGGCAGTAGAAGTCGAAGTCGGGGTCGGAGGCGAGCTCGTCCGCGATCCACGTCAGCGCGGCGGGCTCGACGAGCTCGTTCATGAGGAGGATCCGCTGCACGCCGAAGTGACGGTAGACGCCGACGTGCGCGACGGTCGCCGCGGTCATCCCCCACGCACCCGCGTCGAGCTGGCGCTCGAACAGCTGCGGCGCCATCGTCGTCTTCCCGTGCGGCGCGAGCGACACGCCGTGCTCGCGGCAGTAGTCGGCGATGCGGGCAATGTTGTGGTCGAGGGCGCTCTCCTTCAGGACCATCGCAGGCAGGAGGAGATCTCCGGCAAGGACGTTCGAGCGCCGCTCGGCGAGCGTGGAGAGCGTGAGCGGCTCGCGCGCGGCAGGCCGGCCCTTGTATCTCCAGTCGACCGGCTCCTCGAGCAACTCATCGATGCGCATCGTGCGATCTTAAGCCGTCCATTTCGAGGAAAGGGAGAGGCATGCGTCTTGCAGACCGAGTCGTGATCATCACCGGCGGCGGCTCCGGCATCGGCCGTGTGATGGCGAAGGAGTTCGCGGATGCGGGCGCGCGCGTCGTCGTCGTCGACCGGATGGGCGACTCGGCCGACACGGTTGCGCGAGAGATCGGGGCCGACGAGACCGTGATCGCGACGAAGCACGACGTCACGGTGGCGGCCGACGTCGATGCGATGGTGCGCGCCGCCGAAGACGCGTTCGGACGAGTGGACGTGCTCGTTAACAACGCCGCCGTCTGCGCCGGCGACGACATCCTCCGCATCGACGAGGCGACCTGGGACGCCGACGTGGCCGGTGTCCTCAAGAGCGCGTTCCTCTGCTCGAAACGCGTCCTGCCCGGCATGATCGAGCGCGCGCACGGAACGATCCTCAACATCGCGTCGGTCAACGGGCTCGCGTACTTCGGTAACGAGGCCTACAGCGCGGCGAAGGCCGGGATGATCAACCTCACGCAGTCGATCGCCGCGCGGTACGGCGCGCACGGGATCCGCGCGAACGCGATCGCTCCCGCCTCGATCCGGACGCCGATCTGGCAGCACCGGGTCGACGCGGAGCCCGAGATCTTCGAGAAGCTCGTGAAGTGGTATCCGCTGGGCCGGGTCGGCGAGCCGGAGGACGTCGCGCACGCAGCGCTCTTCCTCGCCTCGGACGAGGCGGCCTGGATCAGCGGCGCCGTCCTCCGCGTCGACGGCGCGCTCACGGCCGGCTACCCGCTCATGGCCGAGGAGCTCCTCGTCGAATCGCGCGAGAGGTGACGCTCGACGAGCTGGACCTCGAGCGGCTGATCGTCGCCGCAGGCTACGACTCCGCGACGCCCGTGGCGGTCGGCGTCAGTTCGCCCTCGACGACCGTGCTCGTAGCTCACGATGTTCGGGGCTTCGACTGCGACAGCCTCGCCCACGCCGGCTCGCTCGCCAAGCAGGTCACCGGGGCGTGCGCTGTCGGGGGACGACCTCGACACCTTCGCGGAGGAGCACTTCTTCGTCGCACTCGACGGCAGCGTCGAACGGATGACGGCGCTGTCGTCCTCGCTGCAAGACGAACTCCTCGGCGCCGCTTACAAAATCCCGTAGCGCGCGAACACCTCGGCCGGGTCGTCGCCGCGCTCCAGCTCGGCGCGTACGAGGTTCTCGCCGCGGTGCTTCTCCTCCGCGAGCCTGACGGCCTCGTCTGCCAGCGCCGCCGGGATCACGACGACCCCGCCGGTGTCGCCGAAGACGAGGTCCCCGGGATGCACGTCAACACCGCCGCAGACGATCGGCTCGCCGAAGGCCTGCACGGCCTGCCGCCCGGCCGAGTCGGTCGGAGAGGTGCCCCGCGCGAAGACGGAGAAGCCCATCGCGTCGATCTGTTCGAGGTCGCGCGTGAGGCCGTCGGTCACCGCTCCGGTTGCACCGCGCGCACGCGCCGCCGTGCTCAGGAGCTCACCCCAGACCCCTGAGCCCAGCTCGCCGTTCGTCGCGACGACGACGACGTCCCCCGCCGACATGGAGCGGTACGCGGCGAGCAGCTTCTCGTACGGGATGTGCTCCGGCTCGTCGATGGGGACGGAGGCGAGCGTGAAGGCACGGCCGACGACCTGCCGGGTCCGCCCGAGTGCCCGGATGCGGAAGTCCATCGCGCCCGTCCTGTGGCCGAGCGCGTCCAGAACGTCGCTGACGAGCGCCGTATGCAGCGGCCCGAGCCGTGCGAACAGCGCGTCTATGTCTTGCACGACCGGAAGCGGTTTGAAAGCATCACTGCCCGACACGGCGGCGCACGCAACGGAAGGTGAGGCGAATGGCGAAGTACGGCGTTGGCATCCTGGGTGCCGGCTGGGTCGCCGGCGAGTACGTGAAAGCGTTCCGCGACCACCCGCTCACGGAGGTCGTCGGAATCTACAACCGCACGCCGGGCAAGGCGACACGGCTGCTGGAGACGCACGGCGTCCAGGCGCGCGAGTACGCCAGCGACGACGAGCTCTTCGACGACGAGAGGATCCAGATCGTCGTCTCGTGCACCTCGCCCGACGCTCGCGTGGAGCATGTCGTCCGCGCAGCCGAGACAGGGCGTCACGTGGTGATCGAGAAGCCGGTCGCGCTGACGATGGACGGCGTCGAGGAGATCCGCGACGCGGTGGCAAGGGCCGGCGTCAAGACCGTGACGTCCTTCGTCCTCCGCTGGAACCCGCAGTTCGAGACCACGAAGCAGCTCATCGCCGACGGCGTCCTCGGCGACGTCATCTATGCCGAGGGCGACTACTGGCACCCGATGAGCAAGCTGTATCCCTGCTATCCCTGGATGGTCGGCAAGGAGGTGGGCGGGAGCGCGGTCGTCGCCGCCGGCTGCCATGCCGTCGACGCGCTGCGCTGGTTCGCGGGAGAGATCCAGGAGGTGACCGCGTTCTCCCGCGGCCCGAAGATCAACCTCGACTACGAATACGACCCCGTCAGTGTCGCGTGCGTCAGGTTCGAGAACGGCGCGATCGGGAAGCTCGCGACGCTCCTCGACGGCGAGACGCCGTACATCTTCAACGTGCGGCTCTTCGGGTCCGAAGGGACGATCCAGAACAACGAGGTCTTCTCGCGGAAGCACTACCCGGGCGCCACCGGGTACTGGAAGTACCCGACGGTCGAGCCCGACAGCGGCGACGTTGCGCACCATCCCTTCGTCCCCGAGATCGCGCACTTCATGGAGTGCATCGAGAACGACGTCGAGTCGCACGCGTCCATCCACGACTCCTGGAAGTCGATGGCGGTGTGCTTCGCGATCGACGAGTCGGCCGCGCAGGGCGGAACGCCCGTGCGGGTGGCGGAGATCGCGCATGTCTGAACCGGAGCCGGGAAAGGGGGCAAGACCTGTGGCACAACCTGAGCCACGGAGGGTCACGCGCAGGGAGCTGATCGGGACGAGCGCCGCCACGGGCGGCGCTGCACTCGTGGCAGGCGGCCTCGCGGGCTACTTCATCGGGAACTCGACGGCGGACGACGACGGCGGCGGTAGCGCCGCGGGCGGGGGCGGCGAGATCCGCGCCGTAGGCATCTTCCCGGTCGGCGGCTTCATCGCCGCCGACGGGCAGGAGATGCGGAACGGCGTCGTGATGGCGATCGACGAGCTCAACGCGAACGGCGGCCTGCTCGGCGCGAAGATCAAGTACATCGAGATCGACGACGGCGACTCGCTCGCGGAAGACGTCACGACGGCGTTCAACAAGGCGGTCGAGACGGAGGACCCGGACGTCATCTTCTCGGGCTACCACCTAGCCTCCGGCCCCGAGTTCGACATCGTCGCCGACGCCGGCCGGCTCTACTACAACGTCAACACCCAGCAGCGCTGGATCGATCTCTACGACAAGAACCCGGAGAAGTACTGGGGCAGCTTCCAGTGCGACCCCGCGGACACCTGGTACGGCGGCGGCTTCGCCCTCTGGGTC
>DASXTR010000246.1:0-2248 GCA_036505325.1 Gaiellaceae bacterium
CGGTCCGGGAGCGCCGGCAGCAGCGCGCGGAAGATCACGTCGACGAGCCGCGTCTGCGTCTCCCACCCGCCGACGACCGGCGAGGGCCACGTGCAGTTCGTGACCGTGCCGACGGGCGCCTCCACGTGCACGAGCCGGTAGAAGCCGTCGTTCACGGGCAGGTCGGGATCGATCAGGCACTTGAGCGCGTACGCACAGGCCGAGAACGTCTGCGCGAACGTGGAGTTGACCGGCGCGCGCCGCTGGGGGTCGGAGCCGGCGAGGTCGAACACGACGCCGTCGTCGGAGATCTCGACGCGCGCGCGGAGGCGCACCGGCTCGTCGGAGTAGCCGTCCGTGTCGACGGAGCCGTCCGCCTCGAACACGCCGCGGGGAAGCGCGGCGAGCTCCGCGCGCGTCCGCCGCTCGGTGTAGTCGAGCAGCTCGTTCATCGTCGCGACGATCGTGTCGCGGCCATGCTTGGCGACGAGCGCCTGGATCCGCCGCACGCCGGTGTTGTTCGCCGCCACCTGCGCGCGCAGGTCGCCGCCCGTCTCGTGCTTGGAGCGAATCTGGGCGAGCAGCAGCTTGAAGACGTCGGTGACGACGCGCCCGCCCTCGACCAGCTTCACCGGCGGGATGATCACGCCCTCCTGGAAGACCTCGCGGAAGGCGCCGATCGACGCCGGCGCGCCGCCGCCGACGTCGACGTGGTGGGCGAGGTTCGCCACGTAGCCGAGCAGCTCGCCGTCGACGTACACGGGCGAGACGAGGTTGATGTCGTTCAGGTGCACGCCGCTCGGGAACGGGTCGTTCGTGACGATCACGTCGCCCGGGCCGATGTTCGCGGCGCCGTACTCGAGCACCGTGCGCGGAATCTGCTCGGCCATCGAGCCGAGGTGCACCGGCTGCGCGAAGCCCTGCGCGACCGACCGCAGCTGCGCGTCGAAGAACGCGCACGAGAAGTCGGAGCGCGTCTTGATGTTCGTCGAGTACGCGCTCCGGCGCAGCGCGAGCACCATCTCGTCCGTCGCGGCGACGAGTGCGTTCCGGATCACCTCGAAGGTGATCGCGTCGATCTTTACGGCTGCCATCCGTACTGCTCCTCCGCCGCTTCGCGCGTGACCTTGCCGTCCGCGACGTCCTCGGCCACGCGCCGCGGGTCACGGCGGCGCGGGTCGCCCCAGCCGCCCCCGCCGGCCGTGCGGTGCACGAAGACGTCGCCCGCCTGAATCGTCGTCGAGAACATCGACGGCATGGCCTTTTCGGACCCGTCCTCACTCCGGAGTAGGTTCGAGGACAGCGTCCCCGGAAACCCGCCCTGCAAGCCGTACGGCGCGTGTGCCGACCGGTCCGACCTGACGATCAGGGACGTATTCGGTGCCAGGCACCGCCAGACGCGCTCGACGGCGAGGCCGCCCCGGTGCTGCCCTGCTCCGCCGCTGTCGGGGACGAGCCCGTAGCGCTCGATGCGGATCGGAAACTCGGACTCGGCGACCTCGACCGGGATGTTCGCCGCGAGGCTTGCCGGGTTCGTCAACCCGTCGTTGCCGTCGCCGGCCGGCGTGCCGCCCCAGGTGCCGACGATCAGCTCGTAGAAGATGAAGCGCGATCCGTCCGGCCGTTCGGAGCCGAAGACGGCGAGCGTGTTGCCGCCCTCGCCGGCCGCGCCGACGCGGTCCGGGATCAGCTGCGCGAGCGCGCCCTGGATCGCGTCGAGCGCGCGGAAGCCGGTGACGCCGCGCATCGACGACGCGCCGGGCATGACCACCTCGGCCACCGTCCCGGGCTTCGTCAGCACGTGAATGGGCCGGAACGCGCCGGACGTGTTCGGGATCTCGACGGTCAGCGCGGCGCGCACCGCCTGGTAGACGCAGGCCTGGATGAACGACCGCGTCGAGTTGAGCGCTCCGGCCACCATCGGCGCGCAGTCCGTCAGGTCGGCGGTCAGCTCGTCCCCGTCGATCGTGACGGTCGCGGTGATCCGCACGTCACGACTCTCGATGCCGTCGGAGTCGAGGTAGTCCGTGAACGTCGCGCTGCCGTCGGGCCACCCGGCGATCTCCTGCCGGACGAGCCGCTCGGTGTGCTCGACGAGGCCGGTCATCAGGTCGGCCAGCCGCCCGGGCCCATACCGTGCGGCGAGGCGTTGCAGCTCGCGCTCGGCGACCGAGGTCGCCGCGACCTGCGCGGAGAGGTCGCCGAGCGTCATGCGCGGGATCCGGACGTTCGCGCGGATCACCTCGAACACCGTCTCGACCGGCTCGCC
>DASXTR010000247.1:0-4374 GCA_036505325.1 Gaiellaceae bacterium
GGCCAGCGCCTTCGCCGGCGGCGCGAGGCTCGAGAGAACCGCAGCGGCGAGCACGGCCGCCGCGACGAGCACCGCCTCTGCGGCGACGAGGCGGCGGAGTAGGACGGCCGCTGCGGGCGCGAGCTCCGGCCGTCGCCGATAGGCGGCGAGGCGCGGCCGCGTGGAGAGGAGATTGACCGCCGCGAGAAGTAGCGCCACGGCGAGGAGCGCGATTTTCACCAACAGCGCCTGCCCGTACGACGTCTGCCACAGCGACGCGAGTGTCGGCAGATGGAGGAGCGACGCGGACACGCCCGATGCGATCAGAGCGACGACCGACACGAACGCGACGTTCGAGAAGCGCGGAACGCAGACGACGAGACCCGCGACGCGCCGCGCCTCGGGCAGGCTGCGCCACAGCACGAGCAGTCCGAGGAGGCCGCCGACCCAGACCGCGCCGGCGGCGACGTGCACCCAGTCGAACGCGAGAGCGGCCCCGCGCGGCGAGGTCTGCGCCGCGTGGCCTCCGATCCCCGGCACGGCGATCACGGCCGCGGCCGCCGCGAATGCGCCGCCGGCCGCGAGCAGCTCCGCGATCGAGCGCTGCGGGCGGTCGGGACGGTCGAGCGCGATCGCGATCCCGGCTGCGACGACGAACAGCGCGAAGCAGAGCTCGAGATCGAGGAACGCGCGTCCGAACGCCGATACGCGCAGGAGCGGGACGAGCGCGCCGATATCCCACGTCGATCGCAGCGCGAACTGCGCGGTCGCGAGTAGGACGTAGATCGGCGTTGCCGCGAGCGCCACCGCCGACGCTACGGCGAACGCGACCGTCACGGCGCGCAACGTCGTCCCGCGCACACGCCCGACGAGCGGTCGCGCGATCGCAACGCGCAGGGTGAACAGCCCGGCCGCGGCCATGACGGCGAGAAAGACGATCCACCTCGCCACGACGAGCCGCGGAGTCGCCGCCGTCTCCGAGATGGAAGGGATCGCAAACTGCGGCGCCGGCCCCGCGTTCGGGCCCACGGCGAACGTAAACGCACCGCGAACGGGATGGCCGTCGACGGAGACGACGCGCCAGTAAACGAGGTACCACCCCTCTGCGAGCGGCCGTAGCGGCACTGCGAGCGTGTCGGGATTCGACGCGGAGCGGACCGGCGCGCCGGCGGTGACCCGCGTGCCGCCGGCGTCCGTGACCGAGACGATCGCGAAGCGCGGCTCGACCGCCTCGGTGTACGTGAGCGTGACGCGTGCGGGCGGCACGTCGACGACGCCGCTCGCAGACGGCTGCGTGCGCAGCAGCCCGGCGTGCGCGGAAGCTGCAGCCGGCGCAGCGAGCGCCGCCGCCGCTGCTGCGGCTGCGACCGCCGCCGCGCGCCCGTACGGTCTCACGCGACCGATCGCCTTCCCGACGCGGCGAGGAACGAGCCCGCGGCGACAACCAGCGCGAAGGCGGCGACGACGAGTGCGACGATCGAGAGCGTCGATCCGCCGCCGCCTCCGCCGAGCGACGACTTCGCCTCGATCGTCGGCGCGGGCGTGTCCGACGACTCCGGCCCCGACCAGTCGACGACCGTTCCGTCCGCGTACGTCTGCCGCACCTTGAACGTGTACGTCCGCGCCGAATCGGCGGAGGCGAGGAACTGGAATGTCGCGTCCTCGCCGGTCGGCACGCTGCCACCGCTCCATTTCACCTTCCGGATGTCCGCCTCCTCGCCGCTGCCCGTTTGCTGCACTTCACGCTTCCACCCCGGCGAGGGGACGAACGAATCGATCGCGAATCCGTCAGGCGGCGTCAGCTCGACGGCCGTCGTCGCGCCCTCTTCCTCGGTCGGCACCGCGAGAGTGAACACCTGGCCCTCTTTGGCGAGCGCGACCGGCGGGCTCAGGTGCGCGTGCGCCCACGCCGACTGGGCCGCGACGAGTGCCGCGGCAATCGCGAGCAGGAATGCTCTCACAGCTGTTCTCCTTTCGGGATTCCGGAACGGGCGGTTCAGGACCCGAGCAGAGGAGGCGCACGCGCACTCCGCGAGCGCCGCGCGGCGGCCCGCGGGACGAGCTGCGCCGGCACCGCCGGCAGCGCCGGCCGCCGCGGCGCGCGACGAGGAGCGGAGGCGAGTGCAGTGACGACGCGGCGCATCCACGCGAGCACGTGGCCGACCGCCGCCGACACTGCTGCCGCAACGATGCTCACCGCCGCGGCGAGCGGCACGAGGTCACGGTGCACGGGCCCCGACAGGCACGAGAGGCCGTGCCAGCCGAGACCGCTGCGCCAGTGCACGTACGCCTCCAGCGCCGTGCACGCCGGCAGCGCGACTGCGAAAAGCGCCGCCGCGCGCAGGACGACGCGCCGGAGGCGGAGGGCCGGTGCCGCGGCAAGCGTCCGCCGTTCGACCCGCAAACGCTCGCGGACGGCGAGCGATGCGAGGAAGACCGTCGCCGAGCCGAGCGCGAGGGCGACCGCGAAGGCGCTGATCGCGACCGCGGGCAGCGCAGGCCCGCCGGTGCGGCCCGCCAGCAGGTCGGCCCGCGGATCCGGGACGAGCGCGTACGCGAGCGCTCGCGTGACGAGCACGACGAGCGCAACCGTTGCCACCCGCGCCGCGATCACGCCGAGACCCTCAGCGTGAACGGCACAGTGAGTACGCGCCCGCCCACGCGGCACTGGAGGAAGAGCCGCCATGTCCCCGGCAGCGGGAGTAGCACGCCGATGCGCAGCCGGCCGGGCGCGGTCGAGCTGCCGGTCACGCTCGTCGGGCCGAACGTCGACGCGCACCCGGTCGCGCCGGCGCCGCAGACGTGCGTGTGGAAGTACGAGAGCGTCCCCCGCCGGAAGAAGATCGCGTGCGCGAGCGCGCCGTACCACGGGGTGAAGCGCGCGGGCTTGCCGTGCGGGTCGTCGACGTCCACCGTCAGGAACGATGCCTGGATCGCGCGCGGTGCGGGCCTCCCGCGCACGTGGAAGCGGTAGCCGTCGACGACCGCGTCGGGCCGGAACGGAGGCACCGTCTGCGACGGCACCGTCCCGCCGACGCGGATCCAGCGGAAGAGCTGGAAGTTCCGGAGCGGCCCTGCGAGGTTCGGGTAGGCGTCGACGACGAGCCGGTAGCGGCCGGGCGCGGGGACCGTGATCCGCTCGGACACGCGTCCGCCCGGGCCGATCGGCGGATGGCGGTGAACGATCGCGCCGAGGTCGGAGCGGACGAGGATCAGGTGCACGCCGGTGTGCGGACCCGAGCCCCGGCGGTAGGAGGTCAGCGCACGCCCGGACGGCTGGAGGATCGTGAACGCGAGCTCGAAGCTCCGCGACGAGCTCGCGACCCGCGGCTCGAAGCCTGCGAGCTCGAACGTCCGCGCAGCGGGGATGTGCGGCGCCGGCGGCGACGACGTCGACGAGCCGCCGCATCCCGGCGTCGCTGCAGCTGCCAGCAGGACGGCCACCGCTACCGCTCGGCGCATTCCGACGAGGATAGACAGAGCGTACGCTGCGTGTGTGCGGCCGGGCTCAGTGATCGTCGCGCTGCTCGCGGCGGCGACGCCGCCGTACCCGCCGACCCCGATCGGCCGTGGGCCGGAGTTCCTCCCGCCGGCCGCGCCGGCGGCGGTGCGCCGCGGCCTGCCGGTCGCCGACCTCCACTGCACCACAGGCGGCCGTCGCTTCGGCATCCACCTCGAGGTCTTCGCGCGCGGCCGCGTCGTGGTCGTTCCGAGCGGCATCGGCGTGGCGGTCCCGTTCGGGCGCAAGGGCGCGTACATCGTGCCGCGCGGGTGCACCTATCCGCTCCGGACGCTCGCGCCGACGGGCGTCGTGGAGGTCGCGCGCGACAAGAAGCTCACCCTCGGCGACCTCTTCGCCGTCTGGGGCCAGCCGTTGGGGCCGACCCGGCTCGCCTCCTTCACGACGAGTGCGCGCCGACCCGTCCGCGCGTACGTCGGCGGCCGCCGGTGGCGCGGTACGCCGACGGGGATTCCGCTGCGCCGGCACGCGCAGATCGTGCTCCAGGTCGGCATGTACATCCGCCCGCATCCGCGCTTCTTGTTTCCGCCCGGGTTGTGACGTCGCTACCCTGGCCGGATGCTCCGGCGCGTCTCGGCGCTCGCCGTCGCCGTCGTCACCGCGGCCGTACTCGTCGCGGTCGCTCGTGCGGACGGAGATCCGGCGAGCGACGTCCTCCTCACGCAGGACGTCTACGTGCCGTATCCCGCGCCGCCGAAGGACGCGACGAGTGAGCTCGAGCGCAGTGTCGCCGTCGCCTACGACAAGGGCTACCGCGTCAAGGTCGCCGTCATCGCGACTGCGACCGACCTCGGCGCCGTGCCCGAGATGCTCGGCCGGCCGCGCGTGTACGCCCGGTTCCTCGGCATGGAGCTGTCGCTGTTCTACAAAGGCCC
>DASXTR010000248.1:0-2790 GCA_036505325.1 Gaiellaceae bacterium
GGCCTCTACATCTGCCGCGAGCTCGTCCGCCGGTTCGACGGCCGCATCTGGGTCGACTCGAACAACGCCAAGGGCTCGACGTTCTTCGTCGAGATCCCGATCGCCGAGCAGCCGGCGAAGCGCAAGCAGCGCGAGTTGGCCGCCTAGCGGCGCCGGCAGCTCCGGTGACGCCGCTCCGACTCGCCACCGCGACGCTCGTCCTCGCAGCCGCGGGATGCGGCGTGCAGAGCGCGAGCGCGCCCGGGCCGCCGGCGCCGCCGCTGCGCGCCGAGCGGGCGCCCGCGTCTCCGCCGAGCGGGCCGATCGCGGCCGACGCGGGCGCCTCGGTCGCTGTCCGCGCCGGTGCCGGAGGCGCCCTCTGCGTCGTCGCGTCCGCGCGCGGCGCGCGCCGCGCCGACTGCCTGCGCGCGTGGGATCACGCGCCCGTCGTGCTGCGCCTCGTCGTCGGCGGCGCCAATCACAAGCGCGAGGACTGGATGGCCGTGGTCGGCCTCGCGCGCGCGCCCGTCGCGCGCGTCGTGCTCGACCCGGACTACATGTCGCGCCGCCTGCCACTCCGGCCGGCACGCGGCCTGAGGTGGCGGGCCTTCGCGGCGATGACGGGCAGGCACGACCGCCCGAACATGTTCGTCGCCTACGACGCGCGCGGCAAGAAGCTCTGGGAGATCGAGCTGTCGTGGTCGTACAACCCGCCGTGCATGCCGAAGAACGACGACATCTGCGCCGACCACCCTCCACCCGGCGCGTGGGCCGAGGTGCGCGATCCGGTCCTCGACCAGAGCGGGGCACCGCAGCCGGAGACGATGAAGCGGATCGTGTTCGCGCATCCGGCCGTACGCCGCCTCGTCGCCGGGCGGCAGTTCTTCCTCGATCCCCTCTTCGGCTGGCAGAAGTGCAACGGCGAGAACATCGGCGGCGGCGTCTCGATCTGGTTCCCTTACGCGGTGTCGTTCGACGGGACGATTCCGGTCGAGGAGACACGCGACGACGCGAAGGTCGCGTACTTCACGGGTCGCGCCCACGCGCGCGCGAGCCACGTCCGCGCGGTCGACGTCTGGGTCGACATCCGCGCGCGGAAGGTGGTCGGGATCGACCTCTCGGGCATCGCGCAGGAGTCAGCCGACGGCGACGTCGAGCAGGCCGACGTCGACCTGGACGTGATCGGGGAGCTGCGGCCGGCGGGCGGGCCCGACGTCGAGTGCCCGCAGACGGACTGACCCGTCCTACGCAGGCGCGGCCTGCACCTCCTCGCGCGGCCGCCGTGCACGTGATGTCGCCAGCACCGACCCGATGAGGACGAGCGCGAAGCCGACGCCCATGCCGGTCGTGAACGCCTCGTCGAGCACGAGGACGCCGAGTACGGCCGCGACCGCCGGGTTGACGTAGGTGATGACCGTCGCGCGAACCGGGCCGACCTCGGCGATGAGCGCGAAGAAGAGCAGGAACGCGATCGCCGTGCAGAGGACGGCGAGGCCCGCGACGGAGGCGACGACGCGGCCCGACGGCCAGGCGTCCGGCGGCGCGACCGCGGCCGCGGGCACGTACGCGACTGCCGCGACCGCGAGGGAGGCGGCGACAGTCCCCAACGGCGGGGCACCGTCGAGCGTGCGCGCGAGCAGGATCGGCCCGGTTGCGTAGCAGACCACGACGATTCCGATCTCCGCGACCGCGACGGCGCTCACGGTGCCGACGTCGAGCCCGACGAGGGCGGCCACACCGACGATGCCGACGACGAGCCCGACGAGTCGCCGCGCGCCGAGCCCCTCGTCCCCGCCCGTCGCGGCGGAGACGGCGGCGCCGACGAGCGGGACGGCAGCGATCAGCAGACCGGCGAGCGAGCTCGAAATCCGCTGCTCGGCGCGCGCCAGGAAGAGCCAGGGGATCGCGATCTCGACGGCGCTGAAGAGGACGAGGGGCCGCCACCGCGGGAGGAGCGGCCTGAGCTCGCCGCGCGCCGCGGCGATCGGGAGCAGGAGGGCCGCGGCGATGCCGGTCCGCAACAGCACGAGCGTCGACGGCGAGAGCTCGCGCACCGCCACCCGGATCATCAGGTACGGCACGCCCCAGATCACGCACATCGACGCGAACAGGACCCAGCCGCGCCTCGTCACCCTGATTGTCTACCAGAGCGGCCGCGGCCTACGGAGAGCCGGAGGAGGGACTCGAACCCTCGGCATCGGACTTACAAGGTCCGCGCTCTACCAGCTGAGCTACTCCGGCGCGCGCACCATGGTACGCGCGATCAGGCTAGAGCAGAACCTGCCGCGCCTGCTGGTGCGTGAGGATCTTGCGCTTCACCCGCTGCAGGGCGTTGTCGATCGTCTTCGTGTCGCAGCCGAGCTGCTCGGCCATCTGCTCGTACGACGAGCCCTCGAGGTAGAGGCGGAGCGCGTCCGACTCGAGCGGCGAGAGGCTCGTGCCGAGGCAGCCGACGAGCGCCTGCAGCTCCTCGGTCGAGATCACGCAGACGGACGGGTCGTTGACGCTGGGGCCGGGGAGGGCGTCGCCGAGCGTGCACTCGCCGTCCGACTCCTGGCCGGCCGGCGTGTGGCTGAAGGAGACATAGGTGTTCAGGGGGGCGTGCTTGAAGCGGGTAGCGGTCTTGATGGCCGTGATGATCTGGCGGGTGACGCACAGCTCCGCGAAGCTCCGGAACGAGGTCTCCTTGTCGGCCCGGAAGTCCCGGACCGCCTTGTAGAGGCCGATCATCCCCTCCTGGATCAGGTCGTCCGAGTCGCCGCCGGCCAGGAAATACGAGCTGGCCTTCAGGCGGACGAAGCCCGTGTAGCG
>DASXTR010000249.1:0-4300 GCA_036505325.1 Gaiellaceae bacterium
GCTCGTCGGCCGCGACCCGCGCGACCTCGTGCGCGAGCTGCCGGTCGTCGCGCGCGACGAGCTCCTCGCGTCGCCGGTTCCCGCGGTGACGGAGGAGGGCATCGGCTGGGACCCGACGCGGGGCGAGATGTGGTTCGCGGGCGAGACCGCCGAAGCACTGCTGCTCGAGCTCGACGCGCACCGTCGTGGGCTCGCCACCGAGGTGGAGCAACTGGAGCGCCGCGCGGACGACGCCGGGCGCGCGGCCGAGGAGGCCGCAGACCGCGCCCGCGCGGCCGCCGACGCGTTCGCACCGGTCGCGCACCTGCGCGCCGTCCGGCACGCGGATCCCGAGCTGCTCGAGCGCCTCGTCGCCGGTGCGGCGCGCCTCGACGAGACGCTGCGCGTCGCCGCCTCCGTCGCCGCCCGGCTCGAGCAGCCGCTCGCGGCGCGCGCCGGCACGCTGGCCGAGGAGCTCCGGGCAATCGCGGCGCGCGAGGCCGAGCTGCGCTACGCGGCGGCGGATGCCGACGCGCGTGCGCTGGCCGCCGAGCGCCGCGCGGGCGGCCGGCGAGCGGTTCGCGACAACTTGTCGCAAGAGCTCGAGGCGCTGCGCGCCGAGGCCGAGGACCTGTCGGCCCGCGCGCAGGAGGCCGTCGCGGCGGCCGACGACGCCGCGGAGCGCGCACGGGCGGCGGCGCGGGCCCTCGTCGACTCCGGGCCTGGGCGCAGCCGGCGGCCGAGCGGCCTCGTGCTCGAGCGGCTCGTCGCGGGCGCCGAGCGGCTCGAGGGGGCGCTCCAGGTCGACGTCGAGGCGTTCGAGACCCCGCTGCGCGAGCGTGTCGAGGCCGACGCTGCGCGCACCGCCCAGCTCGGCGCGGAGCTGCGCAGGCTCGGCGCGGAGGAGGTCGAGCTTCGGCGCGCGGCGGGCGAGGCGGCGGAGCGCCTCTCGGCGATCGACGTGGAGCTCGCCCGCACGGACGCCGAGCGCGAGGAGGCGCAGCGAAGGCTCGACGCCGCGCGTGCCCAGCCCGCGGAGGGCGAAAACCGCGAGGAGCTCGCGGAGAGGCTCGCGCGCTACGAGCGCCGCCGCGAGCAGCTCGGCCAGGTGAACCCGCTCGCGAAGGAGGAGTACGCGGCCGAGAAGGAGCGGCTCGAGGAGCTGACGACGCAGCGCGCGGACCTCGAGCAGAGCCTCGAGGAGCTCGAGCGGCTGCGCAACGACCTGACGAAGACGGTCGAGACGCGCTTCACGGAGACGTTCGCCGCCGTGCAGCAGCACTTCCAGGACGTCGCTTCGACGCTCTTCCCCGGCGGCGAGGGGCGCCTGCGACTCACCGAGCCCGAGGACGAGGGCGAGGAGCCGGGCATCGAGGTCGAGCTGCGCCCCGCGGGCAAGCGCGTGACGCGCCTGTCGCTCCTGTCGGGCGGGGAGAAGGCGCTCGGCGCGATCGCGTTCCTGTTCTCGCTGTTCCTCGCCCGGCCGAGCCCGTTCTACCTCCTGGACGAGGTCGAGGCGGCCCTCGACGACACGAACATCGGCCGGTTCACCGAGCTGCTCCGCCGCTACGCCGACCAGGCGCAGTTCATCGTCATCACGCACCAGAAGCGGACGATGGAGGCGGCGGACGTGCTGTACGGCGTGACGATGGGCTCCGACGGCGTGTCGCAGATCGTGTCGCGGCGACTGCCGGGCGAGGCGGAGGCGGCCGCGACGGCGTGAACGACCTGGCGTTCGTGCTGCGCGTCGTCGACCTCCTCGCGTCGCACGGGTTGCGAATGTGGGTCTTCGGCGGCTGGGGCGAGGAGCTGCGCGGCCTGCGTCCGCCGTGCGGGCACGCGGACGTCGATCTGCTCTACCCTGCGCCGGACTTCGCTCGGCTCGACACGCTCGACCTCGACTGGATCGCGGCCAAGCGCTACCCGCACAAGCGCGCGTTCGTGCTCGACGGCGTCAGGGTCGAGGTGCTGCTCGTCGCGCGCGACGAGCACGGCTGGCACACCGGCGCGCACCGGTGGCCGGCGAACGTGTTCGCGTCCGCCGGACGCCTGCCGGTGGCGAGTATGGATGCGCTCAGCGCGTTCCGCGTGGCGCGCGCCGCTTGAGCGTCTCGAGGGCGAACTCCCACGCGTCCTCGAGCCGACCGGCGAGCTCCTCTTCGTCGATCGCGTCGAGCTGCGTCAGCACCGCGTCGTACCCCTCGTAGTGCGGCGTCGTGAAGTAGACGTTCGGCCGCGCCGCGATCAGCAGCAACGCCTCCTCGTACGGTACGCGCGTCGCGAGCGCCCCGCGCTCGTGCGAGCTCATCCAGACGAAGGTCTTTCCCTTCACCTTGACGCAGGGCTCGCGGTACGAGGTCGCCTCCTCGGTGTCCGGCAGGGCGAGCGCGAGCCTGCGGACGTCCTCCCACGTGGCCACGTACGGAGGCTAACGTGCCGCGTCATGGCACACACGTGGGCAGAGCTGCTCGGCGACGCCGAGGCGCCGGAGGAGGCCGAGGAGGAGCGGCGCGGGCTTTTCGGACGGCTGCGCGAATCGCTTTCGAAGTCGCGGCGCGCGCTCACGGAGCAGCTCGCGGTCGCGGCTTTCGACCCGGCGGACGACGCGTCCTGGGAGCGGCTCGAGGAAGCGCTGATCCAGGCGGATGTCGGCGTGCGCGCGACCGCCGAGCTCGTGCGTCGGCTCGAGGCGCGGCAGGACCTCACGGAGCTGGCCGCGGCGCTCGCGGAGGAGATCGCCGCGCTGCTCGGCGAGCCGCCGATTCTCGACGTCGCGCACCGCCCGTCGGTGATCCTCGTCGTGGGCGTCAACGGCACCGGCAAGACGACCACGATCGGCAAGCTCGCGCAGAAGCTCCGCGAGCACGGCCGCGAGGTGACGCTCGGCGCGGCCGACACGTTCCGCGCCGCGGCGGAGGAGCAGCTGGAGATCTGGGCGCAGCGGTCCGGCGCGCGCTTCGTGGGCGGCGACCGCGGCTCCGACCCGGCGGCGGTTGCGTACGACGCCGTCGGCGCGGGCGAGGACATCGTGATCGTCGACACGGCCGGCCGGCTGCACACGCAGACGAACCTGATGGACGAGCTCGCGAAGGTGCGCCGCGTGATCGCCGGCCGCCTCGAGGGCGCGCCGCACGAGACGCTGCTCGTCGTCGACGCGACGACGGGCCAGAACGGACTGCAGCAGGCGCGCCTGTTCAACGACGCCGTCGACGTGACGGGCGTCGCGCTGACGAAGCTCGACGGCTCGGCGAAAGGCGGCATCGCGGTGGCGATCGCCTACGAGCTCGGACTGCCGGTCAAGCTCGTCGGCGTGGGGGAGGGCCTGGACGATCTCAGGCCGTTCGACCCCGGCGACTTCGCGCGCGCGCTCGTCTCGGGTTAGCGCCTCCCGGGCCGGGGAACAGCGCCGGCATGGACACTCCCACTCCCGCCCGCGAGACCGAAAACGGGATGGGTCTCGCGCTCGCGGCTGCGGCCGGCCTCGCCGCGGCGATCGCCGCCGGCGTGGTCTGGGCCCTCATCGTCAAGGTCAGCGACTACGAGATCGGCGTCGCCGCCTGGGGCATCGGCTTCCTCGTGGGGACGACGGTCGTCTTCGCAGCGCGGCGGCGAAAGAGGACGCCGCTCGCGGCGGTCGCAGTCGTCGCGGCGCTCATCGGCATCCTGCTCGGGAAGTACCTCTCGTTCGTGTTCATCGCCCGCGAGGAGCTGGGCGAGACCTACGGGTTCCTCTCCGGTGACACGTGGAACCTGTTCATGGACAACAAGGGCATCGTGTTCAGCTTCTGGGACGTCCTCTGGATCGGCCTCGCCGCCGTCACGGCCTGGCGCGTGGCCTATCCCGGCGAGCCCGACGAGCGGCACGAACCGGAGCCCGAGTCGGTCTAGGTCTCTCGGCCGCGGGCTCGCCGCCGGGCTCACCGGCACGCCTGCGATGACCTACGCGCTCGACCGGTAGGCGAGCCCGCCGCGCCGCGGGTGTGTGGAAGAAGCCTTCCGCTTTCGGCACACACCCGTCACCCACGCGTCACGCGATCTCTGCAACGCTTCCGGAAGGGGCGGTTTCGCCCCCCGAGGGGGAGCCCGCGCGGAGGGTCGGCGGCGGCCGGTCCGACGGCCGCCACGGGCCGAAAACGCCTCGCCAGTACACTGTTCGGCCGGTGTTCGACGCCCTTTCCGACAAGCTCCAGACCGCCCTCGGCGACCTCCGCAAGAAGGGGAAGCTCGACGAGGAGGCGATCTCGCGCGCGATGCGCGAGATCCGGCTCGCCCTGCTCGAGGCCGACGTCAACTTCCAGGTCGTCCGGGACTTCGTCGCCGG
>DASXTR010000250.1:0-7735 GCA_036505325.1 Gaiellaceae bacterium
CGAAGAACGCGACGTAGAACTGCGACGTCAGCTCCCACGGGCGCTCGCCCTGCGTGAGCGGCTCGACGCGCGCCTCGCCCTGCAGGGACGGCGCGAAGAGGTCGTCGTCGGTGCGCACCTTCACGCCCGCGTCCTTACCCGGCTAGGTCTCGGGAATCACGTAGTACGGGCCCGGCGGCTTCTTGCCGGGGCCGTAGACCGTCGTCGGGCCCTCCGGGACGTAGCGCGAGAGGAACGTGTCCTTCCGGAGGAGCTTGCCGCCGGCGTCGCGGACTTCGCGGCGGACGGTGACGTCGAAGCCGATCGCGCCCGAGCCGTGGACGAGCTTGACCGATCCGCGGGGCGCGCTCGGGTCGACCGCGTAGGTCATCTTCGGCTGCTTGAAGTTCGTCTTGTCGGTCGTCGTCGCGGTGACGCGGCGGTGCTCGGGCGTCCCGTAGAACGTGAAGGTCAGCGTCGAGTCGGTGTACGACGCCTTGATCAGGAGGCCGCTCTCGTAGTCGTTCCGGAACTGGAAGTCGGGGCCGCCCCACGACACTGTCGCGTCGCGTCCGAGCGGGTAGTGCGAGATGTACAGCGAGTGGTTGTGCCGCTCGACGATCGGCAGGCCGAGCTCGAACGCGTCGTTGAAGAGCGTCGTGGCGGTCTGGCAGACGCCGCCGCCGATCGACGGCAGGAGCAGCGACCCGACGATCATCTGCCCCTCGAGGAACCCGCGCTCAGGGGTGCGCGGGCCGACGACGCGGTTGAACGAGAACGCCTCGCCGGGGCGGATCACGGTGCCGTCGATGTAGTCGGCCATCAGGTGCACGTTGTGGATCCGGTTCGACGACGACACGCCCATCTCGGTGGTGAAGGAGACCAGCTTCGTGCGGATCTTCAGGGCGCGCGCCTCAGCCGTCGTCAGGTCGGGGTTGCGCGGCCCGAGCTCGACGTGGGCGATGCGGTCGCCGTGCACGGCATTCGACAGCGCCGCCGCGAGGCGATCGGGGTCGACGTCCCGGCCCGGCGCGGACCGCGTCACCGTCACGTGGTCTCCGTTGACGGCGAAGCGCGCGTTGCGCGCGCGAACGATCCACTTGCCGAGCCGCGGGCGGACGAGCGCCGCAAGACGGTCGCGGTCGAGCAGGACCGCGTACCGGTGTGTGCGCGGACGGAGCTCAAGCGCCTGCGCGAGCTGCGCGGGCGAGAGCGATCCCCGGCGGGCGCCGTGGTAGTCGATCGCGATCGGCGCCTCGAGATACGCGCGCGCGGTCGCGGCGGCGCTGCGCGCGGCGGGATCGCCGATCGCCGGCGGAATCTCCGCAAAGGGCGCATCGACGCGCTCGGCGCCGCTCTCGAGCGTCCGGTAGAGCGCGTCCTCGCGGAGGCGCAGGCCGATCACGGCGGGATGCACGACCGGCTCCGTGCCGGCGACCTCGACGCTCGCCGACACCGGGTCGCGCCCGTACGCCGCGATCCCTTCGACGTAGGTGCTCGGCCGCGGCCGCCAGACGGGTCCAACGTCCGTCTCGCCGAGCGAGAACGGCGACCCGGCCGCGAATGCGCGATCGACGGTCGCCGGCACGTCGAGCTGCAGCAGGTCGCCGCGCCGCACGTGCACGACGCGCTCCGGCGTCCGGAGCTCGACGACGTGCGCGAGCCAGCCGTCGGCCGCCCGACGCACCGCAGCCTCGACGCCGGCGCGGTCGCGCCCGCCCACGTCGGAACCGAGCACGTGCACGCCCGGATTCGCCTCGCCGCGGTACTGGACCGCGCGCGCACCGGCCGCGGCGGCAACCGCGACGAGAGCCGCGAGGAGGACGACGATCGGCTTCTTCACCCTGACAGTGAAGCAACGGCGCCGGAGGCCGCCGCGTTCCGACGGATATCTTGGCTCCTGATGGAGCTCCGCGACCTACCGTCCGTCGACGAACTCGCTCGCACGGCCGACGATCCGCTTGCCGTCGACGCGGCCCGATCCGTGCTTGCGCGTGCCCGCGAGGAAATCCGCGCCGGCGCCGAGCCGGGTGACCTCGAGGCGCGGCTGCGCGACGAGCTCGCCGCTGTCCGCCGGCCGTCGCTGCGGCGCGTGCTGAACGCGACCGGCGTGATCGTGCACACGAACCTCGGGCGCGCGCCGCTCGCCGCCGAGGCCCTCGCGCGCGTGAACGAGATCGGGCGCGGCTACTCGAACCTCGAGTACTCGCTCGCCGAGGGCACTCGCGGCTCGCGCCAGGACCACGTCGCGGCGATCCTGCGCCGGCTGACCGGCGCTGAGGCGGCGCTCGTCGTCAACAACAACGCGGCGGCCGTGCTGCTCGCGCTCGCGGCGCTCGCCGAGGGGCGCGAGGTGCTCGTCTCGCGCGGCGAGCTGATCGAGATCGGCGACGGCTTCCGCATCCCCGACGTCCTTGCGCGCTCGGGCGCGCGCCTCGTCGAGGTCGGGACGACCAACCGGACGCGCGCCGCCGACTACGACGCGGCCGTCACGTCCGACACGGCGCTCCTGCTGCGCGTCCACCAGTCGAACTTCCGCGTCGTCGGCTTCGCATCGCTGCCGTCGTTGCGCGAGCTCGCCTCGGTCGCGCGCCGGCACGAGCTGCCGCTCGTCGACGACCTCGGGTCGGGCGCGTTTGCCACGTTCGAGGACGAGCCGTCGGCCCGCGAGTCGCTCGTCGCCGGCGCCGACCTCGTCTGCTTCAGCGGCGACAAGCTCCTCGGCGGGCCGCAGGCGGGGATCGTCGTCGGGCGCGCCGACCTCGTCGAGCGCCTGCGCCGCCACGCACTGCAGCGCGCGTTGCGCGCCGACAAGCTGACGCTCGCCGCCCTGGAAGGCACCCTCCAGCTCTACCTGGACGCGCCGGAGCGCATTCCCGTCGTGCGGATGCTGCGTGAGGAGACGACGGCCGTGCGCGCGCGCGCCGAGCGGCTCGCCGTCGCGGTCGGCGGCGAGGTGGAGGAGACGGTCGCGCGCGTCGGCGGCGGCGCCCTCCCGCTCGCCGAGCTACCGTCGTTCGCGTGCGCGGTCGCGGAAGAGCTCGCCGCGCCGCTGCGGGCGCACGAGCCGCCCGTCGTCGGAATCGTCCGCGACGGCCGGCTCCTCCTCGATTGCCGGACGCTCGCCGACGACGAGGTCGACGAGGTCGCCGCCGCCGTCGCGGCCGCACGGTGAGCGCACACCTCTGGGAGCTGATGCGCGGCGGTCTCGTCGTACAGGCGCTTCGCGTCGCGGCTGAGCTCGGCGTGGCCGACGAGCTCGCGGACGGCCCGCGCCCGATCGGCGAGCTCGCACGGCGAACGGGCGCGAACGAGGACGTCCTCCGCCGCGTCATGCGCGCACTCGCGAGCGACGGCGTGTTCTCCGAGGGCGAACCGGACGTGTTCTCCAACACGGAGGAGTCGGAGCTGCTCCGCCGCGGCACCCAATGGAGTGCCTTCGCCCACTTCTTCGGCGGGGTCTGGAACGCCGCGCTGCTCGAAGCCCCGCACGCCGTCCGGACCGGCGAAGAGACATTCGGCCGCGTGTTCGGCACGGGCTGGTGGGAGTGGCTGACCGCGCGCCCCGAGGAGACCGCGCTCTTCGACCGCGCGATGCAGGGCGGCGCCGAGCGCCGCGTCGAGTCGCTCGCAGAGGTTCCGTGGAACGACGAGACGGTCGTCGACGTGGGCGGCGGAAACGGCACGCTCCTGATCGAGCTCCTGCGGCACAACGAGTCGCTGCGCGGCATCGTCTTCGATCTCCCCGAGGTCGCGCGGGAGGCGGAGGAGCGCGTCGCAGCGGCGGGTCTCGCCGACCGCATCGACGTTGTCGGCGGAAACATGTTCGACCCCGTGCCGGTGGGGGACGCCTACGTCCTCGCCGTCGTGCTCCACGACTGGGACGACGACGCCGCGGCGAGGATCCTCGCGCAGGTGCGCGCGGCCGGGCCCGCGCACGCGCGCGTGCTGATCGCCGACGCCGTCATTCCGCCGGGCAACGACCCGCACGGCGCGAAGTGGCTCGACCTGCTGATGCTCGCCCTGAACCGCGGCCGCGAGCGGACCGAGGACGAGTGGCGCGCATTGCTCGAGCGAAGCGGCTTTCGGATCGAGCGCATCGAGGACGGGCTCGTCGAGGCGCGGCCTGCCTAAAGTGGCGACGATGGAGCCTGCTCCGTACCTCGACCTGCTGCAGGAGCGGCTCGGCGACGAGCTGCTCGGCGTCTGGATCTTCGACGGCGGAGAGCTGCTCGTCATCGTGGCGAGCCCGCTCGACGGCAACGTCGAGCAGGAGCTGGTCGACGCCGTCTCCGACGGGAGCCCGCCACAGTTCCGCACGCGCGAGCAGCTCGGACGCACGCCCGAGTTCGTCGACAGCCTGCGGCGCGAGGCGGTCGAGGTCTGGCGCCACCCGACGCGCCCGGTCACGCTCTGATGCCCGTCACCGTCGGCACCGCCGGTCACATCGACCACGGCAAGACGTGGCTCGTCCGTGCGCTGACGGGCAAGGACACGGACCGGCTGCCGGAGGAGCAGGCGCGCGGGATCTCGATCGACCTCGGCTATGCCCCGCTCGAGCTGCCCGACGGGCGGAGGATGTCGCTCGTCGACGTGCCGGGCCACGAACGGTTCGTGCGCACGATGATTGCGGGCGCGACCGGGATCGACCTCTTCCTGCTCGTGATCGACGCCGCCGAGGGCGCGCGGCCGCAGACGCACGAGCACCTCGCCGTGCTGCGCCTCCTGGGCGTCGACCGCGGCGTCGTCGCGGTGACGAAGGCGGACGCGGTCGACGAGGAGACGCTCGCGCTCGCGGTCGAGGAGGGGCACGAGCTCGTCCCCGGTGCCGAGGTCGTTCCCGTGTCGGCGAAGACGGGGGCGGGCCTCGACGAGCTGCGCGCGGCGCTCGCGCGGGTGCCGGTCGAAGAGCGCGATCCGGAGCGGGCGACGCGCCTCTACGTCGACCGCGTCTTCACGCTGCAGGGCATCGGCACGATCGCGACCGGGACGCTCTGGTCCGGCTCGATCGCCGCCGGCGACGTGCTCCGCGTCGAACCGGCCGGTCGCAGCGTGCGCGTGCGCAGCGTGCAGGTGCACGACGCGCCCGTGGCGCGCGCGGACGCGGGACAGCGCGTCGCGGTCAACCTGCCGTCGGTGGAGCGCGGCGACCTCGGGCGCGGCGACGTCCTCGTCGAGCCCGGCCACTACCCCGTGAGCTACCGACTCGACGTGCGGCTCGAGGAGCTCGACGACGTGCCGGCCGCGGTCACGGTGCACGTCGGCACCCGCGCAGTCGCGGCACGTGTTGCCCGTGCGGGCAACTACGCGCAGCTGCGACTCGCCGAGCCGGTCGTCGCCGCTCGCGGCGACCGTGTCGTGCTCCGCACGGAGACGACAGTCGGCGGCGGCGTCGTCCTCGACCCCGCACCGCCCCGGCGGCTCGATCCGGACCGGCTCGCAGTGCTCGAGCGCGGCGACCCCGAGGAGATCGTTCGTGCTCTGGTGCACGAGCCGGTGACGGGTCCGGAGCTGCAGGCGCGCGGGCTGCTCTCGCCGCCGGAGCTCGCGCGCGGCCTCGCGGCCGTGCGCGCGGCCGGGGACGCGTACTTCTCCGACGCGTGGCTCGAGGAGCTGCGCGCGCGCGTCCGGACGCGGCTCGCCGAGCGCGCTGAGTCGAGCCCGCTCGACCCCGGGCTGGCGCTCGCCGAGCTCCTTCCGTCCGCGCCGTGGAGCGGAGCCGTCGCGAACCAGCTCGGCGTGGAGCGCCGCGGTGCGAAGGTCTACCTGCCGGGCGCCGCGGCCTCGCTCGGCGAGCGCGCGCAGGCCGCGTCGGAGCTGCAGGCGGCGCTCGAGTCGGGCGACGCCGTGAAGGTCGCGGACCGCGACCTCGCCGCGTTCCTCGAGACGCAAGGACGGCTCGTGCGCGTCGGCGACGGCTTCGCCGTCTCGCCCGGCCTCTACGCGCGCGGCCGGGACGCGCTGCAACGGCTCGCGCCGATCACGATCGCCGCGTTCCGCGACGACCTTGGCGTCTCACGGCGCGTCGCGCAGCTCCTTCTCGAGCGCTACGACGCGGATGGGCTCACCCGCCGCGTCGGCGACGAGCGCGTCCTCAGGCGGGCGGCGCGTTAGGTCTTTTCCGCGGGCTGCAGGATCTTCTCCGCGGTGCCGGTGATGACCTGCGTGAAGCGCTCGCTGAACCCGCCGACGAACGCGAGCACCGTGTAGTACTCGAATTCGCTCACGTTCTCGATCTTGACCTGCACGAGGCCGCCCTTGAAGGCGAAGTAGGCCACGATCCCGAACACGGCGCCGAGGAACGGACGGAAGCTCCCGAGCCAGCGCAGCGTCGCGCGGCCGACCTCGAAGTCGACGTTGAACTTCTCCTTCCCCTCCCGGTCCGACGTCGACATACGCGTGAGGACGGAGACGATGGCGCCCATCGCGCCTGCGCCGTACGCGACGAAGAAGTCCCGCACGCCCTCGTCGCTCGCGTCGAACGCCCCGAACAGCGCGAGCAGTCCGACGAGCGCGAGCGCGATGGCCATGAGGCCGACGACGCCGAAGAGCATCCCCGTCACGTAGACGAGGCGCCCGGCCTTCTCGCCGGCGCGGTGGTAGTAGCCCTCGATCTGAACGAGCTCGCTGTACTGCTTCTTCGCCTCCGCCTCCGCGGCCTCGGGTGACGGCTGGCCGCGGTTGCGCTCGACGAACCCGAGCAAGTGCTGCGCGACCGAGTAGACCCAGAGCATCGCGATCCGTTCGCTCGCGCCCCGGAGGACCTCGGCGACCTTCACCGCCTGCGTCTCGCAGACGTGCAGCGCATCGGCGATCGCCGGCGCGTGCCGCGTCTCCCAGTCCGCGACCTGGTGGAACCGGATCGTCGGCTCGAAGCCGAGCATCCGCAGCAGCTTCGGACGGGGCTTGACCGTGACCGCAACGGCGGACGCCTCCTCCTGGCACCAGTAGGCCTCGACGATCTCGCCGTGCTTCGCCTCGAACGCGGCGCGCGTGCGCCGATACGCGTCGAGCTTGCGCGCGTCCGGCGTCTGCGATTCGCGCGAGCGCTCCCAAGCGTAGTGCGCCCAGACGAGGTCGGGGAAGCTGTGATCGGGCTGCGGATCGGCCGCGGCGCGCTCGGAGGGGATGTCGACTGCGACGGCAGGGATGTCGGTCACGAGGAACCTCGCTTTCTTACCCGCCGCAGCTCTGTTTCCTGCAGTGAGGGTACGCCGCGCGGACCGGGTTCTCAAGGTTCCGCTTGAATGTCCACCGGAGCGGCATGGGCCCGGTGGCCCAGGCGGTCTTCAAAACCGCTGAGGTGTGGTAGCCCCACGCTGGGTCGGTTCGACTCCGGCGCCGCTCCGTTAAGCGGAAACCCGCTCATTGCAGCGGGTTTCCGCGGTCTTTAAGGCGCCCCAGCCGCTACCGTCGCTTGCCGCTCGAGCCCGCTGGAAACCGCTCGGTTCGGGGTGCGACTGGTGCGCAACTGGTGCGCACCTAGCGTGCTGCAGCAACGGGGCCAGCTCCTCCTTACCCGAGCTCCGTCGTGGTCGCCGACCGCTCCCCAGCTTCTGAACGGAGCGGAACAGGTGGGAGTTGCGGTCGAGGCGTTAGGAGCATCTCCTGCCGTCCGTAAAATCGTGCGTCTGACCGAGTACGCGCATGAAACGCGAAGCACGCTCGACGCCGAGATCGAACGGCTGACCGGCCGTGCTCGCGAAGCTCGGGCCGAAGCCGAGCACGCGCGGCATCAGCCGGGCCTGCTTGGACC
>DASXTR010000251.1:0-2328 GCA_036505325.1 Gaiellaceae bacterium
CTCGAGTACCTGAACACCGAGCTGCCGACGGGGACGATCTACCCGGACGGCGAGAGCGCGTTCCTCCTGCGCACCGCCGACGCGAACGCGGCCGAGCTCGACCGCCACCACGCGGGCGACGGCGAGGCATGGCGCGCGTTGCTCGCGGGCTTCTTCCCGACCGCCGACCTCGCCTTCGGCGTCCTCGGCACCGAGCTGTGGTCGCGGCAGGGCCTCGGGCTCGCGACGCGGGCGTACCGGCGGCTCGGCGCGCGCGGTGCGGTGGAGTTCACCGGGCGGTTGCTCATCTCGGCGCGCGACTGGCTCGAGGAGACATTCTCCTCGAACCGCGCGCACGGCCTCCTCGCCCCGTGGGTGCTCCACACCGGGCTCGGCCCCGACGCGGCGGCGTCGGGCTACATGGCGTCGGTGATCGCCGTCGCCGTGCAGGAGGGAGGGATGCCGATCCCGCGCGGCGGCGGCGCACGGCTCGCAGAGGCGCTCGCTGCGCTGATCCGGGAGCAGGGCGGCACCACCGAGACGGGCGTCGAGGTCGAGCGCGTCCTCGTCGAGGGCGGCAAGGCGGTGGGCGTGCGGACCGCGGCCGGCGAAACCCTGACGGCCTCGCGCGCGGTGATCTGCAACGTGACGCCGACGCAGCTCTACGGCCCTCTACTCGGCAACCCGGAGACGGACGTTGCGCGAAGGGCGCGCCGCTTCCGCTACGGCCGGTCGGAGATGCAGATCCACTACGCGCTCTCCGAGCCGGTGCGCTGGGAGGGCGACGAGCGCCTCGGCGGCACCGCGATCGTGCACGTCACGCCGGGCCTCGACGGCGTCTCGCGCGCGGTGAACGAGGCCGAGCGCGGTCTGTTGCCCGCTGAGGCAACGATCGTCGTGGGGCAGCCGCTGACGATGGACGCGTCGCGCGCCCCCGACGGCAAGGGGATCCTCTGGATCCAGCTCCAGGAGCTCCCGTGGCACGTCAAAGGCGACGTCGTCGGCGAGCTCGACGTCGGCGACGGCACCTGGACCGAGGACCTGCGCGAGCGCTACGCCGATCGCATCCAGGCCCGGCTCGCACGCCACATCCTGAACCTCGAGTCGTCGATCCTCGCGCGCACGGCACTCTCGCCGGCCGACCTGGAAGCGGCGAACCCGAACCTCGTCCACGGCGACCCGTACAGCGGCTCGCTGGCACTCGACCAGAACTTCCTCTGGCGCCCGTTCGCGGGCCAACCCGGCCACCGCACGCCGGTCGACCGCCTCTGGCACATCGGCGCAAGCACGCACCCCGGCCCGGGCCTCGGCGCAGGCTCCGGCACGCTCGTCGCGCAGCAACTCCTCGAGCCGTCGGCGCCGGCGAGGCTCGCGAACCGCGTCCGCAAAGCCGTCCGCCGCTAGGAGTCACACATCCGTGACGAAGCCGTTGCCCTTTCAACCCCGTCGTCTGACGACGGGTACGGAAGTGTGACGTCGTGCTCGAGCGCTCTACGGGCCGGGTTCCCGCCGTTGTGGATCGTCGGTCACGCTCTCGTCACGGCAAGGTCACCCTTTCGTTCGCCTCGTCTGACGACGGGTTCGGAAGTGTGACCTCCGTCCCGGCCGTCGATCCGGCGGCTGCGAGGGAGCTAGCGCTCGAAGATGCCGCGGCCGCCGAGTTCGCGCTCGAAGAAGACGCTCGCGAGCTCGAGGTGCTCGTAGAGCGCCGCCGCCGCCGCCTCAGGGTCGCGCGCGACGCAGGCCGTGAGCAGACGCTCGTCGAGCTCGCGGTGACGCTCCTGCGGCTCGCCTCCCGGCGAGAGGAGCGCGGGGCGGAACCGCTCCGACCGGTCCCACGCCGGTCGGATCAGGCTCGTCAGCCACCCGGAGCCCGAGGCCTCGTAGAGCGTGAAATGGAAGTCGGTGTGCGCGCGCATCGCCTCGCGCACGTCGCCGGTCGCGCGAGCGTCGTCGAGCCGCGCCAGGTTGCGCCGGGCGACCTCCTCCAGCTCCGGCGTGAACCGCTCCGCCGCTCGGCGCACGGCGATCCTCTCGAGGCCGAGGCGCACCTCGAACAGGTCGCGCAGGTCGTCCGGATCGAAGTCGAGCACCTTCGCACCCTGGTGGGGCACGTGCTTC
This sequence comes from Gaiellaceae bacterium, assembly GCA_036505325.1. Taxonomy (GTDB): domain Bacteria; phylum Actinomycetota; class Thermoleophilia; order Gaiellales; family Gaiellaceae; genus PALSA-600. The sequence continues at coordinate 2,101 of DASXTR010000251.1, forward strand.
GCCAGGCCGTGCGCCTCGAGCTGGCGCACCGCCTCGCGGATCGGCGAAATGCTCATGCCGAGCGACCTGGCCAGCTCGTCGAGGCGCAGCGGGGTGCCGGCGGGGAGCTCGCCGAGGATGATCGCCTCGCGCAGCTCCTCGAGGGCGTACTCCGCCATCGTCCGGTGGCGCATCCGGCCTTCCTCGACGCGGCGTAGACCAGGCATGCGCCTTGACCGTCCCACGCGC
>DASXTR010000252.1:0-3103 GCA_036505325.1 Gaiellaceae bacterium
GCCGGCTACCGCATCCTCGGGACGCCGTTCGACGCGATCGACCTGGCGGAGGACCGCGAGCGTTTCGGCCGTCTGCTCGACGAGCTCGGCGTGCGCTGCCCGGCGTGGGGGATCGCGTCGACGCCCGACGAGGCGGTCGCGACGGCGGAGTCGATCGGCTATCCCGTGCTCGTCCGGCCGTCGTACGTGCTCGGCGGACGCGCGATGCGCGTCTGTTACGACGAAACCGAGGTGCGCGCCGCGATGGAGGCCGTCGACGGCGCCGTGCTGGTCGATCGCTTCCTCGAGGACGCCGTCGAGCTCGACGTCGACGCACTCTGCGACGGCCGCGAGACGTACGTCGCCGCGGTGATGGAGCACGTCGAGGAGGCGGGCGTGCACTCGGGCGACTCGTCGTGCGTGCTGCCCGCGCCGTCCGACGACGGCCGCGTGCGCGCGATCGTCGAACGGCTCGGCCCGGCGCTCGGCGTCGTCGGACTGCTCAACGTGCAGGCGGCGATCGCCGGCGGCGAGGTGTACGTCCTCGAGGTGAACCCGCGCGCGTCGCGTACGGTCCCGTTCGCGTCGAAGGCGATCGGCGTCAACCTCGTCGACGCCGCCTGCCGGCTCGCCGCGGGCGCGACGCTCCGCGAGCTCCGCCTGCCCGAGCCGCGGCCCGCGCAGGTGTCGGTCAAAGCCGCGGTGCTTCCCTTCGCCCGCTTCCCCGGCGCCGACCCGGTGCTCGGCCCGGAGATGCGCTCGACCGGCGAGGTGATGGCGAGCGCCGCGGACTTCGCAACCGCGTTCGCGAAGGCCGAGCGCGCCGCCGGGCGTGCGCTGCCGTCGTGCGGCACGGCGTTCGTCACGGTCCGCGATGCGGACAAGGACGCGGTCGTCCCGATCGCGCGGAACCTCGCGCGGCTCGGCTTCGAGCTCGTCGCCACCGCCGGCACCGCAAGGGCGCTCGCCGCGGCCGGCCTCGCCGTCGGCGGCGTCGACAAGGGCGCCACGGTCGTCGAGCTCCTCCGCAAGCGCCGGTTCGATCTCGTCGTGAACACACCCGAGGGCCGCAACGCGCGCCGCGACGGCTACGCGATCCGCGAGGCGGCGACGATCGCCCGCGTTCCGTGCATCACGACGCTCGCGGGGGCGCGCGCAGCGGTCGAGGCGATCGAGAAAGCGCGTGCGGAAGAGGTGCTGAGCCTGCAGGAGCGCCATGCCGCGGCGTGAGCGGCGCGCCGTCGTCGCCGTCGAGACGGTCGGCCCGTACACGCTGGTGCGGATCGCGCGGGGTTCGCTCGACCCGGGTGCGCCCGGCCAGTTCTTCATGCTCGAGGCGCCCGGCCGCCTGCTGCCGCGGCCCTTCTCGCTCTGCTTCGCGCCGCGCGGCGAGCTGGCGTTCCTGGTGGACGCGATCGGCCCGGGCACCAACGCGATCGCGTCGGTCGAGGCGGGCGACCGGCTGGCGGTGTTCGGCCCGCTCGGGAACGGCTTCCGCCTCGACGTCCGGAAACCGGTGCTCGTCGGCGGCGGCATCGGTGTCGCGCCGCTTCCGTACCTCTCCGAGTGGCTCGAGCAGCCGCCGGCCGTGCTCGGCTTCCGCACGGAGCACCACGCCGAGGCCGCGGCGCTCGTGCCGAATGCGGAGGTCGTGATCGACCCGGTGCTCGTCACGGACATCCTGCCGCCCGGCCGCGTCCCGCTCGCGTGCGGGCCCGAGCCGATGCTGCAGGCGGTCCGTCGTTTGTGCACCAGAGCACAACTCGCCTGCGAGGCGCCGATGGCGTGCGGCTACGGCGCGTGCTACGGCTGCGTCGTCGAGGTCGACGGCAGGCTCGAGCGGCTCTGCGTGAAGGGACCCGTCCTGTGCTCCTGAACGCGAGCGGGTGCCTCGACGCGCTGACCGCACCCGACGTCGCGCGCACGCTGGACGCCTTCGTCACGAAGACGGTCACGCCGGAGCCCCGCGAGGGCAACCCGCCCGTGCGGATCGCGGAGACCGACCACGGCATGCTGAACGCGATCGGCCTGGCGAATCCGGGACGCGACCGCTTCCTCACCGAGACGCTTCCTGTGCTGCGCGGCCTCGGCGTGCCGCTGTGGGTGTCCGTCGGCGGGTTCGCAGCCCACGAGTACGCGGAGACGTGCGCGCGCCTGACCGATGTGACGATCGAGCTCAACCTGAGCTGTCCGAACGTCGACGAGGCGCCGGAGTCGGCCGCGGAGATCGTGGCCGCCTGCCGCGCGGCCACGGAGCTGCCGCTCTACGCGAAGCTCTCGCCGGCGGCGTGGGACATCGCCCAGGTCGCCCGTGCAGTCGAGGCGGCCGGAGCCGACGGCCTCAGCCTCGTCAACACGATGCGCGGCCTGGCGCTCGACATGCACCTGCGCCCGATGCTTACGCGTGCGACCGGCGGGTACAGCGGTCCTGCACTGAAGCCGATCGCACTCGCATGCGTGTACGCATGCAGGCGCGTGACGCAGCTGCCGATCGTCGGCATGGGCGGCGTGTCGACGGGTCGGGACGCGCTCGAGCTGATCGCGTCCGGAGCGAACCATGTGGCACTCGGGACCGTTTTCTTCTCTGACAACAGAGCAGCCGAACGGGTGCGCGCCGAACTCGGCGACGAGGCCGCGCGTCGGGGTTACACGACACCCGAGGATGCGTTCTGCACAGCACACGAAGACGTCCGCGAGCGTGTTGTCAAATTGGAAAACTAGACCAAACGTTCGCAGTTGCACCCCGCGATGGGGTTGTTAGTATGCGGCGCTCATGGTGCCGCCCCAGACCCAGGTGCAGGCTCCCGTCCGCTCTCTCGACCAGCGGATGGAAGCGCTCAAGAGAGCGAACGACATCCGGGTGAAGCGCGCCCAGCTGAAGAAGGACCTCAAGTCCGGCTCGGTATCGATCGAGCAGATCCTGCGCGATCCGCCGCAGTTCGTCTCGACGGCAAAGGTCTTCGACATGCTGATGGCCGTGCCGAAGTTCGGCCGTGTGAAGGCGGCGCGTCTGCTCAACCAGTGCCGGATCAGCCAGTCGAAGACGGTCGGCGGCCTGTCGGATCGTCAGCGGCAAGAGCTGATTGGCCTCTTCAACCGGTAGTACCAAGGTCATCGTCGTCAC
>DASXTR010000253.1:0-6724 GCA_036505325.1 Gaiellaceae bacterium
CAGGCCGCGCCGCCGGCGGCGAGTGACGCGAGGCCGGCGAGCCGCATCAGCGATCCGCGCCGGGTGAAGGTGGGGTCGTTCTCGTGAGTGGTCATGGCGCCACGGTACGAACGATTTCTGAGAGACGGGTGAGACGCCGCGGCTCTCAGGGAGTTCTTCAGGACCCTCTCACGGAATTCCGAGGAAGCGCTGGTTCCTTGCTGCGATGGAGAACGGCACCGCCCGCCGACGGGCGTCCTCTCGGTCACCGTCGTCGGCCCCGACCTCGGCACCGCGGATGCGCACGCGACGGCCGCGTTCGCGATGGGGAAGGCGGCGCCGACGTGGACGGCGCGCCCGCGTGGCTACGACGCCATGACGATCCTTGCCGACGAGCAGGTCTTCTCGACGGCCGACTTCCCGCGCGCGTCCTGAGTCAAGCGGGGGCAGGTTCCCGACGCAGCTCCGCGCCCAGCGCGTCCAGCAGGTCGCGGGTGCCCCGCTCGCGGTATTCCGGCTTGTCCTCCCCGTCGAGGTAGGCGCCCTGCTCGGTGTAGGTCAGCCGCGTGCCGTCGCCGTCGGGCTTGAACTCTGCCGTCGCCAGCGAGACCGAGATCCGCGTCTCGTCGCGGAGCATGTCGTAGGTGTAGACGATGCGCTCGTCCGGCACGATGTCCTGGTAGAGGGCGTCGTAGGTGTAGACCTGCCCGTCCGGGCCGGCGCCGCGGTTGAGCTCTTGGCCGCCGACCTGGAAGTCGAGCTCGTACGCGTCGCTGCCGTTCCCGAACCAGCGGGCCTTCGCCGTCGGATCCGCCCAGGCGGCGAAGACCCGCGCGGGCGAGGCGTCGTAGCTGCGCTCGATGACGAAAGTGTCGTGATGGATGGACCGTTCGCTCATGGTGTCCTCCGGTGGTCTGATCGGTCGTCTTCCTCGGCGAGATAGTCGCCGAGCTGGTCGAGGCGGCGCTCCCAGCTCGCCCGCCGCGCGGCGGCCCACGTCTCCACCGTCCGCAGCGCCGCCGGCTCGATCCGGCACGTGCGCACCCGCCCGGCCTTCTCGGACCGGACGAGGCCGCTCCCTTCCAGGACGCGCAGGTGCTGCAGCACCGCCGGGAGGGACATCTCGAGCGGCCGAGCGAGCTCGCTCACCGACGCCGGCCCGCGGCTCAGCCGTTCCACCATGAGCCGCCGGGTCGGGTCTCCAAGCGCGTGGAATGCGCGATCGAGCGCCGGGCTTTGGTTAAGCACTCACTTAACTATAGCAGCGAAGCGTCCGCCGGGCCACGCGACCCCGCTGTACCGCTCGATCACCGGCCCGGCCGGCGGAGCGACGGCGCGGAAGAGATCCGTCTCGACGACCGTGCCCGGAAAGATGCGCACGAACGGATCGTCGGAGAAGAAGCTCGAGTCGCGCGCGACGGTGATCGCACCGCCGTAGTTGACGCTGTCGACGGCCAGCGTCGTGACGCAAACGAGCGCGTCGCCCAGCAACGGGATCCACCAGGCGAGGGCGTCGCGGCGGACCTCCTGGATCTCCGGGACGTCGAATGGGAGCAGCGCGTCGTCGTCCGGAAGCGCACAGACGTGGGCGTATGCGCGTTCTCCCTCGCCGACGGCCAGACAGCGCGGGTCGGCGCGAAACCGCCGGCCCGCCGAGCCGAGCTTCGTCGCGAGCCGCTCTCCGTCGAAGAACACGCGCGACGATCCCTGGTTCACGGCAGCTGCCAGTCCGGGCGGACCTGCTCGGAAATCGCGCGCATGTCGCGGCGGATCTCCTCCATCGTCGCACGGCCCCAGTACCAGTAGCCGTTGTAGGCGCGATGGACCCGCAGATCGGGAAAGAGCGTGAACGCAGCGGGACGGTACGGGTGGTGCACGGTGTCGGTGCTCTCGCGGAGCCCGAGCCGGTCGAGCCAGCGGCGGTCGCCGTCGGACAGGAACAGGAAGCGCGCGCCGAGGCCGGCGCGGAACGCGGCCTGCACCTCCGGCGGATCGACGCTGACGACGACGAGTTTCGCGTAGCCGACCTCGAACTCGTCCTGCAGGCGTACGAGCTCGCGGAGGTAGCGCTGCTCCTTCGGGCACCACCAGCCGCGCGACGTGATCAACGTCACGGGATCGCCGCCGGCGACCTCGGACAGCAGACGCGGCCTCCCGGTGTGATCCGGAAGGTCGAGATCGGGGAACGTCGCGTGCTCGACGAGCGCCTGCGCGATCACGCGACTGCGCCGACCTTCTCCAGGTAGCGCTGGTGATGCTCTTCGGCACGGTAGAACCGCGTGAAGGGCGTGATCTCAGTCACGAGCGCGTGTCCCTCCGCGCGTTCTACCTCCCGCTTGACGGCCCGGGCGATCGCGGCCTGCTCGGGCGAGTGCGTGAAGACGGCCGAGCGGCCCTGGTCCTTCGGACGGCGCCGCGTGGCGTCGTGGTTCTCCCAGAAGCGCTCCAGCAGCTCACGGTACGAGATGCGGCCAGGGTCGAAGACGATCCGCACCGCCTCGGCGTGGCCGGTCGCGCCCGCACGGACATCGCCGTAGGTCGGGTGCCGCGTCGTGCCGCCGGTGTAGCCGACCTCCGTGTCGACCACGCCCGGCACGTAGCGGAACAGCGCTTCGACGCCCCAGAAGCAGCCGGCGGCGAACGTCGCGATTCCGACCGTTCGGTCCTTCACCGCGACACCGCCTCCTGCACCGGAATCGCCTGCTGCGCGGCGTACTTGAGCCCCTCGCCGAACGTCGGGAAGGCGTTGTGCACGGCGGCGATCTCGTCGACCGTCACACCGTGCTTCAGCGCAAGGGTGTAGCCCTGGACGACATCGGCAGCGCCGCGGCTGACGACGTGGATCCCGACCACGCGGCGCGACTCGCGCTCGTACACGAGCTTGAAGAGGCCGCGCGTCGCGTCGATGTAGAACGCGCGCTGGACGACCGCGAGCGCGTACGACGCCGTCTTCACGTCGAGTCCTTGCGCGACGGCCTCGGCCTCGGTCAGGCCGACTCCGGCCAGCTCGGGATCGGTGAACACGGCCGTCGGGATGAGGGAGAAGTCTGCGGGACGGGCGACGCCGAACATGTCGTCGGCCGCGAGCCGGCCCATGAAGTCCGCGAGCGGCGAGAGCTGCGCAAGGCCGGTCACGTCGCCGGCAGCCCAGATGCCCTCGACGCTCGTCCGCATCCGATCGTCGACGACGATGCCGCTCCGCGTCGTCTCGACGCCGATCTGGTCGAGACCGAGCGCCTCGACGTTCGGCAGCCGCCCTGCGGCGAGGAAGACCTTCGCGACGCGGAGCTCCCGGTCGCCGATCCGCGCGACGGTGACGTCGCCGTCGCGGGCGACGGAGTCGACGGAGGCGCCGAGGATGAGCTCGATGCCCTCGTCCTGCAGGGCAGCGGCCAGCTCGGCGGACGCATCCGCATCCGACCGGAAGGCGATCCGGTCGACGAAGTCGACGATCGTCACCTTCGACCCGAACCGGGAGAACGCCTGGCCGAGCTCCAGCCCGACCGGACCGCCGCCGACGAAGAGCATCGACTCAGGGAGCTCTTCGAGGTCGAGGATCGACACGTGGTCGATCCAGTCGATCTCGTCGATGCCGCTGATCGGTGGTACGGCGGTCCGTGACCCGGTCGCGACCAGGATCTTGTCGGCCGCGAGCTGGACCCCGTCGACGTCGATCGTGCGTGCGTCCACGAACGTCGCCTCTCCGGTGAACGTCGCGATTCCCTGCTCGTGCAGCGCCTCGAGCCACCGCTCCTGCGTGCGCCTGAGCGAATCCTTGCGTGCCTTGACCCTCGCCAGCTCCGCGCGCGCGCGGCCCACGTCGATGCCCATCGCGCCCGCGAGGGCGTTGACGTCGTGCAGCAGCTCCGCGGCGGCGACGTACGCCTTCGTCGGCGCGCAGGCCACGTTCGGGCAGCTGCCGCCCCACAGCCCGCGCTCGACGAGCGCGACGCTCGCTCCGTACTCGCGCGCGCGGATAGCCGCCTCGCGCGCGGCGGAGCCGGCGCCGATCACGACCAGGTCGAACGTCTCGGCCATGTCAGCGCACCAGCTTTCCGGTCGGCCGCACGACGAGCCACAGGCCGCCGAACTCCGAGACGTTCTGGCACAGGATCTGGCCCGGCTTGCGGTCGCCGACGTAGTAGTAGAGCGGACGCCCGGCATACGTGAGCTGGAGCAACCCGTCGGCGCGCTTCGCCGTTCCGAGCAGCCGCCCGTGCGGTTGCGTCTTGACGGTGTACGGCGGCCACGCCTTCGCGCACGCGCCGGAGCACTTGCTCTTGCCGCGCGCGTCGGCGGTGAACGCGTAGAGGACGTAGCCGCGGCCGTCGAAGAGGATCTTCCCGTAGGCCGACGAGCGTACGGTGACCGTCGGGGCGGCGGCGGCCGCGGCCGTCGCGAAGGCGACCGCGAAGGTGGCGAGGAGAAGAGTCAGCTTGCCCATGCTGCTCCTGTCTCGGAAGCGCCCGTGGCGTTACGCTCGGGCTGGCGCAGGAGCGTGAGCGCGACCAGCGGGAAGATCACGACCGACAGCAACCCCGCCGCGACGAGCGCGACGTAGTTCACCGGCCGGATCAGGCCGAGGTCGACCCCGATCTGCCCGGCGACGACGGGAATGCTGAGCGACGTCGCCTGCAGGAGGCCGCCGGCGACGAGCTGCCTTCCGCGCTCCGCGAGCGGCCGGTACAGCAGCGCCGGGAGCGCGCGGACGACGAGCAGCGCCGCGAGGAAGATCGGCACGCGCGCGAGCGCCGAGGCGCTGTCGAACAGGCTCGAGACGTCGAGGTCGATCCCGGTGGCGACGAAGAAGAACGGGACGAAGACGCCGAAGCCGACTGCCTCCAGCTTGCGGTGGAAGAACGCGTGCGTCATGCCCTCGTCGCGGTCGACGAGCTTCAGCGTCGCGCCGGCGAGGAACGCGCCGAGGATCGCCTCGAGCCCGAACTGCGACGCGAGCACGACGAAGAGCGCGAGCAGCAGGAACGCGCAGCGGACGCGGATCTCGGCGGTCGTGTCCTGCAGCCTGACCAGCGTCTCCGACACGCGCATCGACCGCTCGAGACCGAGGATCGTCGCGGCAACTGCCGCGACGAACACGGCGAAGCCGAGGAGAAGGACGAGCTTCGATCCGAGGCCGCCCGACTCGCCTGAGAAGAACAGCGAGAGCAGGACGATCGGCCCCACCTCGGCGATCGACGCGCCCGCGACGACGACCTGGCCGAACGCCGTGGAGGTCTCGCCCGCGTCCTTCAGGATCGGCAGGATGATCCCCAGGCCGGTCGCCGACAGGATGATCGCGATTAGCAGCGGCGACTTCACGAGGTCGGCCGCGCTCAGTCCGTAGCCCACGGCGAGAGCGACGGCGAAGGAGACGGCGAACGAGAGGGACGTCAGCCGCAGCACGCGCCCGCGGAGCCGGCCGAAGTCGATCTCCAGCCCGGCGAGCAGGAGCAGGAACGCCAGGCCGATCCTGCTCATCACCGTCACGGGCTCGTCGACGGTCGCCCAGCCGAGGAGTTGCGGGCCGACGGCGATCCCGAGCAGGATCTCGACCACGATCGCCGGCAGCCGCAGCCGGGGCACCGACACCGCGAGCGGCGCGACGACGGCGACCGCGGCGACGATCGCGACCGAGTCGAAGGAGACGTCCATGACGGTCTGTCCGTCCCCCGCGGCTGCCGTTACACCGGCTGTAACGCCTCCGCGGCCGACGCGACTACCGGTCCATGCAGCACGTTCACTCGCCGACGGTCGAACGCTGGTGGCCCTCGGCCTTCGGCGAGCACGACGAGCACGGGATGCTCAACCACGTCACCGACGCCAAGCGCCGGGCGGCGCTGGCGTCGGTGCGGGAAGGTCGAATCTTCGACCTCGGGCGTGTGCTCGACGAGCGCGTCCCGGTCTTCCCCGGCCGGGCGTTCCACCAGACGCTGGTGACGACCGCCCACCACGCCAACATGGGCGGGGTCGGCGAGAACGAGGTCAACTGGATCACCGAGGTGATCTCCGGAACGACCCAGCTCGGCACCCATCTCGACGCGCTGAGCCACCTCCAGATCGGCGACCGTGCGTACAACGGGCGCCGCGTCTCGGAGATCGCACAGGCCGGCGGGGTCACAGCGCTCGGCATCGAGACCGTGCCCCCGATCGTCACGCGCGGCTGGCTGGTCGACGTCGCGCCGCTCGGCGCCGGCGACGTCATCCGGCCGGACGATGTCGGCATCGAGCCGGAGCCCGGCGATGCCGTCCTCTTCCACACCGGCTGGGGCGAGTACTGGGACGAGGCGGCCACGTACCTCGCAGGCGAGCCCGGCCCGGGCCTCGAGCTGGCCGCATGGCTGGCCGAACGCGGCGTCGCGCTCACCGGCTGCGACACCTGGAGCTATGGCCCGGTCCCCGCAGAGGACCCCAAGCGCCCGTTCGAGGTCCCGCAGACCCTGAACGTGAAGCACGGCGTGTTCGTCGTCGAGAACCTCGAAACCTCCGAGCTCGCCGCAGCGGGCGTCCGCGAGTTCGCACTCGTCCTCACATTCCCGAAGCTCCGCGGCGCGACCGGCGCCTGGTGCTCGCCCATCGCCATTGTCTGAGGAGGCAACATGTCCAGCGACTTCGACGTGATCATCATCGGCAGCGGCGCCGGCGGCGGGACGCTCGCGTACCGGCTCGCGCCGTCGGGCCTCCGGATCCTGCTCGTCGAGCGCGGTGACAACGTGCGCCGCGAGCTCGAGAACTGGTCGAGCAAGGA
>DASXTR010000254.1:0-2014 GCA_036505325.1 Gaiellaceae bacterium
ACCGCGTGCGGGTCGCGCGCCATGTCGACTTCGATCAGGTACCGGCGGCACGTGCTGCACCCCGCGATGCGGAGGTGCGGGAAGACCGCTCCCCCGGCTCCGTCGCCGTTGCCGTTGCCGGTCACCTCTCGCTCCCAGTGCTCCGCGTACACGAGGAGTCGCGCCTCGTCGGCCTCGCCGCACGCCGGGCAGGCGCTTCGCGTGTGGTCCCAGCTCGACCCGCAGCGCGCGCAGAGCAGGTTGCGGCGTCCGCTCACGAGCGACTCCCCGGAGTCGGCGACCCAGGACAGTTGCGGCCGACCGCCGCAGCGCTGGCAGACGGCGGCGTTCTCGCCGTCGCGCGTGCACGCAGCGCCGGCGCGGTCGCCCAGCGCCTCGAGCGCGGGGGCGAGGGAGGCCCGGGCCAGGTAGCGGTCGACAGGATCGAGCTCCGCGCCGGCGAGCCAGCCGGCCAGCGCGTCCTCGCGGAGGCGGCTGCGCGCCGCGTCGGCGAGCGTCGCCGGCCCGGCCGCCGTCGTCGCGTCGATCACCGCGGGCAGGACCTCCGCCGCGGCCCAGCGCGGGAGCTCCGCCGGAGCCGGCGGGTCTTCGCGCACCGTCCGCCAGGCGTCCTCCTGCACGGGAAGCAGCGCGAGGTAGAGCGTCAGGAGCTCGGCGGCGAACGGGTGCCGCGTGCGCAGCTCCTCGGCCCGGAGGGCGCGCGCTGTCCACGGTGCCGCGACGACACTCACATCTTCTCCATGTTCACGAGGAAGGCCTTGAACTCCGGCGTGCGCACCGTCGCGTCGCCGACGAACGGCGTCAGGGCGTTCGCGAGCCAGTGCTCGCCCGTGTTGATGCCCACGTAGCCCCAGTGGATCGGGATGCCGATCTGGAAGACCTTCTTCCCGTCGATCGTGAGCGCGCCGAGCCGCTTCGTCACGAGCGCGCGTACCTCCATCTTGCCGCGCTTCGAGAAGACCCGCACCATGTCGCCGGTCTCGATTCCCTTCTCGCGCGCGAGCTCTGCGGGGACCTCGACGAATGCCTCGGGCTGGAGCGCGACGAGCCGCTCGACGTGCTGAGTCACGTAGTGCTCGTGCTCGGTGAGCCGGTAGCTCGTGGCGACGTACGGGTACTCCTTGACGGTGCCGAACCGGTTCGGCCGACCCGCGGCCTGGTCGTAGAGGAACGTCGCCGGCGACGCCGAGACCTTCGGATGCAGCGGGTTCTCGATCGGCGACTCGATCGGCTCGTAGTGCTCGGGGAACGGCCCGTCGACGAGCCCGTTCGAGAACAGGCGGCCGGTGCCTTCGCCGGTCATGATGAACGGCAGCGGCGAGTTCGGATCGGCAGGATCGGCGTCCGGCAGGTAATCCGGCACGTCGCCGACCCACAGCTTCTGCGACGCGTCCCACTTGATCCCCGGCCGGGTCGGATCCCACGGCTTGCCCGCAGGGTCGGCCGACGCACGGTTGTAGAGCACGCGCCGGTTCGCCGGCCAGGACCACGCCCACTCGGCGTAGAAGCCCATGCCCGTCGGGTCGTTGCGCTTCGGGTCCTGCACGCCGTTGCGGCGCTTCGCCATGTTGCCGGTCTCCGGATACGAGCCGACGTAGATCCAGTTCCCGGACGTCGTGCTGCCGTCGTCCTTGAGGTCCTTGAACGTCTCGAGGCGCTGCCCGCTCTTCAGGTCCTGACCGTTGACCTCCCGGGCGATCTCGTCGAGGTCGGGCTTCGCCGGATCGCGGTACGGGAACGTGAGATCCATCACCGGGTCCGGGAACTTCCCGCCCTCGTCCTCGTAGAGCTTCCGCACCCGCTGGAAGACGTCGGCCAGGATCCAGTGGTCGTGACGGGCATCGCCTTCGGGCGGGAGGACCTGGTCTTTCCACTGCATCCAGCGGCCGCTGTTCACGAACGACCCGTCTTTCTCGATCCAGTGCGTGCACGGGAGGGCGAGGACCTCCGTGTCGATCTTCGAGGGATCGGCGCCGGGGGCGTGCCAGAACTCCGAGCTCGTGGTCGGGAACGC